>NZ_JBNNTI010000010.1:96740-98839 GCF_050278625.1 Viridibacillus sp. NPDC096237 | reverse complement strand
GCGTACTGGCTGTCGTATTATTTACTACTGCATTATCAGCCACCGGAATTTGTTGCGTCGATGGTACTATGCATGCTTCTTGCTGTTGCTGTTGACTGTTGTTACTGTTGTTACAATTCTTCATTTCCTCACCTCTATTATTTTTTGAGCTTTTTCAAACTCTAATAATAAAATATGTGGATTAAATATTTTCCAATAGGCTAATAGAATAGTCATTTGATTCATTTACAGCATGAATTTATTTATTAAACATGAATAGAGAAACAAACTATTATTTATATCAACTTCTAAAGATGGCATATTTTAGTTTATTCATCACATAAGGTAGCTTTAATTTTCTGTATTTGTGAAAGATGAACGGTTAAGTTAAGTGCCATTCGTTGGTGAAGTCGATTATTCTTTTGCTTTTGCTGCGACGCATTTTCATTGTGATTTGTAATAGCTGAATACCTAAAATTTTGTAAAATTTTACCTTCTAATGTTATTTTTCCTTTGGAAACTGTACATGACCCATTACCTAATGATTTGCCAGATTGATCAGGAATAAATTTCAAATTTCTTAATTCAACATTGCTAGAGATTTCTTTAAAACCAAGAACTTCCTGTTCAAAGAAAACTTGATTGCTCATATTTATTTCAATTTCATACTCTCCTACTACTACAGGGACTCTTACTTCTATATGATTATGTGTACATTCTGGTTTACCCTTCTTTTTTTGTGAATGCATATGGATTGGATTAGCAATCGTTTCATATATCCTATTCTCTGCATATTGCATTTCATTTTCAGAAGTAAAACTAATAATTTCATTAATTGTTGAACGGACTAACCTATATTGCATTGGATCAGGGTAAGATAATTCTGTATGAATAAACTGTGAATGGCTCTCTGATTGTTGTGTCTGATTATCGCCTTCGAGGAATAGTGCAGATTGTTGAATGATATTACCCGAAATAGGTAGACGAAGAAAATCATCAATTTCAACAAATATAGTAAATGGAATTATATTCTCTTTTGAATAGATATTTTCCAAATTAGAAGGTGGAATTACATTACATTCTTTTTTATCTTCTATTCTCGTTTTTTTTATTCCCTGTTCTTCGATATCTGTCACAGATTCTGTAAGAGATTTGGTATGTACTGAGTCATTATTTTGAAGCCGATATAATTTCTGGTCAATTAGAGCTTTATAATTATTCTGTTGCTGAGATTGAATCCGCTTTAATTCGATAATCAATGGAGTATTCATTCCATCCACTCCCATAAAAATAGATTTGCTTATATCTATTTATTTATGCTTCTTGGCTTTTTTTGTTCCCGGTGACGAAGATCGTCTTCAATTTAGCAATTGATTTTGGTGAATGGAACAACAAAAATCCTGATTCCTCAATTTAAGTGCTGAGAAATCAAGCTTTTCATCTTAGTGAAGAGTCTCTTTTTTACGAAAATTAATTTCTAAATAATCTTGACCAAAAACCACCTTTAGTTTGTTCGGTTGTTGCTAATGTTTCTAATTCAGCAATCTTAGAATTTAATTTACGAATTTCAGCCATTAAAGCGTTGGTATTCGGTGTAGTTTCAGCTAACTTTGTTTGATTCCTTATCATTGTATCCATCAGTTCTTGCATGTGCTTAAACTCATTACTTTCCTTTGGATGTTCAATCGCCTTTAAAGTCATATCCGACTTGGTTTCTAACGTACTCAAACGCTCTAATAAAACGGTATTATCATGCTCTAACGTAGCAACGTGTTCAGCCATGAGTTCCATACTTTTAAAAATATCTTCTAAATCCACAGTTTTCAAGGCTTGAAGGGATGTAGCGTTAGACGGTATGAAGTCTGCACTTGAAACCTTAGATGCCGCCTCTTTGAGCGTTAATCCATGCGTTTTACTCAACGTTAGGAAAGCACGAAATATTAATATGTCATAATCTGAATAATCACTTTGATTTCTATTATTTCTTTTGACTTCGTAGCCAGCACATTATAATTCAAGAGAGTAGGTACGAAGGGTATCTTTAGCAATATCCAGTTTTATAGCTGCATCACTAGCATTCAAGCGGCTCGGCGCTCGCCCGCGGAAAGCGAGCGGTACGC
>NZ_JBNNTI010000010.1:0-96648 GCF_050278625.1 Viridibacillus sp. NPDC096237 | reverse complement strand
CGGTAAGCTTCGGAAAACCTGATCTATTTCGTATACAAATAAAAAGACTGTAGAAAACTCGTTTTTTCCGAGTTTGTCTACAGTCTGAAGTCTATTTAATTGAATGAGTCAATAGAAAAGTAGAAGTTAACATTTTATTAGTTTGGAGAAGCGTTCGCTCGACTCCTGCGGGAAAAGCGAGACAGTCGAGACCCTGCAGGAGCATAGCGACGAAGCGGCTTGGCGCTCGCCCGCGGAAAGCGAGCGGTAAGCTTCGGAAAACCTGATCTATTTCGTATACAAATAAAAAGACTGTAGAAAACTCGTTTTTTCCGAGTTTGTCTACAGTCTGAAGTCTATCTATTTGAATGAGTCAATAGAAAAGTAGAAGGCAACATTTTATTAGTTTGGAGAAGCGTCCGCTCGACTCCTGCGGGAAAAGCGAGACAGTCGAGACCCTGCAGGAGCATAGCGACGAAGCGGCTTGGCGCTCGCCCGCGGAAAGCGAGCGATAAGCTTCGGAAAACCTGATCTATCCTGTATACAAATAAAAAGACTGTAGAAAACTCGCTTTTTCCGAGTTTGTCTACAGTCTGAAGTCTATTTAATTGAATGAGTCAATAGAAAAGTAGAAGGCAACATTTTATTAGTTTGGAGAAGCGTCCGCTCGACTCCTGCGGGAAAGCGAGACAGTCGAGACCCTGCAGAAGCGTAGCGACGAAGCGGCTCGGCGCTCGCCCGCGGTAAGCGAGCGGTAAGCTTCGGAAAACCTGATCTATCCTGTATACAAATAAAAAGACTGTAGAAAACTCGTTTTTTCCGAGTTTGTCTACAGTCTGAAGCTGCTTCATTAATTGAAGTAGTTTTTCTTGTTAATTATTTTTTTCAGTATAATAAGTCGTTAGCTCGTTATAATATTTGTTTAATGAAGATGGAGAAACCTCAAAGTTTTCAGCGATTTCTTTTACTGTCATTCCCAGTGGTCCAAATAATTTTTGCTCTTCACCAAAACGAATTGCACCAGCTGCAATTGCTACAGCCTTACGTGCTTTCGGTTGGCGCTCTACTACATAATCTTCTACAATTTCAAGAACTGGTCTTGGGTCTTGTCCTTTACCTTCTAAAAACTCTAGTACACGTAAAAATACATCTGCTTCAAAGTCGGTAAATTCTCCACCTCCAAAGCCAGATTCACCTAACTCTTCCCAAAAAACTAGGCTATTTTCTTTCCAATAAGCTTCTTCATTTAAATCTGATTGTACTTTAAATGTATCTGCTAATTTTCCGAATACAGCGTGATGATCTTTAGGGAAGAAAATCATACTTGATACTGCTAAGTAATGCGCTTCTTTATTTAAGCCATCTGGTAAGATAAAGCAAAATACATGTACGCCTACAGGAACAGGCTTGTCACTTTCGCGACGCAAGTGTAGTACTTCATCCGTTAAAATATTTCGTACTACCATATAGTCTTCTTCTATCGCAGTCACTTCAGCAACCATCATTGTTGGATGCTCCCAAGTGTTTAATACAGCTAAAGTTGATGGGCGTACTATTTCTTTTTTCACTTTTTGCAAATATCCTTGCCAAATATCCGTTCTATCATGGAAGAAATATGCGTCTAATGCAATGGCTTCAATCATATCTTCTAATAAATATTTACCGACTGCATCATGCCATTTCTTCGCTACTTCAGCAAACTCAGGAATGTCGCTACGTAACGGATACTTATCATAAAATGTTTGCAATACTCGTTCTAGTTCTTCTGCGTATACAGTTTCTACTGTGACTGCTTCTTTCTTCTCACAGCATTTTTTGTATTTCTTACCACTACCACATGGACACGATTCATTACGTCCGGGCATTCTAACACGTCCTTTATCATTTAAGTGCTTTTTTAGCATACCATCTTTCATGAGATTGCAAAAGGTTACAGTATAATTACCATTTTCGTTTCCCGACTGAAAATCCTGTCGATTTATGGTATGGTTCTTATATGAAAAAATTTATTCCATTACTCATATTAATGTTAGTCATTTTCATCTCGTCTAGTCAGAGTTATGAGCAGCAAACTATCGTACCTTTACTACGTGAATGGTTTCCAAATGAACCGCTAAGACCTCTATTATCTCATTTAGAAATTCCTTATTGGGGTATTATCATATCAGTAGACGAACGCGGCTATTATTACTTTTTAGAATTTTTAATCCGAAAAGCAGCACATTTTGGTATGTTCGGATTAATAGCGATAACATTATTTATTGCTTTACCAAAATATAAATTCCGCCTATTTACTGCAGTCCTTCTAACATTTTCATTAGCGGCACTTGATGAATTCCATCAATATTTCACAACCGGTCGTACAGCTACTTTCCAAGATGTGATGTTGGATACGGCAGGTGCTGTCACATTTCTCATCCTTTTCAAATTCATACTAGTATTAACAAGAAGAAAATCCGTAGAGGCTTAATGTCTCTACGGATCTTCACTTTATCTAGAAGCTGAACTAAAAACCAACTGTTTATATTATGATTTTCGTTTTGCAATCTGTTGAATTGGATCCCAGACTCCATTATAAGGAGGTGAATAGGCAAGATCCAAATCTAATAAGTCATTCAGTGTCATTTCGTGATAAAGTGCTGTTGCAAAAACATCTATGCGTTTATCAACACCATTACCACCGATAATTTGTGCTCCCAACAATTTCTGCTTTGTTTTTTGATAGATAAACTTCAATTCTATTTCCTGCTTACCAGGGTAGAAACCAGCAATATCTGTCGCCTTTTGCTTATACACTTCATAATCTAATCCTAGCTTCTGGGTCTCTTTTTCAGATAATCCCGTTCGCCCTAAAGTTAGATGAAAGAATTTCGCAACAGAAGTACCAACAATTCCTTTGAAAGTTTCAACATCACCAACCATATTCATACCTGCAATACGCCCTTGCTTATTCGCTGTTGTTCCAAGCGGAGTATAATCATTCTTCTGCTTAATCCGATGAAAATGACTAGCACAATCACCAGCGGCATAAACTTTCTCTATACTTGTCTCCATATAGGCATTTACCAAAATTGCGCCATTTGGCATCATATGCATACCGGTACCATCAAGGAAATTTGTATTAGGCCTTACTCCAATAGCAGCTAGTACAAAATCAGCCTCATACTCACCCTTATCTGTTAGAACTGTTTGCACCCTAGCTTCGCCCTTAAAGCCTTTCACTTCTTCATTGAAAATTAATTCAATCCCATTTTTCCTTGCCTCTTCATGAATGAGCTCTGCCATATCTTGATCGAATATTTCAGTTAACTGATCACCAAGTTGAATAATACGTACCTTCTTACCAAGTTCCGCAATACTTTCAGCCATTTCTAAGCCTATGTTGCCACCACCGATGATGGTTACCTGTTTAACAGAATCATTTAAATCATTTAAAATAGCCTTTGCATCAGGAATAGTTTTTAACGTATGAATCCCCGCCAAGTCAGACCCCTCAAACTTAGGGAAGATAGGGTTAGCGCCAGTAGCAATAAGTAAACGGTCATACGAAATATGAAAGTCTTCATCCGTTTCAGCCACAACGCCAGATACTGTTCTCGCCTCTGAATCGATACTTGTCACATTATGTCCTGTTCTGGCATCAATACCATATTTCGTTCGAAACGTTTCTACACTACGTGCGATTACATTGTTTGTTGATGGGATTCGACCATCGATTACATATGGCAGACCACATTGTCCATAAGAGTAAATATGCCCCTTTTCCAATGTTGTTACTTCAGCTTGTTTATCCCGACGTACAATTTCTCTGCTTCCATTATTCCCATTCTATGATCATTAAAACTAATTATTGCGTTTTTACTTCTTGGGTTCTATCCATGTACCAGTTATAAAATTCAGATGCAACCTCTTGAGGTACGTCAAGAAGTTCCTTATGTAATACTGGTTTTGCTCGGTTTACCGTTTTAATTGAGGCCACGTTAAAGTACCGCTGTAACTTCGAACGTTCTGTCTTTACTTCAATTACTTGACTACGCTTTGTAATAAATAATACGGTAGAAAATCCACCTGTTTTCATTTGAATAAAAGACTCATTCAATATATATCGACTATTTTTAAAATCTAATATGCGAGAAGAATAAATAATTAGAAGCAAAGCTATCGAAATCCACCATAATGAAGGCTTGAAATACCAAATTACTGCCGTTGCAATAAGCCAAATATAGCTTGGGCGAATCACTCGAATCCAAAGTACCTTCTTCGGCATTTCATGCATATTCTCTTCCACTTGATAATCTGGCAACAGCTCACTTATCAATGTATATGCCTTTCTCAACGGTAAAAATGGATACAGTGTATTCGTCTCTACTTCTCCAATTGTAGTATTACCTGCACTTATAAGTTTTACCTCGGCAAGGCCTAAAATCCTCTTCATGAAAGACTGCGAAATCTCAACAGCCTGTACCTTCTCTTTGCGAATTGAAAATATTGATTCATTGAAGACACCTTTTTTTATATAAACCTTTTCTGTATCTGATGAAATTTCATATTTGCCATACTTTATAAATGTATGAACCATACCAATTGCAATAGAGATAAGTAGTAAGCCAATAATAACAGCTGCTAAGATTGCCCAACCCCATTTCAAAGCATCTGTCACTTCATCCTTAAACATATCGAATTTAACAACATCATCCAATTTAGAAATGATTGGAATTAAAATTAAAAAGCTAAGTGAAGTAAAAGTAGCCTTCACCAAATCTTGTTTTGTCGGTGTAAAATGAATAGTCTTTTCATCTTTCAGCTCTTGCTCTACTAACTGCTCCTCAAGAATTCCATCTTTAGATTTTTCAATGATTTCCGTATGTGCACGAGTTTCTGTAACTGCTCTCTCTAAACTTTCTGCTTCAGCTCTAGAAATTACATCAAACGTGATGGAACTTTCATCACCAACAGCTGCTGTTTCTAAAGTTAATGAAGTCACTTTAAAAAATTTATGAAAAACAGTCGTTTGGCGTTGGACATTCTGCACTTTTAAAAATGGAATAGTCCGCTCACTTTTCGAAAAAACCCCTGACATAATATAGATAGCATTATCCTTTATCACATATCTATATGTTATCCATTTACCGATACTCATAAAAAGCATTATCACAACATAAGCCAAGAAGAGCCATTTTGCTGTTTGAATCCACCATTTACCAGACCCCATATTCAATAAAAAAATAAATATAAAAAAGATTATATTATTTTTAATTAAGTTATATAGATCAAATACTAGAACGAGTGGATGTAATCTTTTCAACGGTTGCACCATCATTCCACTTCCTTAATTTTTGCATAATGTGCAATTTGATCACGCAATTCAAAAGCCTCTTTCTCAGAAATCGCAGGAATTGCATGCCCTGACCCCATAGTTCCAATCTGAATGGAATACAAGCCATATTTACGCAAGAATGGCCCTTGATTCAATTCTACAGACTGTACCTTTGTCATTGGAACCAGTTCATTCACCTCTTTTAAAGCACCGTACTTCAATTGAATGAAATTCTCATCCACATCATAGCGCCAATACTTTTGCTTTAATGCTGGCTCGAACAATATCTCCCAAATTGCAAATAAGACAGTCAATATTAGAACCCCCAAAATAATCCAACCTATCCATTCCTTCCACTCAAAACGCATATGTAAATAGTAGAGGATCCCAAGTACTGTAAGAATTCCGGCATTTGCTAGCGTCTCAGTTATACGCCAAACCTTTACAGCCTCTTTCGAAATACTTCGCTGTGGCGCTTCAATTTTTAAATACATCAAATCACTCCTTCTTTATTCAATACGGATAAGATAAGGAAAAAGTTTCTAAATAAAAAATGTCCCCCGCCAAATGCGGAGGACTATCTTATATTTTTCCAACTAATATATCTAAATCAATCGTAATTTCAGTTAAATTTATAACTGTATCATTATTTTTTTGATGCCAGCCCATCGGTGTCATATGCATTAATAGAGGCACCAATTCTTGATCTATTGCTATAGTTTGTGTTATACGCTTTATCTCTACTTCACTGAAATTCTCTTTGAATCGTTCAACTGTAAGTTCATTTGAATAGGATTCTTTTTCAGAATCCGCGAAAAACATAGCGCGTAATTGCTGTAAATATCCACTTTGTGGCACGACTTTAATAACCATTCCATTCGGCTTTAATAGTCGCTTAAACTCCGTATAATTTGCAGGTGATAAAATATTCAAAATCGCATTAAAACTTGTTTGTTGATATGGACTTTTTGCTAGGTCGCCGACACACCAAATCATGTCTTCGTAATTGCGCCCTGCTGCGATAATTCCTTCTTTTGCAATATCAATACCTACTCCAACAAAACTCTTATCAGCTTGCTCCTGGAATTTATTTTGTATGCTTGCTAAATGTGACCCTTCTCCACATCCCGTATCTAATACAACAACATTACTATTCATCTGCTTCAGTAAATCACAAAGCGCTTTATGCATCTGTGCATACAAACCACTTTCGATAACCTGCTTACGCGCTTCAAATAAATCTTTCCCATACATTGAAGTCGCAGCATGTGTCATGAAATTCACATACCCTTGCTTTGCAATATCAAAAGAATGTCGATTGTCACAAACAATACTACAATCCTCAGTCACCATCATCTCATCCCCACAAACGGGGCAAGCAAACATTCCTTGACGCTCCCTCATATAATTCGCACTCGCTACTTTTCTCGGCAATGCCATGCCAAACACCTCGTTCATTAATCTTCTTTCCCAAGTATACAAAACTAAGCGATGATTGGCTAAGGATAAAATATGAAGAGGTAGTAGGCTGAGCTCTAACATTCTTTCGGTTCGTATCAATGAGTCTGACGAAAAACCCCTATAATCAAAAAACACTGATGACTCTAAGCCATCAGTGATTTAGTCTTTTTCTATAAGTTCAAAAATAATACTCCAAATGCAAGCAAGCCTAGTACGATAATTGGTAATGTTTCTTTTATAGAATCTTTCACACGAACATGTGTTAAAACGCCACCGATTGCTGTAATTGCTAATAATGCTGCTCCGAAAGTTGCCCAGTCATTAATCCAGAATCCAACAATTAATGAAATTGCAGCAACTAATTCTACCAATCCCGTTGTAACACGGAACCATTGTGGCAGGCGCCAATGTTGAAAACCTTCAACGTGCATTTTTGAGCCACTTACTTTCCCTAATCCTGCCATTAAAAATGTAGCAGCTAATAAACCGTGTAAAATCATTGATACGATTTCCATCTTACTCCCCCCTTCATTAAATAGAGGCATGTTTTTACAATTATTTTATACAAAAAAACTACACACTTTCTTGAGTAATTCATTATTGAATACTGATTGTTATAAAAATCACCGTGTAGTTTTGAACTTTATTTTTCCCTTGTGGAATTATTATACTTACAACTGTACAATCTTGTGTGGACTTTTATTCTAATTGTAATATTAACTCTCTAACTTCTTAATTGGCGCTAACCCCTCTCATCAAAAATCCATAAAAAAAGCGCTAGCATCAATATGCTAACGTCTTTTCTCTCACTACAAACTATATACAATATCCAATCAAACTATTTCGTTTTGTCAGGTGAAACGAGAGCATATCTTTCCCAACGGCGACTTTTCCATCTAAAGAAAACTAGGATAGCTCGGAACCATTCATCTGCCGCAATTGCTAACCACACGCCTACTAAACCCATATCTAATTGGAATACAAACAAATAACCAAGTGGTAAGCTCATACAAACCATCGAGAAAAAACCGATGACTAACGGATATTTAGCGTCACCTGATGCTCGTAACGAGTTAATAATTGTAATATTAAATGTGCGCCCTGTTTCTAGCAAAATGCTGCACACTAACACTGCCGCACCTATTTTGATAACCTCTGGATTATCAGTAAAGAGACGCATTAATGGATAGCGGAAAATAACGACTACTGCGACCATCACTATTGTAAATAATATCGCCCATTTCAAACTAATCCACAATTGTTTATAAGCCGCATCCTTTTCATTAGCGCCAACATAACGACCAACCATTATTGCGGTACCCGTTCCAATCGCTATGGCAAATAAATAGGTGAACATTGAAATATTATACGCATATTGCCGAGCTGCTAGTGACTCTGTTCCTAAATACGTCACATAATATAAGAAGACAATTTGACAGCCTTGGTACATCACCTGCTCAAATGCAGAGGGAAGACCAATTTGCAAAATCTTACTGATATATTCTTTTGATAATGACACGTAGTATTGCAATTTAATACGTACATCTAGTGCTTGATACAATAACCAAAAGAATACTAATAGAGCCAAAATACGACTGACAACTGATGAAATGGCCGCACCTTGCACACCTAGTTCAGGAAAGCCCAATTTACCAAAGATTAAAACATAGTTCCCTATCACGTGAAAGATATTCATTCCAAGTGACACATACATCGTCTGTTTCGTCCAACCATGCACGCGAATAATCGCTGCTAATGAATTAATGATTGCTTGTAGGAAAATAGCTCCTCCAACAATAAATAAATATTTACTAGCATACTCAAGAACATCACCTTGTAAATTCATTGCAATCATAATATTTTTTGAGAAAATAACAAAAGCGACACTCATTATTAGGCCAATAACTAAATTCAACGAAACAGCTAATGCTGTAATTTTGGATGCTTCCAAATAACGCTTAGACCCTAAATATTGAGCAACAACAATCGATGCACCATTTCCTATTACTTCTAAAATCAATATTGCTATATGAATATATTGATTAGCGGCACCGACGCCTGATACTGCATCATCTGACAATGCGCTCAACATAAATGTATCAGCGAGCCCCATCAACATAAATAGAAATACTTCTAAAAATATCGGCCATGTTAAATGAAATAAATTCAATTTCTCTTCTGGCCCCTTCGCTGTTGCAGTTACGTCCATCCGCTCACCTTACTTTCTAATTTAAAAATTGAGATAGGTTGTATCTTAACATAGAAATAAGCTCATAGCTATGTCATAATGCCATTTATTACAATCTATTTACTATGGTTAATTTACACCTTGCTAATTCCATTGTTTATGTTATATTGTTGTTGAAAACTAAATCGCTTTTTAACCACTAGGGGAGTCATATAATTGGCTGAGACGCAGAGTACTGTGGACCCTTGGAACCTGATCTGGCTCATACCAGCGGAGGGAAGTGGCGCTATCATTCTATTTTGTTTCATTGAAAATGATTGTCTGCCGCCTACTGACACAGATCAGGAGGCGGCTTTTTGTTTTCAAAATACAAAAAACTTGGGGTGCATAGAGATGACATTTTGTGAAGAAGTAAGACTAGAATGCAATGATTTATGGGAAGGTAGCTTTCATCATCCATTTGTAAAATCACTTGCGGCAGGTACATTACCACTCGATATTTTCCAATATTACGTACAACAAGATGCTTATTACTTAACCCATTTCGCAAAAGTGCAAGCACTAGGAGCCGTAAAGGCAAATGATTTACATACTACACAACGTTTTGCCAAACATGCTGAATCAACATGTATTGCAGAAATGTCACTTCATGAGCAATTTTTTACTATGTTAGAAATCACGGATGAAGAATTCGCATCATTTGAGCCAGCACCAACAGCTTACGAATATGTTTCTCATATGTATCGTACAGCAAATAACGGTGATTTAGCCGACACTCTAGCTGCACTACTTCCTTGTTACTGGCTTTACTATGAAATTGGGGAACGTCTAAAAGATTCACAACCTAATCATCCTATTTATGATAAATGGATTCAAACATATGGATCTGAATGGTTCGGAGAATTGGTAGAGGAACAAATTAATCGCATGAATGACCTTGCTAAAGATTTACCTCCTACACGCATTCAGCAGCTAAAAGAACATTTCCGTAAAAGTAGTTATTATGAATGGCACTTTTGGGAAATGGCGTGGACGAAACAACAATGGACAATTGGGCAATACGAAAAGGAGCTTACTAAATAATGTACAAAAATTATTTACTAGAAAAGCTGCGTGTTGAAAAACCGCTAATCCACAATATTGCAAATATTGTTGTTGCCAATTTCCAAGCAAATGGTCTCCTCGCACTTGGTGCTTCACCTATGATGGCGGAAGGAATTGAAGAAGTAGCTGAAATGGCTACCCTAGCGGACTGTACAGTTCTTAACATCGGTACACTTGATCAAGGAACTGTATCTTCTATCATTGAAGCGGGCAAAAGTGCCAACAAAAAGAATATTCCGGTTGTCCTTGATCCAGTTGGCGTAGGTGCTAGTGAGTTTCGTATGCAATCGGTGACAACTATTTTAAAGGAAATCAAAGTTACAGCTATTCGCTGTAATTTAGGAGAACTTGCTGCAATCGGTAATGTCGAATGGCAATCAAGAGGAGCCGATGCTGGCGAAGGGCAAATAGATGTACAACTAATTGCTAAAGAAGTTGCCAATCGAAATAACTGTATCGTTGCAGTCACTGGGGTTAAGGATACGGTAACTGATGGTCAAACGACAATTCAAATTGAAGGTGGACATGACTTTATGCCACTAATTACAGGCTCTGGGTGCTTACTTAGCGCAGTGACTGGTGCATTTCTTGCTGTTTCAAAGGGACAACATTTGCAAGCAGCCGCGAGTGCGCTATCATTTTACAAACAAGTTGGAGAAAAGGCAGCACAAACAGCGGCTGCTCCTGGCACTTTTGCAGTTGAATTAATTAACAACTTATATTCTATTAGTTCAGGAGATTTACGTGACAACATAATAATTGTAGAAAATGAAGGTGTTCAATTATGACAAGAAACGTTGTTATGACAATTGCAGGGTCTGATAGCGGTGGTGGTGCTGGAATTCAAGCAGATTTAAAAACATTTCAAGAGCTTGGTGCGTTCGGTACTTCAGCGATTACAGCTATAACTTCACAAAATACTTTGGGTGTTCATGACGTTTATCCCGTTGGAGTTAAAAATGTAGTAAGCCAAATCAAAGCTATACTCGACGACTTTCCGGTGGGCGCTATTAAAACAGGTATGCTTTTTTCAGCAGAAATCATCCACGATGTAGCAGATACATTAAAAGATTATGATCAACCACCGCTCGTTATTGATCCCGTCATGATTGCTAAAGGCGGGGCTTCACTTTTATTAAATGAGGCAGTACACACTCTAAAAACTGAGCTTCTACCACTTGCAACCATTATTACACCTAATATTCCTGAGGCTGAAGTGCTTACAGGTTTAACGATTGTATCAGATAATGATGTAGAGAATGCTGCCAGGAAGTTAATTACAATGGGCGCTAAAGCCGTTGTCCTAAAGGGTGGACACCGTGATACAAAAAGTTATGCTGAAGATTTATTTTTAACAGCAAACGGCGAACGTTTCATTATGCGATCTGAAAGAATCCATACGAAAGACACACATGGCACTGGTTGTACATTTTCAGCTGCTATAGCAGCCCGCTTAGCTCAAGGCTTTACCGCTTCGGATGCAGTGATTGATGCGAAATATTTTATCCAAGCTGCTATAGCGAATGGACAACAATTGGGTGCTGGCCATGGACCGACGAATCATTGGGCTTATCGTGAGCTTTCAGAAAAGACACGAAAGGAAGTTATAATCATTGAATAGAGAACAACTTCAACTATATTTCATTATGGGAAGTCAAAATGTCGGAGAACGTGATCCACTCATCGTGTTAGAAGAAGCTCTACGCGGCGGTATCACCTTCTTTCAATTTAGAGAAAAAGGAGAAAACGCTCTTATTGGCGAAGATAAGATAGTTTTTGCTAAATCATGCCAAGCTCTATGTAAAAAACATAATGTACCCTTCATTGTCAATGATGATGTAAACTTAGCAATTGCTTTAGATGCAGATGGCGTACATGTTGGCCAAGATGACGCTAGTGCTAATGCAGTTCGGGAAAAGATTGGGGCGGAGAAAATATTAGGAGTCTCTACACATTCATTAGCAGAGGTTACTGCAGCTATTGCCGCACGCGCTGATTACGTTGGCATTGGTCCAATTTACGCTACCACCTCTAAAGCGGATGCGAAGTCCCCTGCTGGTACGACTTTAATTGAACAAACAGTCACTAAGTACCCCACTTTACCGATTGTTGGTATTGGTGGCATTACAATTGATAATTGCCAAACAGTTATCAGAGCAGGAGCAGATGGCATTTCACTCATCTCTACTATCGCAACACATGAAGAACCTTTTGTAGCTACACGGCAACTACTACATGTCTTGCAACAGGTAGCGAAAATATCATGACTTCACGCAAAACGACAATAGCCTTGTTTGTCGCTATTGCCGTTGCAGGTTCTGTTTTTGTATCATTTCCAGCAGGCATTGCACGTGCTTATCCAGTTCAACACGCTGTAAATGTCTTAGCTGCTGTAATGCTAGGACCTGGACCAGCTGTTCTTATTGCATTTCTTACTGGACTTGTTCGAGTAATAACCGGCACTGGTTCCTTACTAGCTTTTCCTGGTGGTATGATAGGCGCTTTTTTAGCAGGAATGCTCTACAAGTATTACGGAAAAGTATGGCTAACCGCTGTAGGAGAAATATTTGGTACTGGTATAATTGCTTCATTGATTGCTGTACCATATGTCAAAATAATAATGGGTACTTCATTCACCGCTCTATTCTTTATGCCAGTATTTTTTGTCTCAAGTGCCAGCGGTGCTCTGCTTGGTTGCATCATAGCAGTCAGACTAAAGGAAACGAAATTTGCCCATCAATTGCAAAAGCACTAAATATATTCACAAAAAAACTGTCTACAATCTCATTTGATTGTTAGACAGTTTTTTCATTTCATCAATTAAGTTAAATAACTTAATACTAGTCCCACTGACAATAAAAATCCAAAGAATGTATTTGTCAATGCAGTTGATTTCATCGCAATTCCCTGCTTAGGGGGATTATTTACGCCCTCTTTAAATGCCTTAATTGCCTGTAATGGTTTTGGAACACTTATTAATACAACAAGTAACCACGGGCTAACAGTACCTATAATAATCAGTACGATTATCCATACATAAGACACAATAAATGAAAATGCAAGTAAATTCACGGCCTTTTCACGTCCTAAAAGAATTGCTAATGTTTTACGTCCACCAATTGTATCTTCCTTAATGTCACGAATGTTGTTTGACATATTAATGCCCCCAACTAATATACCCATTGGAATCGATACTAAAAGACTTGTCATACTGACTGTTCCAGCTTGTATAAAGTATGAAATTAATACAAATCCAATCCCCATACTAAGACCTGCAAATAGCTCTCCAAACGGTGTATAAGCAATTGGGTAAGGACCACCAGTATATAAATAACCGATTGCCATACCCACTGCACCAATTGCAACAAGCCACCAGCTACTACTCATACAAATATAAACGCCGAGTACAACAGCGACTCCATATAATGCTAGTGCAAAAGCTAGCACTGTAGAAGGTTTAGTACCGTGACGTACAAGCGCGCCACCAATTCCTACAGAATCAGCTGTATCTAATCCACGTTTGAAATCATAGTATTCATTGAATAAATTTGTTGCGATCTGTAGTGCTAAACAGCATACAAGCATTGCCACAAATATCAATATATCTATGTTCGTATCGAACATAGCAAGAACTGTACCAAGAATAACAGGTACAAATGTCGCTGTTAACGTATGAGGACGAGTAAGTTGCCACATCAACTTAGCAGTACTAATCTCCTCTATATTCTGATTACGATTTTGACTCATAATCAACTTCCTTTCATATTAAACTACAACTACTCTATATTAACTGATTTTCAAGTATCACGCCAAAGGGGAAATTTCTAATAGATTTGGGTAGATTCTTTATAGATTACTTGATTCGCATACAATACAAAAAACTGCCCCTAAGTCAAACTTAGGAGCAGCCCAAAATCCATACCTTATTTAAATACTTTCACTCGGTCTTCAATAGGTGAAAATTGTTTTTCTCCAGCTGCAACAACGGGTTTACCGAAAGGCATTTCAGCAAGTAATTTCCAGTCTAACGGAATATTCCACTCGCTTTTCACTTCATCGTCAATTAGTGGATTGTAATGTTGTAAAGAGGCACCAAAACCTTCTTGTTCAAGTGGCAGTCCACACTACATATTGCACCATACCTGATGATTGTAAAGACCAAATCGGGAAGTTATCAGCATATGAAGGGGATTTTTCTTGCAATCCTTTTACAATAGATTGGTCTTCGAAAAATAAAACCGTACCATACCCTGCACCAAACATGTTCATTTTCTCTTCAGTAGGCGTGAAATCATTAGCTGGTACAATTTGGCGTAATGTTTCAGTTGTGATGCTCCATAATTTCGAATGTTGCTCACCTAACAAAACAACTGCACGAGCTGTTTGAGAATTAAATGAAGACGGTGTATGTTTTACTGCATGTTCAACGATCTCTTGAATTCGTTCATCGGATACGATTGCTTCATTATTAATTACATAATTAAATATGATTGTCGGCAAATGGAAGCCCATTATTTTAGATCACTTATTACATGGAGAAGCACTTAGATTTAATGAACTAAAAAAACTCATTCCAGATATCACGCAGAGAATGCTTACAATGCATCTACGTGAATTAGAAGGACAAGATATCCTAACACGTACTGTATACCCACAAGTACCACCAAAAGTAGAATACCAAATCACCGAATATGGAATGACACTTCAACCTATTTTAAATACGATGCAGGAATGGGGCGCCAATCATATTGAACATATGAAAGAAAAAGAACGATAACACGCGCACATCCTCCGCCCAGTTCGCATACACTACGTAACGACTAGAAGCAGAGGATGTGAAATGATGTGTGGTATCACAGGATGGGTAGATTTCAAAAAGGATTTACGACTGCAAAAAAATGTTTTACATACCATGACTAAAACGTTAAAAAAACGTGGCCCAGATGCAGAAAACATTTGGACGGAAACACATGCAGCATTTGGACATCAAAGACTCATCGTCATAGACCCAAGTGGTGGCGAGCAACCAATGACCCGTTCAAAGAACGGCACTAACTACACACTTGCTTATAATGGGGAACTCTATAATACAGATGAATTACGCCGTGAACTACAAAAACGTGGTTATCACTTTTCATCTAACTCAGATACTGAAGTTTTACTTATAAGCTATATTGAATGGCAAGAGCAATGTGTCAATCATCTAAATGGTATTTTCGCATTTACTATTTGGGACGATATTTCTGAAAAATTATTCATTGCACGAGATCGACTTGGCGTAAAGCCACTCTTCTATACAAAGCAAAATAGTGGCTTATTATTTGGCTCTGAAATAAAAGCTCTTCTTGCACATCCAGATATTCAACCAATCATTAAACATGAAGGGCTTGCTGACGTTTTCAGTCTTGGACCTTCTCGTACTCCTGGCAAAGGAATTTTCCACAATATACATGAATTGAGACCGGCTCATGCACTTACTTTTACGAAGGATGGTCTTCGTATATGGCGCTATTGGAATGTGAAAAGCTCTGAGCATACAGATTCCTTCGATCAAACTGTTACCAATGTACGTGACCTTGTGACAGATGCAGTAGAGAGACAGCTGGTTTCCGATGTACCCCTTTGTACTTTTTTATCAGGTGGATTAGATTCCAGTATTATTACAGCCATAGCAGCAAATAAATATGAAAAAGATGGAAAGGAAGCTCTTCATACCTATTCCATCGATTATGAAGATAATGCAAGGTTTTTTGAATCAAATGATTTTCAAGTTTCCACAGATGCCTTCTGGATTCAAAAAATGACCGACACGTTTAAAACGGTCCATCACTCAGAAATTATTACACAACAAGAACTAATTAATTATTTGAAAGAAGCAGTACATGTACGCGATGTTCCTGGTATGGCTGATGTAGACTCATCGCTATTATGGTTTGCAAAAATAGTTAAAAAAGACTTCACGGTCGGTCTGTCAGGTGAATGTGCAGATGAAATATTCGGTGGCTATCCTTGGTTTAAACAACCATTCTCCAACTTCCCATGGATTCGTTCCATTAATGAACGTGAATCTATCCTACGAACTGAATGGCAACAAAAGCTTAATATCCCAGACTATATGCGAAATGCCTATGAAGAATCAATTGCCGAAACACCTCGATTGGATGGCGAATCTCCCGACGACGCAAAACGACGTGAATTGTTCTACCTCAACATGATTTGGTTTATGACGACATTATTAGAGCGCAAAGACCGCATGAGTATGGGCGCTGGCCTTGAAGTAAGGGTACCTTTTGCAGATCATCGCCTCGTAGAATATCTGTGGAATATTCCCTGGGAAATGAAATCCACGGGAAATATGGAAAAAGGTCTTTTACGAAAAGCGATGGAAGAGCTTTTGCCAAAAGAGGTGCTCTATCGACAAAAGAACCCATATCCCAAAACATACCACCCTGCTTATACAGCCGGAGTTCAACAATGGCTTAAAGAAATTCTTCAAGACAAAAACTCAATTTTACATGAATTCTTTGAACGTGAACGTCTAGATAGCCTTATAGAGTCTGGAGGTACCTCATTCAGAGTCCCTTGGTTCGGTCAATTAATGGCTGGCCCTCAACTTCTAGCTTATTTAGCACAAATTCATACATGGTTTGAAGATTATCAAATTCAAATTAAAAATTAATAAAAAAACAGGTGCAAATTAAAAGGGCACAGAAAAAGTCCATAAAACGAATTTTAGCCATGGCGGAAACGATTAATCGTTTCTGCCATGGCTTTTTCTTCGATGCCGTTTCCGTTCCGGAGGACGCTTTCCTGGGGACGAACCTTAAGCCTCCTCGTCTAATGCTCCTGCGGGGTCTCAAGATGTTCGCTAGTTCCCCAAGGTCGCCGCCTGCACTCCAATCAACTAGTTTTATCGTTTTTCTAAGTTTTTCATTCTTTCCGTTTCACACCTAACCCTTGAAATATGGCTGTTATAAAGTCGGTGCCAAAACAATTTTCTGGTTTCTCCGGAGTTATACCTGAAATGATTAACAAATATAAGCGTTCTGGATAGAACTTTGCAAAAACAGTCGCAACAATCGCCTTGACCTTAACATTAGTATGTAATAACAAGATACTTCACTCCCGGAATCTATTATTAAAACTTACATCATCCATTTTTGTTCATTATATTCAAAATGTTAATCATTGACAAACAACAAACATAGTTTTATTATGTCTATAGAACAACAAACAACAACAAATAAAGTTTGTATATAAACAAACAGGAATAGAAGGTGTTTATAAGTGGAAATTTCAGAACTATTTTGGAATACATCAATAAATCAACTAAAAAAAGGGTACTCAGAAGATACTCATTGTTACACTTGCCTTCTTTGCGGTGAACAAATAGAAAAAGGCATTATTTACCCTCAAAATGATGTTCTATATGAAGCGGAAAAGTATATGCAAATGCACATAGAAGAAGTACATCAATCAGTTTTTGCCTATTTAATTGGACTCAATAAAAAAATGACAGGTCTAACTGAGCATCAAAGTAATTTATTACGTCTATTTTACGCAGGAAAAACAGATGCTGAAGTACAAGAAGAATTAGAAATCGGTAGCGCCTCTACAATCCGTCACCATCGTTTTGCCTTAAAAGAAAAAGAACGCCAAGCTAAAACGTTTTTAGTCATGATGGAACTATTAAAGGAAAAAGATATGAACGCACCAAAGTTCGTACCTATTCATAAAACTGCGACGATGGTTGATGACCGTTATAATGTTACCGACAAAGAACAGGATGAAGTATTAAACAAACTTTTCCCTGAAGGTACGAATGGACCTTTACTACGCTTCCCGAAGAAGGAAAAACAAAAACTTATTATCCTACGTGCAATTACAAATCGCTTTGATAGCGAAACAACTTATACAGAAAAAGAATTAAATGTTATCCTCAAGCCAATTCACGATGATTATGCAATGATTCGTCGCTATTTAATCGAATATGGCTTTTTAGATCGTAAAGCAGATGGTAGTGCATATTGGATAAAAAAATAAGAAAGTAGGGACTTCATAGTGGACCGTCAAAAAGAACTCAAACAAATTTATAAAGAAACTCCCGTCCAATCAGGTGTTTATAAAATTACCAATATAACTAACAACAAAATCTATATCGGTAGTACAAACAATTTAAAGAGATTAAACGGTGTACAATTCATGCTGAAAATGAATAACCATACAAATAAAGCCCTCCAAGCAGATTGGAACAGCTTTGGGGAAGCTTCATTTGAAATTGAAACTCTCGAAATACTGAAAAAAAAGGAAGAAGGCTACTTCGATGTAAAAAAAGAATTAGCAAAACTTGAAGAGCAATGGATCGCTAAATTAAAACCATTTGGAGAACGCGGTTATCTCGATAACTAACCTTCTTCCTTGAACTTCTTGTTCCTTTTTAGTACAATTAATTTAACTTGATACAACAATGATTTCTAGGGTTCCGTAGCAAAATGCTAGCCTGGTCCGAGAGAAATCTCATAGCCATATAGCTATGCCACGGAAGGATAAAAGCCTGGGAGACTACTGATATTTCAGTGTCTCCTGGGCTTTTTTTACCCAAAAATCAGAAAGGATGAATGAGATGAACAAACATTGGTTAATTGTGATTGTAGCATCTGTTTTTGAAGTTTTATGGGTTGTCGGATTAAAACATTCATACAATATTTGGACTTGGGGAGGGACAGCATCTGCCATTGTCTTTACCTTTTATTTATTGCTCGTCGCAGGGCGCCATTTACCTGTCGGTACGGTATATGCCGTTTTTGTAGGTCTTGGTACTGCGGGCACTGTCATTACAGGCATTTTGTTTTTCGATGAGCCATTTAAAATCTCGAAAATTTTACTCATTATATTATTACTTGTTGGTGTGATGGGCTTGAAGATTGTCACAGACGATAAAAAGGAAGGTGTAGAATAATGGCTTGGTTTGCATTAATTGTCGCGGGAATTTGTGAAATTTTCGGTGTAGCTATGATGAACAAATGGCAATATGAAAAGAAAACTTCTATTATGCTTAGCCTAATCGCAGGATTTTCAATTAGCTTTTCTTGTCTCTCTTATGCTATGGATACAATTCCAATGGGCACAGCCTACGCTATTTGGACTGGTATTGGTGCATCTGGTGGCGCACTCGTTGGTATTTTCTTTTTCGGTGAATCAAAAGATTGGAAACGTATTATTTTCATTACAATGGTGCTGAGTGCTGCAGTTGGCCTAAAGCTTGTCTCTTAAAATATTTTCAGATAATTACACTATTTTCATGATAAATTCGATATAATATTTTAAAGCTTTGAAATCTATTATAAAAGAGGTAGCATATATGGCAGAACAAGTCATCATCGATACAATGACTCCCGCTGATTGGGACCAAGTTAAAGCTATTTTTATTGAAGGTATTGAGGGAGGAAATGCTACGTTCCATGCAATACCTCCTAGTTTTGAACAGTGGGATGCTGGGCATTTAGAAGAATGTCGATTTGTTGCACGCGTAAATGAAGAAATCGTTGGATGGATCGCACTTAGTCCGTTCTCAAATAATACATTCCATAAGGGTGTAGTTGAAAATAGCATTTATATTAGTAATCGAGCTCAAGGAATGGGCGTTGGTTCGAAGCTATTAAAAAAATGCATCGAAGAAAGTGAAAAGTTTGGTATTTGGACAATTCAATCACAAATTTTCTCTGAAAATGCCGCGAGTATATATTTACATCAAAAGTATGGTTTTACAGAGGTTGGCGTACGTGAACGCTTTGGTCAGTTAAATGGCGTTTGGCGTGACGTTACCTTACTTGATAGAAGAAGTACGATTGTAGGTCAAGACTAAGACTAAGACAAATAAATAATAGGGCGTTACATATTTTATATGATATGTAACGCCCTTTTCTTTTTACTAAACTAAAGCATCCCGTTAGCCATCCATGCAGTACAAAATAGTCCTGCACCACAGAGAATGAAAATGGTTAGTGGAGTCAATACTAATAGTCTACCGAAAACAATAGTCTTATTAATATCCGCTCTCCTCTTTTTTTAACGATTAGGCAAGGGTCTTCTTAAGTATTGTCATTTTTCTTTTCTTGAAAAAATTAATTTTCATGGTAGTTGAAGAGCAAAATCCTTATTTTTAATTAAAGTGGAACATATTCTCTATTTCTTCGCTTGCTTTGGGCAAATCCACTCCCTTTTTCCAAATCAAAATATTATCCTTTGGGGTTCCATAATACAACGCCTTTATCCCCTCACCACGAACTATTTCTTGGTCCTTAATGTCAATAAAGTCATATCCCTTTTCCAAAACACTTAGTGGTTGTACCGCCTCTTGCTTAATAATTGGCCGTAAAGGAATGATATATAAGTTACCTTCCTCATCCATATCGTATTTTAAGCTATTCAAACTATAACCATCATTTATCTCGGCGTAATAGACAATTTTGCCATCTGCCATTTCACTAATGTTCTTTATCTCTACCATATCAGTAGGAACGCTTGTGATGTTCCAATGAAATAAACCAAAATATCCAAGTATGATAAGAGAAATAAATAATGCACTAATTATTCCCCCTTTAATAAATGATTTGGCTCTTGAACGGTTCCAGGAAGAAGCTATATTTTTTATAACATTACCATCATTTTTATTTCTTTCAATTGCTTCTTTTGATAATTTAAAATCAGCTTGTATTCTGTCTAATTCTATTTTACAAATTTCACACTCGACAAGGTGTTCTTCTACCATTCTTTTACTATCATCACTGCATACGTTGTCATAATACAATGGAAGCAAATCTTTAACTATTTCACATGATACTTTACACAATTCTATTCCTCCTTCAGCAAGTCTTGAATTTTACGTTTAGCTCGGTGAAATGTGACTCTCGCCCAACTTTCTGTTCTCTCGAAAAGTTCACTTATTTGTTTAAAGGAAAGTTCTCCAAATACTCTTAACGTGAAAACTTCCTTATAAGGCTCTTCTAAGCAACGTAAGACTTTATGAATACGGAAAGTCTCTTCCTTATTTAGTATCATTTCTTCAATACTATTTTTATTTTCTTCAGGTATATCGTCTGTATCAAACCGTTTTTGTTTGTTGAGATAGGTAAAGTATGTGTTTTTGGCTATTTGACAAAGCCAAACATTGAGTTTACATTTCCCGTTGAATTTATCAATATTTTTTAATGCCTTAAAAAATGTTTCTTGTGTTATTTCTTCAGCTATCTTTTCGTTACGACTTAAAAATAGTGCAAACGAGTAAACCTCTCGAAAATATTGATTGTAAATGCTCTCAAATTCGGTCACATTTCAACCTCCTTTCATAAGTAAGACTAAGTTAAGAGGGTTTCGTTACAAAAAAACAAAAAATTGGAAGCCGTATAAGTCTGCCATTAAACTACTAAAGCACCTCATCAATTTAAGTTCAATTCTTCATAAACTATGGTTATAACAATCTATTTTCAATATGGTTTTACCGTTACGCCTAGTACAGCTGCCCGAATCAGATCCATATCATTTAATTCAGCTAATTCTTTCGGTGTTCCTGTTACCACAGCACCTATTATCTCAATATTTTCAGAAGCTAGTTGTGCAGAATCACCTTTTAAATTGTTATATATACGATTGAATTCCCCAAAGTA
Organism: Viridibacillus sp. NPDC096237; assembly: GCF_050278625.1. NCBI lineage: Bacteria > Bacillati > Bacillota > Bacilli > Caryophanales > Caryophanaceae > Viridibacillus > Viridibacillus sp. NPDC096237. Next base: position 74,933 of record NZ_JBNNTI010000010.1, on the reverse strand, counting down.
TTTTCCATCTTCATTTAAGCCCGTTTGTACATCATCAATAAAACGCTTCTCACTCATAGAAGAATCGGTAGGGTGTTCTCTAAACCCGTAAATTTCAGTAGCTAATTCAGGGAACGTAGGTTTATGCTTGGTTAAGTGTGTGTTTAATGATTTAATGTCTTCACGTGAATAAGTATCTACCCAGTACCATTTAAGTGTTATATTCTCTGGAATTAGTTCTCGAACTTCTTCCGGTGTATATTTTTGGTTAAATGAAACTCCCAATTCGACAAAAGTATCATCTGTAAAATTATTTAAGAGATTTAGGTCATTACGAATTTGGCTGTACAATACTTCTGGATGATAAAAACTCATGGTTCTTTGCTTTGTCTCACGGTCATAATACCTATCAAGTCCATCTTCTTTATCTTTAATCTGTATTAGAGTACGTTTGAAACGACTCATCCCACCAAACAGACTATACCTAACAACATAATTACTCCAATCTACTGGAATCCCTTCAATCTCTTTGTATCGATTAAACATTAAAATACCTTCAAATACACCATTTGATTCGTTTTGACTCTCTAATAACTCAATATTAGGATTAGTGATTTTGCTAAATAATTCGATATCACGCATCGCCTTTTCTTGACTTCCCCTTAAAATAAAATACCAAGACAAACTTAAAGTAATTAATAATAAAACTATGACAAATAAAGAGATACCCATATTTCGGAGAATCGTTTTTCTCTTTGCTTTTTTTACAACCTTTGAAATAGAACTTGTTGACTTTCCATCAAAAAAATCATTTAATTCCTGTTCTTTTTTATTTTCTATCATGTTTTTCATTTTCCTTTCTATATATGTCTTTAAAGGATTTTCTTGCACGGAATAAATAGGTTTTCAATGTTCCTAAATTTATATCCAGCATCTCAGAAATCTCTTCGTAACTTAATCCAAGTACGTATTTCAATAAGATTAATTGCTTATGTAAGGGAGTCAGTTGATTCAGTATGTCTTCAATTTCTTTTTTCATCTCAATTTGTTGAACATAGTCTTCTGGTAAAAGTGAATCGTCTACAAGCTCAAAGTGATCAAAAGATATGTTCACTTCCCTTTTTTGTTTGCGACACAAATCATAATAATGATTAATTGCTACTCGAAATAGCCAACTATACGCTTTGTTTGGATCAACTGAATCAATATTTAAAATAAATTTATAGATGGATTCTTGGATAATATCTTCAGCATCTCGAGGATTTGCGCCATTTTTAATTAAATACTTAAAAATAGTTGCTGTTTTTTCTTGCAAAACTATGTACAGTTCATCATGCCGACTCATTACTCCCCTCCTTTTCAGTTATAAGACCTTTAACAACGAAAAATGTTAACACTTAAAATGAAATTTTTATTAAAAATTTACAAAATAAAAAGCATGATCCATTAGAATCATACTAGAATATGATAATTCGCTGTTTAACTTAATGTCATTTTTATTAAAACAATCTACTTTCGTCTTCGGAAATTTAAAATTCCAAAGTGTGCCACGTCAGTTATGAAAGATTTCTTTCCAGTAGCCCATCTTTCATTTTGAACACTACCAAACTTTTGAATTGTTTTGACCAAACTAAATTTTAAAGCTATACGTCAGGAATCTTTTGAAAAAAATTTTCAAAAATATTATTGTTTGACGATAACACTTTATTGTTTTAGAATAATATGTAAAATAAGGAGGGGATTTCTAATGAATCTTTTTACTAAGACCGTTCTAAAGTTTTTATCAATTATGTCGCTAATTGCTCAATTTTTATGTGCATTTGCTGGATTAGTGCTATTATTTGCGTCTGGAGCTTTATTGTTAGTACCAAAAGGAGTCAAAAAACAATTGCTACAGTATACAGATTTAAACTCAAACACAAACCTATCAGTATGGGTTTTGGTACTTTCTTGCTTAGTCGCTCTAGCAATCATTGCTTGTTGGTTTATCATTATGTACGCTCTACATAAAATAATTGGTAATATTTACGAACAACACTTCTTTGTTTCTCTAAATCTTACATACCTCAAGCTAATATTAATCTCTATTACTAGCTTTACCGTTTTGGACTGCATTAGTCAGCTGTTCTTTGCGCAAGTACATGTGTACAATGTCAGTGATATCTTTTCAGATTCTTGGCCAAATTTAATAGGAAACATTCTTCTGTTATCCATCGTTTATACGCTTTATGTGGTTTTTAAATACGGCATATCTTTACAAGACGATTCTAATAACGTGATTTAGGTGGGAGCTCCTAATGATAAAAATTAACCTAGATAGAGTAATGCTTGAAAGAAAAATTTCTTCAAAAGCGTTAGCGAAAAAAATTGGAATTACTCAAGCTAACTTATCAATACTAAAAACAGATAAAGCGCGCGGTATTCGCTTTGCCACATTAGAAAAAATCTGCCAGACATTAAATTGTCAGCCTGGTGATATACTCGAATATGAAGAAAAAACTGACATATAACAAAACAATTGTTATATGTCAGTTTTCAACTATTCCGCAATATGGCCCTATTGTTGAACACAAATTAAACAACACTCTTCAATTAACCTGCCCGTTAGTTGAAGTAGGAGAAGGCTCTACTCCTTATATTTGGGAAAATCGGTACTGTCCAATTATCGAATTCGTTTTTTTGAAATTCTAGATAGGGATTTATCCAATAACATTCATGCTGCCAATCTAATGCATAAATATATTCATCTACTGACGTACATTCTTGAAAAACAAGTAATGCTTTTTTTCCAAGTCATCATAGGCATCTAAACCTTTATATCCGCCAAAGTATAGAGAGATATCGTAGGTAATAAAAGGGGCTGGTACTTTAAAAGATGGAAAGTTGACCATGCTTGGTTCAAACCTTAATTCGTCATATATTTTATTCCATACTTTTTCTTCCTCTGTATTGGATAGTTCAAGCCAGTTTTTCATTTGAATGATCACCTACTTTAGTAGCGTCTATTATAACATTTCTTAATGAACTAACCCTCGTTAGCACAATAAGAATAAAGCTATTCTTTAATCCTTAAATGCCTTTTGAATTGGAGTAACATAGGAGTCATTTTAGGCATGATTATAGAATGAGTGAGAGACGTATTTAAATACTCATCTTCATGGCTGAACAATTATTAGAGATTCTTCATACAGCACCTGTTAAAATAACTTATAAGACCAATGAATTTTCAGAAGAATTAAAAATAGAGGAGCTGAATTATATGAAAGCGCACAAAATCACAACACAAGAAGAATTACAAAAAGCATTTGATATTCGGGTGAAAGTATTTGTAGAAGAACAAAAAGTACCTGCTGAAGAAGAATTAGATCAATTTGATCATCTTGATGGGGAATGTCAGCATGTTCTTATTACGAATCACGATGGTCAAGCAGTTGGAACTGGTCGCGTTCGTTTAGTTGAGGGCGTTGGTAAAATACAACGTGTCGCTATTTTAGAAGAATATCGTAAACATGGCCTAGGTCGTATTATTATTCAAGCTTTAGAAGATATAGCAAAAGAATTAGGTGCTGCAAAAGTAAAATTGGATGGTCAAGTTCAAGCTCAAGGCTTCTATGAAAAATTAGGCTATCACGTGGCATCTGATATTTTTCTAGATGCAGGCATTGAACATGTATTAATGATAAAAGACGTTTAAAACTTCAAAGAGCTGTCCCCTATTATTTGGGACAGCTCTTTCTATACTTGTGGTAATTCAACAATCTGTTTACTCGGCTTAATTAATGTATAAATAATACCTGCGAAAATAAGTGCTATTCCAACTGTTTGCAACAAAGTAGGTCGGAAATCTAAAATCGCTATATCCAATAGAATAGCCACAACTGGATCTACAAAAACTAACGCAGACACTACAATAGTAGGTAACTTACGCAAGCTATCAAAAAATAAATAATAAACAAATCCAGTATGTATTAAACCTGTCCCCAAAATGTACATCCAATTTGAAGTTGTCAGTCCTTCAAATACCCCATAATCCATAAAAGGCAATAAAATAACAATTCCAACCGTTGTCTGTACGAACGTCATAGCGTAGGCACTTAAGTGAGTGATACCCTTTCCTACAAACATCGTTAATGCATAACAAATTGCTGACAACATGGCCCACACAAACCCTGAAGTAAATAATGCTTTAAAAGATGTAAATTGGTCTAATCCTATAATGAAAATACTCCCAAGGAAACAAACAATAACCGCTAAGACTGCTTGGACCGTCATTTTCTCCTTTAAAAATAAACTCCCTAAAATCAACACGAAAATAGGCGCTAAATTATAAATTGTAATAGCTACTGAAATAGACATTTCTTGAAATGCTTTAAATAAAAACACCCAATTCAACACCAAAAACACACCACAAATAAGTGTTTGGATAACTTCCTGACGCGACCACTGTTCAGTTTTATGACCACCCGTAAAAAGCCATATACCGCCTAAAAACAATGTCGCACAAATACAACGAATAAATACAAGCTCCTCTGCTGGAATTCCTGTATTCACTGTAAAAAAACCGATGGATCCGAATAATGCCATCGCAATAGTCATCTTGAGCATTGCAGCTATATTCATAACATTTCAACCTTCCCTATTTTTTAAATATTATGTTAATTATTTTTATATCATATCATTTATTATATAGTTAGCCTTCATTGAGTTATCAACAGTTTTAAAAACACTGAAAATTCTATATATCATTACTATTTAATTTGTTTAGTTGATTATATATCCCTACTATACATGCTATATTTTTAGTGTATTAAGAACTAAATCTGATATAATACGATTATGCTTTATTAACCATTTTCATAAAAACTTAAATTAGAGGTGTTAAACAAAATGCAAGAAATCCAACAACTTTTCCCTAGTGAAGACGGGAATCTAGAACAACGCAACGAGCTTTTACACTATATCGAAAAGATTTTTACATCACTTGATGAATTAAAAGATCCAGAAAAAAGTACATTAGGCCCAATGCAAGAAAGGTCCGCTAATTTCTATAAAGAGTTGATTGAAAACTATGAAGTTCCTACGAAAGCGATTGGAATGGACAATGTAGTAAATGACTTAATCGACTTAATGAAAGGTCACCCATATCACACAAGAAAATTCGTAACAAACGTTCTGCCAATGGCTAGTATCCCTGGAATCATCGGACTATTAACAACAACATTATTAAATGGTAATAATTTATGGGATGTTTATGGTCCAGCTGCAGCTGAAAGTGAAGTAAAAGTTATCGGCATGATGTCGAAACTTGTTGGCTATGATTTCACACAAAGCTGGGGTTATACAACTTGGGGAGGACAAGGTGCAGTATTTAGTGGATTACGTCTAGCAATCGCAAAACAATTCCCACATGCTAAAGAAGAAGGCGTTCCACGTAATTTATATTGCTTCGCTTCCGAAAATGCTCACTATAGCTTATTAAAATCTGCTGAAGCTGTTGGTATCGGAAGTAATAACCTAATACGAGTGAAAGCAACTAGTGATCATTCAATGGATTTAAACGATTTAGCAAATAAATTAGAAGAAGTAATCAATAAAGGTGGCATTCCTGTCTATATCGTTGCTACTACTGGAGCAACAGATAGTTTTGCAATTGACGATGTCAAAGCTATCAAAGACATCACTACTAAATTTGAATCTAAATACGACTTAAAACCCATTCATATCCATGCTGACTCAGCATTAGGTGGATTTTATTCCTTCTTTAAATCTTATGATTTCAATACAAATCCACTGCAATTCGAAGAAAATGTACTTGCAAGCTTACAAAGTATTAACGAGCGTATGCAACATATTTCACTAGCTGATAGCTTATGCTTTGACTTCCAAAAGCTTGGGCAAACACCTTACCTAACAAGTTTATTCTTAGTCAAAGAAGGTAAACACTTCGGATTACTCGATTTAGAAGATTTTGATACGCCTTATGTTGGGAATAGAGGATATGGTAGTTATCATACAGGATACACATTAGAATGCTCTCGAATGGGTAGTTCAATAGCTATTTACGCTGCCCTAACTGCTTTCGGTGTGGAAGGATATCAGCAAATATTAGCTAACTACGTTCGAGTTAACCTTGCCTTCAGAGATAAAATCCAAAAACAACTCCCTAATATTTCTGTAGTAAATGATTCTAATATCGGACCCGTAACAGCGTTCCGTTTATATCCAGAAGGATTAGATTGGTCTCAAGAAAAAACAGGTACTTTCACATTAGAACAGGTTCAAGCTATTAATAATCTAAATCAATCTCTATTCGAAATACTAGGTCATAATCGTGAAAATGTTTTCTTTGGGGATACAACGAAGGTTTGTACAATCGCTGTAAACGATTCAGATGACATGATTCCTGTTGCAGCTGCGAAGCTTTTTGCTATTTCGCCTTACACAGAAGTTCAACATTTAGATGAAATGGTAGCTTCTATTTCACAGGCAATTCAAACCTTGGAGGCGTCTAACGTTGAACTTGTTTACTAAATTCAAAAGCTCAATTTTGTATAAATATATATTTAGTTTTGTAGTACCAATTGCGATTTTCTCAATCATTTTCAGTATTGCATTGTATTCATTTTCAACACACGTCATTAACAACTATGTTATTGTTCAATTTGAGAAAAGCCTTACTTTAATATCAGGTGAAATTATGTCTGACCTAGACACTGAACTTGTTACTAGCGCAGACAATGATAATAACGCAAATTACGAAAAGTTAGTTAAGATTTTAAATGAAAAACAAAAAGAGTTTGGTGTTGAAAATACATACGTTCTCTCAAACTCAAATGGTAAGGAGCATATTATTGCTTTAAGTAATACCGATGATCGTAATAAAAGCTATACTTTTAATGATGATATGTTTAAGGCCCTTAAAAACCAAAAAGCTCAAACTGGTGATATTTACAAAGACGAGTTTGGTGTCCATAAATCTATATTTGTTCCATTTGAAGGCACGGATATTATTTTCGGGATTGATATGGATGCTTCCTTTATTTCATCTCTCCAATCACAAGTATTAATGATTAGCTTTGGCTTGACTCTAATCTTCGTAGTACTTGGGGCAATTATCGCTTACATCATTAGTAAACGCATTACAACTCCTATCGTTTCAGTTGTAAAATATGTGGAGGAGATTGCAAAAGGTAATCTAACATTGGAGCGTTTAAAGACTAAAGGACAAGATGAGGTTGCACAATTGTCCGAAGGCGTTCATAAAATGGCAACCGATTTACGATCTTTAATCACTTCAATTGCAGAAAATGCAGAGCAGGTTGCTGCAACTTCTGAGGAACTTACTGCTAGTTCTGAACAAACAAATGAATCGATTAAGCAAATTACTGAATCAATGCAAGAGGTTGCGGCTGGTTCAGAAACGCAAACAAACTCTGTAGAAGAGATGAATACTACCGTTGCGACGATTTCTACCAAAATGAATCAAATCGCTTCAAGTACTGAGGACGCATCTGCCAAAGCGCAAGAAACTTCTCAAATTGCGACAAGTGGAAATACGATTATCAACAATGCTGTAGAGAAGATGAACACTACCTATGACGCCATTCAAGAAACATCAGCAGTAGTGAATCGACTAAGCGATAATACAAAAGAAATCGGTAATATCGTGACACTCATAACAGAAATTACAGATCAAACAAACTTACTAGCTTTAAATGCTTCAATTGAAGCAGCTCGTGCAGGTGATCACGGTAAAGGATTTGCTGTAGTTGCACATGAAGTTCGTAAGTTAGCTGAACAGTCTCGTGATGCAGCAAATGAAATCAGAACTCGGATTGAAACAATACAAACCGATTCAACAGACGCTGCCGAATCAATGGCTATTAGCTATGACAACTTAAGAGACAGTGCCACAACATTCGAAAATGCAGGCGAAGCTTTTGAGAACATTGTGACATCTGTAGAGCAAGTAAATACTCAAATGACCGAAGTGAATAACGCCATTGAGAATATGAATAAGGGTGTTGAAGATATTGCCCAGTCAATGGACCAGGTAAGCGTCATTTCTGTCGAAACATCAAGTAGTATTCAAAATGTAGCTGCGGCTTCAGAAGAACAATCTGCAAGCATCGAAGAAATCACCACTTCTTCAAATAATCTTGCTCAGATGGCTGAAACGCTACACCGTACCGTTCATAAATTTAAAATCTAAAATATTAAAATCCCCTATTACCTTATTAATTTCTGGTAATAGGGGATTTTAATATAGCCTTATAAAATTATTCCAAACAATAGTCTTGTAATGCTTTTCTTTTTTCCTTTGTCAGACCAAATTCTTTTTCAAAGAATATATTATAATCTCCATAACATTCTTTAATCACATCAAAAGTAGCTTGTAAATACCGCTCTTTAGCGCTCATGATATCACCAAAATGCTGTAATTGTTCCTCATTTAAATGTTGCGATAATACAGGAATCATCGCATCTTGTACCGGCTTCATACAATCATTAGTTATTAAATAATCTTGCATCACATTTTTCTCATCTACACCTAATGCAAGTAAAATAAGTGCACCACCCACACCTGTGCGATCCTTCCCTACCGCACAATGATGTAATAGGCCAAGATTTTCAGGGTCTTGAATGATGTCCATCAAACGCTTATACGAAGGATTATTCAAAGGTAAATGTGCATAGAGCTTTGTAAATACTTCAGCATTCACAGTTTGTAGAAATGCTCGATTATCCATGTCCTTTAAAGAAGAGGTTGGCATTTTAAAGCCTATATCACCCTTTGCAGGAATACGCTCGTTGTGAACATTTTCAAATTGCGGATCCGGCTTAGCCTCCGCCTCCCGATCATCTCGATAATCGAAGATTGTCTTAATTCCTAGTGAATCAAGAAGCTCATAATCAGCTGTAGTCATTTTATGTAATTCACCGGAACGATAAAACAGCCCATATTTCACTTTGCGACCACCTATTGCAGGGTATCCTCCCATATCTCTAAAGTTTACAACCTGTTCAAACGGTAACACGCGATTTCCATTATCTATAGACATATTACATCCCACTCTCTTTAATATTAGAATATTCTATATTATCAGAGTAGCATTTTTCAAAGTAAGAAGGAATAGCTGCCGCATTGATTGGTCAAGGCTATGGTAACTTTAATTCCATTGCCCAAGCGCTTGCTTTTCGATTTCGGTCTTGGTGTAGGACCTTATTTACTTGGCTTCCTAGTACCTATAATTGGCTATCGTCATCTATTTCTTTCAATGGTAATAGTGATCTTAATTTCAATCGTTCTATACTATGTTCTACACGGTCGAAAAGATAGAGCTCTCATGCAAGTCTGATAATGAAAAAAGGTCTGCCCATAACTTACCGCATGGGCAGACTTCTTTTAATATATACCTTTCCAACAATTAAAGCTCATGCCTATTAAAATGCTTTTTAAATTATTACACAATTACACAAATGTAAGTTGCCAAGAAACACCGAATTGGTCGACTAGCCAACCGAATTTTTTGCTAAAGCCATAATTATCTAATGGCATTAACTCACTACCCCCATCAGATAATTTGCCGTATAAATAATCTATTTCCTTTTCTGAATCACAAGTAATATAGAGCGAAAATGATGGTGTAAAAGTAAAATCATGTTGTATATTACTATCGATACACAAAATCTCCTGCCCTTTCAATGAAAATGCAGCTTTCATTACACTACCCTCAGTTCCAGTTTCATTAGCCCCATAACGGGTAATATGTAGAGCTTTTGAATCTGGAATTAAAGAAACATAATAATTCATGGCTTCCTCAGCATTCCCTTGAAACATTAAAAACGGTGTCACTTTTGTCATTTTCCCCATCCTTTCACTTCTCTTACTTTCAGATGAATAGCTTTTACATTTGCCAATTATTCTGTATCTGTTATAGCCTCATTTTCTACCACGTACTTTAGTTTTGTTAACTTGTTATTCCAAAATTGCTCATAGAAGGCTAGCCATTGTTTCAATTCTGTTAACGGTTCTGGTTGAAGCATGTAGATTTTCTCTCTACCTACTTTTAAACCGCTAACAAGTTCAGCATCTGCAAGTACATGAAGATGCTTAGAAATTGCTGTACGGCTCATATCAAAATGAGTAGTAATTTCTGCTATAGACCTTTCCTTTGTAGCTAATAATTTTAGCACTTCCCTACGAGTTGGATCAGCTATTGCTTGGAACACATCATACTTTTCTGCAGCTGACATACTTATCCTTCAACCGCTTGTTTGAATTTATGCTGAACAATTCCAACCCAACCTTGTTCCATAGTGTCTCGAATAATTGCACTCGGTTGTTGAGCTTTGGTTACAATAGTATCAGGATACTTCCATCCACCGTGAATAAGCGTAAATTCCGTTTTCTCTCCTAATGCTTTTAAAATGAAAGTTACAAACCAGCCATCAGTATCCCATTCGAAAGATAATCGATTCGGTTCATCGATTTCAATTACTTTACATGGTGAAGGTCCGAATGGCGATTGTATTTGGAACTCATGACCTTTTTCTAATTTAAAATTATTTGGCATAAACCAGGCTTCAATTCCTTCTGCAGTCGATACATAATCCCATACCTTTTGAATTGGCGCATTAACTAATACTGTTTGTTTAATATCTTGTAATGTCTCTTGCTTATTGTTTGTCATTGATATTCTCCTTTTTCTATTACTAATATATAACCATTTGGTTTCGTATCAAGATTATATACAACCATTTGGTTTCATGTCAACAAAGATAGATGAATTATTCTTTTGATTTCAATTATCTACTGAAGTACTATATGATTATTATTCAAAGGGATTGTTATAAATTGGAGGGGCAAAATAAATGACCAATATTTTAATTGTGGATGATGATGTAAATATTCTAAATTTGGTAGAGGTGCATTTACAAGATACTGGATACCATGTATATAAAGCAAATGATGGTATGGAAGCATTGCGCATTCTTAAAGGTGTGCTCTGTGATTTAGCAGTTATCGATGTGATGATGCCCTATATGGATGGCTATTCTTTAACAAAAGAAATACGTCAGCAGTATGATATCCCTGTCATCTTACTAACTGCGAAAAACCAAATTACCGATAAGGAAAAAGGTTATGATTCCGGTACGGATGATTATCTTGTAAAGCCATTTGAACCGCAAGAATTACTATTTCGTATTAAAGCATTATTACGCCGTTACGATAAACAAGTCGATGATTCTATCGTTCGACTCGGTGACCTCTCAATAAATAAATCAAATTATGAGGTGCAAATTGGCAATCGCACAATATTTTTACCATTGAAGGAATTTGAATTGATGTACTTTTTGATGTCTCATCCTAAACAAGTATTTTCTAGGGAGCATTTAATTGAACAAGTTTGGGGATTAGACTTTGCAGGTGATGATCGTACGGTCGATGTTCATATTAAACGGCTACGTGAGCGCTTTTCAGATTTAACAGATGCCATTCATATTAAGACTGTACGCGGAATCGGTTACTTATTGGAGGACAAAAGTATATGAGATCCCTCTACTTTAAATTCATTATGTTGACGATTGGTATTATGCTACTAAGTGGCGTACTATCATTCTTTATATCCAATACATATTATCAACAGAAGCTAAAACCATTTAACGATGCTAAGAATACACAAATCGCTTTAGACATTGCTGAATTTGCAGAAAAACATCCGACCACTGACTTGAAGGACTATCTCGAAAACCTGTCATTCATTGGTTATCAACTGTACTTGGTTGATACATCTCGAAAAGGTACTTATTTTGGAGCAGATTTTCGTGTAAAGGAACTGCCAAATTCTACAATAGATCAAGTATTAAACAATGAGATTTACCACGGACTTCTTCATTTCCCACAAGAAACATTTGTTACTGGTTTTTTTGCAAATGAATTGAAAAATACGATTGGAGTACCATTAACACATGATAACAAACAATATGCACTCTTCCTTAGACCAGACATAAAATTACTCTTCAATGAGATGCATATTTTATTTGGTTGGCTATTTGCTTTAACAATAATACTAAGTATTTTAATGGTACTCATCAGTACAAAATATTTAGTAAAACCTATTACTAAATTAACAAAAGCGACGAACTCGTTGGCCGAGGGGAAATTTAATGTCGAGCTAGATATTAATCGAAGTGATGAATTAGGTAAGCTAGCAAATAGCTTCTCTCATATGGCAAATAAGTTAGAACAATTCGATGATATTCGAAAAGAATTCATCTCAAATATTTCCCATGATATCCAGTCTCCACTTTCGAATATTAAAGGATATACAAACTTATTAGGAAAAGATGAACTGCCATCTGAAGATAAAGAAAAATATATTGCAGTTATAAATGGAGAAATTGAAAGACTCTCTACTCTAACCAAGCAACTACTACTCCTCTCATCTTTAGATCAGAATGAAGATATTATGAAGAAAAAATCATTTAATGTAGCAGAGCAAATTAAAGAACTTGTCCGCCAATATCAATGGGCTATTGGAGAAAAGGGAATTATGCTCAGTTATTCTCTACCAGATTTCGAAATAGTAGGTGACCCCTTACTACTTAACACCGTATGGGACAACCTTTTAACTAATGCGATAAAGTACAATAAAGAAAATGGTAGCATTGATATAGCAATAGCAAAAAATGATTCATCCATTATTGTCACTTTCCAAGATAAAGGGATAGGTTTATCTGAGAAAGAAATTGATAGGATATTCGATCGGTTCTACCGCGTAGATTCCTCAAGAACCCATTCCGTTGAAGGCTCTGGACTTGGTTTATCCATCGTTTCATCTATCATTAAATTGCATAATGGGAAAATAGATGTTATAAGTGAAGAAAATAAAGGTACGATTTTTTCTGTGACACTACCCATTCAATAATATTGTCAGTTATTATCTTGTGAACTTTTCCATAAATAATAACTGACTTTTTTTGTAATTTATTATTCATCTTCCGTTCATATCCAAGATGTACATTATTGATGTAACTAAGAACAGGAGGATGAAGTAGATATGTTTTCTCTTTCATTAAAAGAAATTCGGTTTTTCAAACTTAGATATTTATTGATTGGTTTTATCATGTTTTTCGTTGCAGCGTTGGTGTTTATCATTAGCGGATTGGCAAACGGTCTATCATCAGATAACGCATCTTCTATTCAGAATATGAATGCACATGCATTTTATTTAGACAAAGATGCAGACAATCGCCTCGATCGCTCTCGCTTTGATGAAAAAGTATTATCGAAAATAAAAGACAATAAAAATCTGCAAACAGTTGGTTTACAAATGCTTTCTTTAAAGGAAGTAAACTCAGATAAAAAAGTTGACGTAAGCATGATGGGGATTGACCCAAATAGCTTCCTTATGCCCAAAGTGACTGAAGGCTCAATTATTAAAACATCTAAAGAACCAACGATTGTTGCCGATGACTCATTAAAAAAACAAGGAATTGAAATCGGCGATAAATTATACGAAGAAAACTCAGATATTACTTATACAGTAGTTGGTTTTACTGAAAAACAAACATTCAGTCATACATCCGTAGCTTTTATAAACAAAGAAAGCTGGGAAAACATTTTCGCAACAAAACAAAAAATATCTTATAACACGATTGTTATAAAGAATGCTAATAAAGATTTACAAGAAGATGTTTCATCTACTATAAAAGGTGGAGTTTGGGTAGAAAAAGGCAATGTTATTAAAGGTATACCTGGTTATGATGCTGAACAAAGCTCATTATTCATGATGCTAGCATTTCTAATCATAATAGCAGTATTCGTTTTAACAGCTTTCTTCTATATTATTACGATTCAAAAAGTTAACCAATTTGGTGTTTTAAAAGCAGTTGGTGCAAAAAATAGTTTTCTCATTGGCTCTACAATTATCCAAGTAATTATTTTATCAATTGTAAGCATTGGTGCAGCAATCAGTTTTGCTGCAATCTTGCAAGTTATTATGCCAAAGGGTATTCCATTTGTCTTTGACTTCGGCTTAATCCTTTTATTCTCTGGTGTATTATTTATCGTGTCAATTTTCGGTGCGCTACTATCAAGTGCTAGCATTGTAAAAGCTGATCCGTTACAAGCTATGGGGAGGGCAGAATAATGGCTAAAATTCCGTTAGAACTAAAAAATATTCGTAAAGTATTTCAAGACGGTGAACAGGAAATTGAGATTTTACACGACCTCAATTTCCAAGCAATTAAAGGTGAGCTTATTGCTATACTCGGTCCATCAGGTTCAGGTAAAAGTACAGTACTATCTATTGCGGGCGCACTTCTGAGCCCAGATGGCGGAGAAATGATCGTTAACGGTGAAAATATAGCACACTATAACGACACACAAAAAGCAGAAGTACGCTTACGTTCAATCGGCTATATATTCCAAGCTTCTAATCTAGTTCCTTATTTAAAGGTAAAAGATCAACTTAAATTAGTAGCTGAACTTGCAGGCTCTTGGAATAAGGAAGCACAACAAAGAGCAGATGAATTATTAGAATCAGTGGGTCTTGCTCATCGCGCAAATCACTTTGTACAGCATCTATCTGGTGGTGAAAAACAACGTGTCGCGATTGCACGCTCATTTATGAACAATCCCGATATTATCCTTGCTGATGAACCAACTGCTAGCCTTGATTCTGAGCGTAGTAACGAAATCGTTGCACTCATTGCAAAAGAGGTAAAGGAAAAAAGTAAAGCAGCTGTGATGGTGACACACGATGAAAGTATTTTATCTTATTGCGATAAAATCTATGAAATGAAGAATGGACAGTTGGCATTAAGAACAACATAAAAAGAGCTACACAGTTCAGTACTGAGTGGCCTCAGATTGATGACAAAAGGCAGTTGATTGGGTTCATTCCAACTGCCTCCTTGTTTCTTATTATTGAGAGTAGTACACTACGAGTGCCAATTTTTACACTTCTAAGATTTGGAGAAGCGTCCGCACGACTCCTGCAAAAAGCGAAACATACGAGACTCTGCAGGGGCGTAGCGTCGAAGCGCCTCGGCGCTCGCGGGTAAGCTTCGGAAAATGTATAAAAATAAATAGACTGTAGAAAACTCATTTTTTCGAGTTTGTCTACAGTCTTGCGCGACACAGTTTAATACTGTGTCGCCTTTACTATTGACTTTATTTTTACTTTTTTATAAATTTGCTTTTTACGACATAAACTTCTTTATAACCAGATAGCTCTTTGATTATTTTTTCAGGATTCTCGCTAAGTTTCTCATAATTGTAAGGCTCTGTTTCATTAGAATGTCCATAAATCATATAACCTAATATCATTTCTGACTCAATATTTTTCTGATCCGCAATTGTACTTTTCCATACGGTGAAAGTTTGATCAGATACCATATTTGGTAGCCGGGTTCTTATACTACTTGAGTTACTCCCATTTCCAGAAGTCACACTCAAATTTAATATATTGTCCGTAATGGTATCTACTTTTTTAATTGTATTCAGAATGATGGTACCACTGCCTTCGACTTCAGAGTTAAGTAGTAAAACTTCGGACTCGGCTAATTTCCCCTTTTCATATGCCTCAACCCATAACTTTAAGTGATTGTAGGATTTGTCTATTTGATATTCATAAATGAGATATAGTCCCGTAGTTCTTTCTAATATAGTTTTCTCCCTTACTGTTAACTTAGGATATTCCATCGTATTCTTTTCCGTAAACATAACTTGCTGTTCACTCAGTTTATCAATAGCTTTTTCTTCAATACTACAAGCACAAAGTATTAATATACAGCCTATTAATGCTGCCCTTCTTTTTAATGCGCTCATTCATCCCCCGTCCTTCAAAAAGTGCATGACTAACGCCTTAACACCATAATATATAAGACAAATAACGATTTGATTTCTGCAGAACATTTTAGGCAATTAAATATGTTCCTGCTCTTGAAAGTAGTAAATACATTTTATAATTTTACACTTCCTCTACTTTGTAAATCTTATAATTACTATTCTACTTAAATAAAAAATACCCTTTAGATTTAGAAATCTAAAGGGTAAATATTACTTAACTATTAATTCACTTTCTGTTAAAAATATAAATATAAACTGTTGTTGATCTTCTGATTCGATTTTAGCAGCTTCACCATACATTAAAAATGACCTTTTTTACTTAACCCAATTTAAAATGTTTAGCAATATTCATATATACAACTCCTTCTAATTTCGGCATAATCTTTTTAATTTTCAATGCAAAATATAATGTTTTCATAAAATGGAGTGTGCAAGTCCTCGCTTTAAAATACGACTGATCATATCCTCTGCTATATAGATGATGATCTAACTTATCAAAGACCTGCTCTGCCCATTCAATAAGCACCTCTTCTGGAACACCTTTTTCCATCATTGCTTCAATCACTACGATTAAACGCTCTTCTTCATCATCTACATAAACAGCATTTTTCCAAAGGCATTCTTTTATTGCTTGTAGTATTGGTGGTGCCATACGTAGTTCAAAGGCTGGATGACGAACTGTTGCAGCAGCTAAATCAGCACCATGTGCAATACTGTGTGCCCATCCCTTGCCATCTATAAACCCTCGAATATCGCGTTCTCTTTGTAAATAGTAACCGCTTTTCTCTAAATATGTAGCTAACTCCTCATTAGGTAAGAACCCTAATTCTGCATCCGTTGTTAAAATACCTGTTAATAATAGCGCTGTAAATGAACGCGTTAACACTGTATCACTCTGCTCATCACCTACCTGGAAAAACAAATATTTCTCCGATACACACTCTCTAAACAAAAAATGCATTTGCTCATGTGTTAATAACCGGTCTCCAAGCATCTCCATAAATGTTCTATAAATCAACTGATCACGTAGTTCAGCATCTACAGCACCAATTTCCTGTAGCATATTTGAAAGCAACTCATCACCTTGCTTAGCAATCAAAGCTTTACGTTCTAATATGGACATCGATACCCAATCTATTAAAATCTTCTTTAAATCCATAACATCCTCCATAAACTACCTTCATTTGTCACTGTGTACATTATGCCATGAACAATGAAACAGCTGCATTAGAAATTAAAAAGCCACCTATCATTCAATTATTGATAAGTGACTTATGTGAAACTTGTTATGTACATAAATGATATTCCTGTTATTACAACCCTATAATTCATGTAACCATTTCTCAACCATTTGTGTAAAATCATCTCGACCCCAAGCAATAATTGCTCCTATTTCTCCTAAAGAGGCTACCTGCTTTTGAAAGAAATCATCTGCTAAAAAGTACCCCAGACGCGTGTGTTTGAATTTCTTCCCACCATTAATAGAAAACCACTCGTAAAACAATTCGTTGGAGTTTAGTTGTTGATAATCTTCAAGAAATGCCCTTTTAATGTCGGCATAATTCGCCTGAGCAAATAATAACCACTCTTCTCCATCCTCATCGTAAGAAAAATACTGATGAGGAAATAGGTTTGTAACGGCTTGGCGAGATAAATGCGTAGCAGCGCCTTCTTGGTTTAGCCAGGTGAGAGGACTGATCCAATCTATTTTGTTCCAATCGATTTTATTCCTATCTGAGATAATATTATGAGTTGCATGGCCAAACTCGTGTGCCACGATATATTCCAAATGATTAATTTCTGGAGATAATTTCTCTAGCGCGAAACTAATGTTAGGAATAATTTCTCTATATGTATAAGCATTCGAACCATAACCACCAATTAGTAGGTTTACATCTATCGGATACTCTACGTCATATTTTTCTTTATAGCTTAATTCTATTCTCTCAATAATAGAAACAATTCTTTTTCTAACTAATCTAATGTGCTCGAAATGATGTTCATATTTACTTATCGATAGCAAATGGCGTTCTTCTGTATTTTTGCAGTGATACAAAAAATACTCTTGAAATATTTCAGGATACTTATCGTAGTAGCTTTTTAAAAATCTACTCGTGGGCTTATAATTTTCTAAAAAATATTCAGTCGTATCAATTATCCTCATCTACTAATCTCCCTCTCAAAATATGAATTATGAAATACAAATTAATTGAAGAACGCTCTAATGAATATGTTCTATCTCCATTAACTTCTTACCTTCAAAAGACAACTTATAGATATCCGGCATTTGGAGCTCCTTCCAAAATTCAAAATCATATTTTGGATCAAAATAATTCATAATTAGTACCATCAAATTCCCATGTGTACCAATCATAATATTATTATCTTGATAGGTATGTAAAACATTCATTAAACCTTTTATACCTCTGGCCTGAGCATCTTGATTCGATTCTCCTCCATCAAATGCAAAATCTGGTTTTTGCCAAACTTTTGCTATTACTGCAGTAAAATCTTTTACTTCCCCTTGAGCCAATTTACGCTCTTGAAAAGCCTCATCTAGCATAATTTCAACACTATGATATTTTGCTAGAGGCTCAATTGTTTGGACTGCTCTTCTATAGGGGCTAGATATGAATGTATCAATTTTTTCTAATTTAAGCTTTTCTAAAATGCTCTTAGCTTCCCTCAGCCCTTTTTCGGATAATGGTCGTGATAATTCATCTGGTGTATATACTGAATGCGCATGTCTTATAAAGTAAACATTAGTTGTCATTAATAAAACTCCATATGCTCTTTATCTTGCCTATAATAATTCATTCTGTCTTGTAAAGTACCTGTATGAAATTCGAACTTATGGCCATCTAAATCGGTAAAATAGATAGATTTCTTATCTCGTTGATTCCTTTGTCGCCCTGATAATATATTTACATTTAAATTATCCAGTTTTTCATACATGGTATCAAAATCTGATTCCTTTATTGAAAAGGCAATATGAGTATATGATTTATGTATTTCATTGCGCGGAATATCTTCTTCTGCATTTAATGCTAGCCATATACCACAGACATCAAAATATGCTGTGGAACGACCCTTTATTAATAACTTTGCATCAAATACGTTTTGATAAAATTCAATGGACTTTTCTAAATTCGAAACAGAAAATAATAGATGGTTTATACCTTGAATTCCCACAAAATCTGCCCCTTATTAATTCATATTCATATATAAAGGCTAATTTAACTTCTCAACAATTTCTTTAATTATGTCAGTTAAATTCTTATCTTCAGTATTAATATAATGTGAGAAGTCATTGTTTTCGTATGCTGCTAAACATTTATCTGTTTGCTGAAAACACCAATTCCCTTCAACTTCCCCCCGCTCTAACAGTCGGTTATGAATCGTCGCTTTGGTGGCTGTTAAACAAAAATGATACACTTCCTTATCTACTATATGTAAGCCTTCCATAATCTCAGTAAAATATTCAAAGTTTCTAATAGTCATAGGAACAATCAATGTCTTCCCATATTGATTATGAAGACCTTTCGCTGTTTCCACAACTAACTTTCTCCACAATATAAAATCTTGAAAATCTCCACTAGGTGCCTCTATTTTCTTAATATTGTTAGGCAAAATATTTCTAAGCATAAACCCTACTTCTTCCGGGTCAAAAATAATACTCTCTTCTAAATTCGTATGCAATTTTTCAGAAACACTTGTTTTTCCAACACCAAATGCGCCATTAATTAAAATGATCATAGAATCTCCTTTATTCGTGTCTTTAATCAAAGTATATTTGTAAGAAAAATTAAAGCCCTGTAATTAAATACAGGGCTTTATTACATATATACTAAGTGTATTATATATTCGGTAAAACTTTATAACATCCTCCTTTATTTTTGCAAATGGAATGGAACTGTGATTAGAACTACATTTCTTCGATATAGTAAAGACGTGTGTATTAATAGACTCGATTGGTTGTGAAGAATATTATGCCAACCTTTCTTAGGCAAAAATTGTGGAATCACAACAGAAACTTGATAGTTCGACTTGCTAGCAAGTCTTTCAGCTTTGTCTATGAATTTTGTTAGTGGTTGCACAATACTGCGATAAGGCGAGTACAATGTCACCAACTTCACATCAGGCTGCCACTTCTTCCACTGCTCCTCAAACTTTTTCGTATCCTCTCTTTCAAATGCAATATAAACCGCAATGATTTGATCAGCTGATAATGATTTAGCATAATTTAATGAATTTCTTACAACCTTCGTAAGACCTGCGACAGGAACAATAATAACATTCCCCTCAATCGGTGGAATTTGTTCATCTGCTACTAATCTGAGCTGTGGCCCAACTGAATCATAATGTTTTTTAATACGATGGAAAGCAAAGATAATGATTGGTAAGAATACAAAGACTGGCCAGACTTCTGAAAGCTTTGTCACAAAAAACACAATCGTTACAACAAATGAAATTATCGCACCAACTGAATTGATGATTAATTTTGGTACCCAGCCTTGAGGTTTTTCTCTTATCCACTTTACAATCATTCCTGTTTGAGACAAGGTGAAAGGAATAAACACCCCAACAGCATAGAGCGGAATTAAATTCTCTGTAGTGCCATTAAAAACGATGATTAATAGAATTGCTGCCAAACTCAATAAAATTATTCCATTAGAATACCCTAAACGATCTCCTCTAACTTGAAACATTCTCGGAATAAATTTATCTTTTGATAGATTCACAGCTAGTAATGGGAATGCAGAATATCCTGTATTAGCAGCTAGCACCAATATTAATGCTGTTGTCCCTTGAATGAAATAATAAATTATATTGCGCCCAAAGCTCGCTTCAGCGATTTGGGAAACAACAGTTGATGTCGCGCTTGGTACAATGCCGTAATAATAAGACAGGAAAACAATCCCTGAAAATAAAACAGCCAATAATCCACCCATAGCCATTAAAGTTTTCGCTGCATTTACTGGTGCAGGTTCTTTAAAATTTGGAATGGCATTTGAAATTGCTTCGACACCTGTTAAAGCAGAACTACCTGAAGCAAAAGCCTTTAAAAATATAAACAAGCTAAGTCCTGCGACAGGCGTACCAATTGATGTATGCAAGCTCGGTGATACATTACCTGTCACTACATTAAAGATTCCTACACCAATTAAGATAAATAAAGCTAACACAAATAAGTACACGGGATATGCTAAAACAGATGCTGATTCCGTCACGCCTCTTAAATTTAAAATCGTTAATAAAATAACGAATACAATGGCAATCTCTACATTATAATCATGAAGGCTTGGAAGCGCTGATGTTATAGCATCCGTTCCAGCAGATACGCTAACAGCTACCGTCAATATATAATCAACTAGTAATGAACCTCCAGCAACAAGACCTGGATTAACTCCGAGATTTTCTCTCGATACAACATAAGCTCCTCCCCCTTGAGGATAAGCATAAATAATTTGACGGTATGATAGAATAAGTGCTGTTAAAAGAATGATAACACCAAATGCAATGGGTATTGAATACCATAAAGCAGTTGCTCCAACTGTCACTAAAACGATCAATATCTGCTCAGGACCATACGCAACAGATGATAAAGCATCCGAAGAAAGAATCGCCAATGCTTTCGTTTTATTTAACCTTTGTTCACCCAATTCAGTTGATTTTAAAGGTTTACCAATCAACAATCTTTTCAATGACGCTTTCATATTTCTCACCCAATCTAGAGGATTTTCTACTTTTAGTGAATAAAAAAAGCCCACAGGTCATCAACAAATAGACCTGTAGACATTAGGATTTCTGTCTAACAAGCTCCACCTTCCTTCTCATATAACGCTTACGAGGTTAGCTGTCGGATTCGGGCCTTGAGTAGCCCTTCCTTCTTCAAAGAATTCACCCCTAGGATTACATTGCAATCCACAAAATGGTTCCCCCGTGTATTTCACTTCAGCGATTTAGAAATTTGAAACTGATGTAATATTACTCCCAAGTTTTAGAAAAGTAAATAAAAATTTTTTTACAAATAAAAAGTGACTTTTCTCAATGAGAAGTCACTTCAAACTGTAGACATACTATTCTAGTTTACTCGCCATTTTGGTGTGTTTATTAAATACTTATAAGGAAATTATCCTTTCTCTAATGAATTTCTTTTTGGGCCTTCTTAGTTAATTTTTCAAAAACTAAATTATATGAATGTAAAATTAGATTCTCAAATAACTCAAGAGGTAAATCTGATTCCAAATATAATGAATTCCAATGTGTTTTATTCATATAATACCCTGGGATAATGCCCTCATAAGTCTCACGTAACTCAACAGCACGATTAGGTTCACATTTTAAAATTATAATAGGCTTTCTTTCAGAATCTCCTCCTAACATCGCAAACATCTTCCCACCTACATGTAACGATCAGCTTGCCAATCTACTTGGTAATCATGAGCTATACCCGGTAACCCCTCACAAATCTGAAATACTCATTCCTGTATAGAGCTGAAATAAAGTTGATCATTACTAATTTCTTTTTCGACCCTCACCACTATTAGTTGAAAAACCGTTAAAGATCTTTCTTAATCATTACAATAAATTCAATTGAATTATTACAAAACTCCATAAACCTAACAAAACCAAATTTTTCATACAGATGAATAGCCCTATGATTAAATTTAGCAACAGTTAGGCGGATAGGTATGCAGTTTTCACCTTGAATATGATTAAGTACAAATGAAAAGAAGGTAGAACCATACCCTTTACCTGTTAATCCTGGTTTCATCCCTATGCCGATATCAATCATTTCTTCTGAATAGGTACCAAACTGTGAACCACTTGGTACTTGTGCGGATTGTCCAATACAAAAAAAGCCTACCAATTCTCCACTATTATTGACTACGGAGTAATATGGGTTATCTAGTATTTCATTTAATGCTTCTGTATCTAATTCGTTGTTATAAAAATCATATGGGGCAGCATATCTCCAACCTAATATTTCTTTTGCAAATTCCATATTCATATTCCCAACAGATAATTGCTGCATTGACATTCTACTCCCTTACGCTAATAAGTCATAATAATTTATACATATACATCTCATTCACAAACTCACCATCAATCAATAGCGCTGCAACCTTTTCGCCTTCGAGCTCAAATCCCATCTTCTGATATAGATGGTAAGCCGACTCGTTATCTTTAATCACTGTTAATTCAATTCGCTTAAATGATTTTCCTTCTACCCATTTGAATATAGATTCAAATAGTTTTGTTCCAATACCTTGACCGCGTGATTTTTCTGCTACGCCGATGACAATCCGTCCGATGTGTTTTCTCCGCTCAAAATCATCTGAAACTAAGCCTAAATAGCCAAGGAATTCCCCAGCTTTTTCAGCAACTAAAAAGACTGAGCGTTCATCATTTACAAATCGTTCTAATACTTTTTGTTGCTGTTCAACAGTTGTTTTACGCTCTCCAGGATTAAATAGCATACGATTTGAATCATCAATCTCTTTTAATAAAATTAAAAATCTCTCTGCATCTTCAACCTGTACTTCACGAATGATCAAACTAAAACCCCCTCCTGAAAAAATGCCCATAATATAGAGTTGCAAACAGAAAACGTTCTAATTCTTAAGGTGCTAAATTAAAAATCAAATTTATAAATCACTATTACTTAAATAAATTAATCTAAATAAACGGGTTCTTGTAGATTATTTAGACTTTTAAACACCCATTCAATTTGCGATTTTGTATTCCGAGCTGTTGATAAGGTTGGTAATTCATTTTCAGAGAAAAACGCTACGGCATTTGTTTCAATGCCTTCCATTGGTTGCCCTCCAGTTATTTCACATTGAATAAATATTTTATAAACATGATAAAGAGAAGGAGGGTGTGGATAGCATTTCTTATCTAGTACACCCAGCAACTTAACTACTTTTACATCAAACCCGGATTCTTCTTTTACTTCTTTCACTGCGACTTCACTTGGCGTTAATCCAATGTCAGCCCAACCACCTGGTAACGCCCAGTCACCATCAGTATTTTCTCTAACCATTAATAGTTTATTATCTTGAAAAACGACTGCCCTAACATCTACTTTCGGAGTGGCATAGCCGGGTTCATTTGCAAATAGATCCTTTATTTTTTCCTTATCCATTCCTGTTTGATGTGACAACATTTCTACGCTGATGGTTCGTATTAGTTCAAATCTTTCCAAGTCGTAGACATCTTTTGAAAAAGTTAATCCCGCCTGTGCAATGGATTGAAGTTGTTTTGCCCATTCAAGCCATTTAGGTTCCATTGATCATCACCACCCGCCCTAACTTATGTAATGTAATTATATAAAACATCCATCAACTTGTATATTATGTAAAAAAAGAATCCATTTTGAAAATAATTAATCAAAGTGGATTCTCTATTTTAGATTTTTATTAGAAAAATAGATAAAATAAGTAAATATGCAATTAAATTATAGCTATTTGTTTTGCTTTTTGAATATCATGATAGATACTACGGTAAATACGATTGTCGTAATAATAATGATCCATAAATGATTTGTTGTACTAACAAGCTTGTCATTCATTTCATACACTATGCCAAACTGTTTTTTATATTCCAGTATTTGTTCCGGCGTTGCATTTTTGAATACAGTTTGAATTGAATCTGTCATGAATGCATCTCTCAAGAGGACTGCAGTGTGGCTGGTGGGAAAATACATAATAATATTTTGAACAAAATTTGGAACGCTACCAATAGGAACATAGACTCCACATAAAAAACCGATAGCAGTCCCAACAATTGTATTTAGTGTTGAGGCAGCACTTTGTGTTTTAATGAAAAGAACTAAGAACAAGTTTATTGAGCTCGATAATGCAACCGAAAGAATAATAATGCCTATAACTTTTAAAATCACCATACCACTCAAGATTTCGCTACCTGATAAAACAAGAAATAATTCACAACCAACAAAAGCAAGCAAGGAGAAAAAGAGACCAATGACAAATGCATTAATAACATAACTTAACTGTATCGTAGCTCTCGATAATGGAGTCGTTAAGAAATCATGCGTTTTTTTGCTTTCCTTATCTTGAACCATAATTCCAAACGCACCTAGTGTTGTGGTAACAGCAGTTATCGATAATAACCCCGCAACCATCCACTCGTTCACCATATTTTTAACTGCCTTTGATTTGCCAATCATTTCTTGAATGGCATCAACTTGGGTTTGTTGTAAAAACACAGCATACAATAAAATTACGATAAACACTGATAATAGTGATAGAAGTACTAACGTTCGATCACGGCGGTATATTTTATTATTCCTGCTAACCAAATGGAATAGAGATTTCATCATACGACGCTCCCTTTTTCTTCAATAATATTAATAAAGACATCATCCATACTTCCTTTTACAACCTCAAAAGACTGTATTTGACCTTCTAGTTTTTTTAAGATGTCATATGCTTCTAAAGTAGACGCGACGCGTACGGTATAAATTGAGTTTTTCAATACGTAAGATAGTTGTTTTTCTTTTAACCATGGCTCAGGGTCAAATGTATGCTTAAACTCTAAATGTACGCTATCAAAAGCATATTTTT
Organism: Viridibacillus sp. NPDC096237; assembly: GCF_050278625.1. Taxonomy (NCBI): domain Bacteria; kingdom Bacillati; phylum Bacillota; class Bacilli; order Caryophanales; family Caryophanaceae; genus Viridibacillus; species Viridibacillus sp. NPDC096237. Next base: position 49,502 of record NZ_JBNNTI010000010.1, on the reverse strand, counting down.
CTTTTAATTGATTAGGTGTCCCTTCTGCAACCAACCGTCCTTCTTTAATGACCACAACTTGGTTAGCAACAGCCGCTTCTTCCATATAATGAGTCGTTAAAAAAATAGTCATATTCGTTTCTTCTTGTAATCTCTTAATCGCATCCCAAACAAACAGTCTTGTTTGGGGATCCAGCCCTGTTGTTGGTTCATCTAAAAATAAAATAGTAGGTTTATGTATAATAGCCCGCGCGATGTCTGCTCTCCTTCTTTGCCCACCAGATAAAGCACCATATTTTTTGTTATTAATATCCTCTAACTTTAAATATTCTGAAACAAAATTATAGTTATCCTGAATTTGAGTTTTGCTTAGATTATAATATTGTCCCCGATTAAAAATATTTTCGTAAACGGTTAACCTTTCGTCTAATACACTCTCTTGGAAGACCACACCGATTCTCTTTCGAATATGATCATTTCCTACTCCCTCACCAAGTTTATAACCATCAATTATGATATCTCCTGTATCTTTTTTGAGCAGTGTACAAAGAATATCAATTGTTGTTGACTTACCCGCTCCATTAGTCCCAAGAAAGGCAAATAACTCGCCTTTTTTTACGGAAAAGGATATTTCCCTTACAGCTTTAATTCCGCAATAACTCTTCCTCAAATTCATTACTTGAATGATACCTTGTTCTTCTGACATTCATTTCACCTCTTTTTAAAATGCTTTAAACTAAATCGATAGTTCATCATGAGCGTTAATCAGCTATTATTCTCTAAGTTTTATTGTTGGCTGATGATTTTCTTTTGATCTTCTTTTTAATTTTTCATTAATGTTTTTTACTTCTTGATAACTCGTCCAATAAATAAGTACAAATATTGCAAGATAAATTGTTAATTGTACAGCAAAAAACAAGAAAAATTCTCCCGGTTTCTCAACAGGATTTTCATACCATTCTCCAAATGCCCCACAAATAAGTACCAGCGCTAGAATAATAAAATAGTGAATGATTAACTTAACCACTATTGACCATCTTTCCATATAAAAAATGAGTGATGTAATGCCACAACCGATTCCAAGAATTATAGCTAGTCTAAATTCTAAAAACAGCTCATTGCCGTCGAGAGTGTAAGTTGGATTGACTAATAAATCGATTGTAATAATCATATATGAGGTACTTAAGCCAATAAGTGCTCCTAAAATTGCGAGTTGAAAAAATTGCTTCATCTTACATTCCTCCCGATTCCTAATCTTTTTTTTAATCCCTTTAAATACATTCGACTCGCATGAGTTGTCGTATCATTATCCATTACTAGTTGCATCATACCGGTTCTTTCCATTTTCATGGAAACGATTTTCGATACATTAACGAGTGTCGATTTATTTACACGGACAAAATCTGTTTCTAATAGCTCCTCAAGCTCATATAACTTCCTCTTCGACTCGTATTCATGCTCATCTGTTTGAAAGTAAATCTTGGCACCTTCAGAATATACAAAATAAATATCCGCAATCTTCAACATGTAAATGTCCTGTTGTATATAGCCATCTATAACATCCGTACTCGTTGTCTTCAAATTCTTCATAAGTTGCTCCAATTCTCCGTTGTAAGCATTCGCATGAATATGTATTTCTGTCTCAACATACTTCTCATCGATAATCAATTTAATTTGCATAAAATCCCCACCCCCACTTCATAGACAAAATATAACACGAACAACTCTGTAATTTTCATTTTCCACTATATCTGGTACAAAAATAGCGATAAGTTACCTAAAATAAGCCTTAAGAAAATCTAACTCATGCAGGACATACATACTCGCTTAACTGTCTATAAGCGATATTCAACAACTTTGAAGAACTCTTCACTGTATTTTCTTATGCCTTTCTCCTCCTAATTCCCTGGACAGTCTGTTTAAATTTTCAATTTTAATGTCACCATAATGATATTAGACCTAAATTGATTAACTATTTTGATAATTTATTCTAAATTTCTCTTTAAAGAATATAACGAAATATAAAGGAGGAATTCAAAAGAGCAAATTAATCATTGCCTAGGAAATACCAGTTAAGACATTGCTTTGTTCCGTATGTTTTGCCGAATATCATGTGAGTTTATTTTGTACAAAAAAACTAATATGAAAAGGATGGATATTATGCCGAAAATCGAATTAGGTAAATACAAAATCTTATCATTTTATAATGAATTAGAAGTTGTTCCTCCCGGAGTAGATCTCATCAAAGCTAGAGAAGTTTGGTCAGAGGCTTCCGAAGGTAGTGGCGTTGTTGTAGCCATTATGGATACGGGTATTACCACACATCATCCAGATTTAAAAGACGCCATTATTGGGGGATATAATTTCACAAATGATGATAATGGGGATCCAAATACTTTCGAAGATTATAATGGGCACGGTACACACGTTGCTGGAATTATAGGAGCTAGAAATAATGGGGTAGGTGTGATAGGTGTAGCTCCTAAATGCAACTTATTAATTTTAAAAGTTTTAGATAGAAAAGGTTCAGGTTCTTATGATCAATTAATTGAAGCATTGAATTATGCAATGAAATGGACAGGTCCTAATGGTGAAAAAGTAAGCGTAATTAATATGTCGCTAGGAGGTCCTACACATACAAATGAATTATATAAAACAGTAAAAAATGTATATGATGCCGGGCTCATTATCGTTGCAGCAGCTGGAAATGGTGGTGATGGTGATTCTGAAACATACGAAATATCCTACCCTGCTTTTTACGACGAAACACTTTCAATAGGCTCTGTTAATAACGATTTAGTTCCTTCAGTTTTTTCTCATACTAATTTAAATTTAAAATTTATGGCGCCTGGTGAAGATGTTTTATCAACTCACTTAGATGGCAAATACGTGAAATTAACTGGTACTTCAATGGCTGCTCCACATGCTTCGGGAGCAGTTGCTTTAATCTTAAATCTCATACACAAATATGATCAAATGCTACTTCCAGCACAAATTGAGAGATATTTTAGTAGTCATTCAAGAAAAATGGATTTCCCTATCAGTCAAGTGGGCAATGGCTTTATCCAATTAAAATAGGAGGGGTTAATATGGGAACCGAAGCAGATTGGGTTTATTTAATCTCGAATCTTGGATTTCCAATTGTAATGACAATTTATCTATTAATACGCTTTGAGAAAAAACTAGAACGATTAACAACTGGATTAGACTATCTCCGAGAAGTAATTGTTCAGAAAAAAAAAGGGTGAATTAAAAATAGTATTTCTTGTCTTAACTCATCAACCCAGGATTATTGAAAGGGTCATAATATATAAAAATAGCCTCGACGATTACTAGATAGTTCAAAATTCAGATGAATTAGATGTATTATGGCCCTTCCAATGTAATTTATCAGAAGATAATCTCTATTCAGTGTTTTCTGAAAAAATCGGTGAGTCCCATTATCAAAATTATTCTTTATTCATTTTTAATAATGATATGTGTTTTTCATTAAAAATGATAAAAAAGATACATTTTCATTTCAAATTTTTATGTTATGGTTAAATTTAACATAATTATTAACTTAAACCATAGTATAGTAATAATAAAACTAATTTTAAAACCACTTATATACACCTTAAAAATTCTAAAATTCATAATAATATTTGTCGATCAATTTGTATTATATTTCTCTTTCACATGAAAGGAGGAGTGTAGATGATGACAGTTAGAGAAGAAGAATTTTTCAAGAAATATGATGCTATGATGAAACAACCTATTATGAAAGAATTCTTAAAAAGTGGCGAAAACCAACATATTTTTAATAAGGCAATCAATGACATGGACAAAGAAAGTATCGAACAACTAAATGCTTCCTTTCGCAGATATTATAAAAACATTATCTTAATTTCTTATATTTCAAAAACCATCCACTTTTCTGCAATTGAATTTGATAAAAAGTTACGTAACTATTATAAAAAGAATCTTCCTATTCCCGGTGTAACTGAAGAATCCATCGCTCAAGAAAAACACCTATTAATGGACCTTCTTATGTCGACCGACGAAGATACTACTTTTATCAATTTTCAACAAAAACAAAAAAACATTAGTGACTATATTGCTAATGCTCATCTTAATTCTAAAATGAAGTTGCTATCAAATAAGCAATTACGTATTTTAGAATTAATCTACATTCATAACATTAATAACAAACAAATCGCAAAAATATTAAATGAATCTGAACAAACTATTTCATATAACCATCAAGCTGCTTTAAAGAAATTAAGAAATGCATGCAAACAGGAGAAATAAAATAAGGCACTACCTTTCATTCTTTACGCAAATTATCATGTTTTGTTTTTAAGCCTTATTTTTAGATTTTAGAAAGAAATGGGGGAACATGATGGAAAATCAAATCTTGCATGAAGTAGAAAACAAAGACCTAGAACGATTACTAGAAATCTTTAGACCTGCTATTAAGAAAAGTTTGATTAACACTCGTATGCAAGAGCGAGAAGATTTGGAACAAGAGATCAGTATGAAGATTTTAGAGAAATTAAATTATCTTCAAGAAATACAAACACCTGATTTTTTTGAGTTTATCGAAAATAGTGTAGATTAATTTGATATGAGCTGATTCTATAGTTTCATAATCATAAGCGTCCCTCTTTACGAAATGCTAATGATTTGGTTCTAAGTAAAGAATCCGCAAGATCATTTTGTTAAGCCCAAAATTTATAAACAAGAGGGAACGTGTCTATATTGCTGATAAGCCTTCAGACGATTGAGTTAAAGATGGATAATCTCCTTAAAAGGCAACGAATAAAGGACGAGTTATGTTAGTGCCCCTATGTAGTAGGCACTTACAATAGCTAAGCCTGCATTTGTTGTCTTTTTATATTCATTTAAAACTTAATGAAAAAAAAGAACTCATTTTGATAAAGTACTACTCAAAATGAATTCTCCTATAAGCAATCTGATATTAAATCTTTTTAACGAATTCAGATTTTAATTTCATTGCTCCAAAACCGTCGATTTTGCAATCAATATTATGATCCCCTTCGACTAAGCGGATGCTCTTTACTTTTGTCCCGATTTTCAGCACTGAAGAGCTACCTTTTACTTTAAGGTCTTTAATAACAGTAACTGAATCACCATCGTTTAGCACGTTTCCATTAGCATCCTTGATGACCTTTGTATCTTCACTCTCTTCAGATTCTAAAGTCCACTCGTGTGCACACTCCGGGCATACAAAAAGACTTCCATCCTCATAAGTGTATTCTGAATTACATTTTGGACAATTTGGTAAATCTAACATAGTGTTATTTCCTCCGTTCGTTGTGGTCCATTCACCCCTGAAAGGATTTATAGTGCTCAGTAAAAAAAGCCATTCCGAGCTGGACATACTAAAGTTATATAGGTTGTTGCTTGCATGCTTATATACTGTCATAGTCTTTTCATATTTACAAGCATTCCTTCAGTTCCCTTTTTTGCCAAAGCCGATGACATTTCTTTTTTCCTCTAAAATCTTCTTTCTCTTCAATCTTTATAAAAATAAAGAAGCGCTCTATCTACAGTAATTAATCTAAAATTATTATTTTCTGTTTAGTGTTTGATATAACTCTTCAAGTTTTTGAATTTGATAGGTTGGCATAATTTCAGTATTGTTTGGCTTCATATGCGGGTTAAACCAACACGTATCAATACCTGCTAACTGTCCACCTTTAATATCTGAACTTAAAGAATCTCCGATAATTAAAGTATCCTCTGTCAATATGTTTGGAATTCGTGCAAAGACGTAATCAAAGTATTCTTTCATCGGTTTTTGGAAACCTGTATCTTCTGACACGAAAATATCCTTAAATAGTGTGTGTAATCCTGAAGCCCGTAGACGTTTGTCCTGCGTTTTGGAAACACCGTTAGTTACAATATATAAGTTATATCTATCTTGTAGGCTTGTGATTAATTCCAAGGCACCTTCGATAAGCTGATGTCCTTCTTCTAAGTGGGTTCGATAATTTCTTTCTAATAAGGGACCATCCACTTCTTTACCATATTCTTTGAATAGAAGAGCAAAGCGTGTGTTTACTACCTCATCGTGATTGATTTCGCCTTTTTCAAAAGCACTCCAAAGACCTTGATTAATTTTCTTATAACGCTCTTCGATTTCGTCTGTTAAGGTTATTTTTTGATCTTTAAAAAGTAAGTACAACGCCTCTTTCTCTGCTGCACCAAAATCTAATAACGTATCATCTACATCAAATAATAAAGTCTGATATTTTTTCAAAGTTGTTCCCCTGCCTCTACTGTTCTACCACCAAATTTATAGACAATTATGCCACCAGCTATGACTAATACTCCTAATAACTGCTGTAATGTAAAAGGCACTTGCTCTAGTCCAAACCAGCCTAGTGAGTCCCATAATAATGCGAAACAAAGTTGTGATGTCAGTACAATTGAAATGGCATATGTCGGACCAAGCAATTTAATGCCATTCAAAATACAGGTAACGACACCAACACCAATTAACCCGCTGAACCAATACCATGATTGCATATTTTGTAAATTAAATAAGTTTCCACCCTCAACAATTAACCCCACCATCAGTGATGCTAAAAACCCCATTCCTAACACCAATGTTGTTGAAGCCCAAGAACCTGTATGTTCATTTACTTTGCTATTAAAAATATTTTGCAAACCAACTAATGAACCTGCTACAAGCGCTAATATTAACCCTACAATCATCATCGCTACTCCTCTCTACGTTTATTTCATTCATAAATATTGTGATTGGCAAGCGTGCTCAATGCCTCACGGTTTGTTACATTGATTGAGTCTTTTGTACGTTCAATTAATCCTTCGGTGCATAAATGCTGAATAACTCTATTGAGATGTCTATAACTCGTTCCAATTAAATCCGCTACATCTCTTAAACTATTTGTACTTAGTCCTCCACCATATTGTGCATCGGATTCATCAAAGGACATGGACAACAAATAACTAGCTAATCGTACTTCTACTGGATATAGCAAATTAAAACTAAAAAAGTTTGATTTTATATGAAATTTTCTTGAAATGGTTTCGAGTAAGAATTGCAATAATGGCGTATAATCGCTCCCATACTTTTTTAGCCATTGATATTGAATACCAATCATAATAACAGGCGAAACGGCTTCAACTGTATTTATGATATCTATATCTTGAACGTATTCAATATCTCCAATTAGATAAAGTGGATTCTTAAAAGAGAGTATTAATTTTCTACCTTCCAAGGAGGTAGTAAAAACTTTGATTTTCCCCTTCACAAGTATATAAAGATAATGCGACGAATCTCCCTGCGAACAAATATCTTCGCCTTGGTCAAAGCTATAAAGTGATAAATGCTCTATTAAAGATTCATTGAAAATGAATTCTAATTGATAAGCTTTTAAATAGTGATTGAGTTGCTCACGATCCTCTATTTTCTTCATGAACCATCTCCACCTCCTATACTTTCGTCTTAGTCATTCTAAATGTTTTTTATAAACCTAAAATAATTACTCCAGCTACCATCATTCCAATACCGATAAACTGTGGTAACTTCATCTGTTGTTTTGCCACACCGAACCAACCTTTAATATCAATAACAAAAGTTAAACCGAGCTGGGCAATGAGAACTGCTGATATAGTTAGCGTAACACCAATCTGATGAATCGCCGAAATATTACTAAAAATAATTATGGCGGCAAATGCACCACCAACCAAATAGTATGGTTTTACTTTTTTGAACATTTGCAAGCTACCATCTCTGACAAAAAGGAAGATTAGTAAAGCCATTACAAATCCCGTTAATTGCGTTATTGTCGCAGTTTGCCAAGTACCAATATCTTGACTAATCCGTGCATTAGCTACCCCTTGTAGCGTAATAAAGGCTCCACCTAAAAACGCAAAAATAATTCCCCACATATTCCTCTCCCCCATTCAAGCTGTTCTCTCTATTAAAAAACACATACGGTTATCTTGAAAAGGACATATGTCCCTACTGTATTTAATTACATATAAAAACCCAAAAAAGATTGAGCATCCGCAATTTAAGGCTATTTTTGCTATATTAATTAACAACTTGCTTTATAGATGCTTATGCTCTACACGCCGAACAAAGGAAAAACTTGCTTCTGGACGATTAATTAAATAAATACTGATTAAGATCAACCCAGGAGCTACGGCAACTTATTTTTATATAATGCGTTTAGGCGATCAAGCAAAGTAGCTTCTTTTACATTATTAGCACCATTAATTGCCATGGTGATTGGTACACTATTCTCAAATGAACCATTTACATGTTCATTATTGTTAGGAATTGTATAGTAAGGTTAAGAGACATTTGTCTATTATGCGGGGAAATAAAAAAGAGCCATTGAGAGATAGCCCTCCCTATGACTCAAATATATATAATATAAGTTTCCAAGATTACAATGATGCGCGATAAATATCCATTACATCTTCTTTGTTCAGTTTTGTGAAATTACCGAATTCACCATAAATCATCGCTTTATCTGCCATAATCTCTAGTTCGCTATCATCAATATCATAATCAGCTAGACGTGCTGGAGCACCGATGCTGTTCCAGAATTCGCGTAGTTTTTGAATACCTTCTAATCCTGCTTCTTCATCAGTTTTCCCTTCAGGATTAACACCAAATACTCGCACAGCCAATTGTTTAAATCGTGCTGGTTTCACTTTTAGATTGTGTTCCATCCAATGAGGGAATAGAATCGCAAGTCCACCGCCATGAGGAATATCATAAACTGCAGAAACAGCATGCTCAAGATTATGAGAAGCCCAGTCTCCACGATAGCCCATATTTAAGATTCCATTTAACGCCATAGTGCCGTTATATAAAATCGTAGAACGATACTCATAATTTTCAAGGTCCGTTAACAACTTTGGTGCAGTCTCCATTACAGTTAACAATAATGATTCGCACATACGATCTTGGAAAAGAGTGTTTTCTTCAAGATGGAAATAATGTTCTAATACATGCGACATCATATCTACCATTCCATAAATCGTTTGATTTTCAGGAACTGAGAAAGTATTAACTGGATCTAAAATTGAAAATTGCGGGAATGTTACAGCACTTCCCCAACCATACTTTTCTTGAGTTTCCCAATTCGTAATAACAGAACCAGCGTTCATTTCAGAGCCTGTTGCAGCAAGTGTTAATACCGTTCCGAATGGAAGAGCTTCTGTTGCAAATGCTTTTTTAACGACTAAATCCCATGCATCTCCGTCATATTTTGCACCTGCTGCAATAAGCTTCGTACAATCGATTACACTACCGCCACCAACTGCTAAAATAAAATCGATATTTTCAGTTTTACAAATATCAATCCCTTTTCTAGCTGTTGTAAGTCGCGGGTTAGGTTCTACTCCAGATAGCTCAAAAACCTCTGCGCCTATTTCATTTAACATATTCATCACATTGTCATATAGACCATTTCGTTTAATACTTCCGGCACCATAAACAACTAATACCTTTTTACCGTATTTCGGCACCTCGGTTTTTATCTGCTCTAACTGTCCTTGTCCAAAAATGAGTTTCGTAGGATTCCAAAAAGTAAAATTTTGCATATAAAAACCTCCTTATTCTTCCTTTATTATATATTTTATTTTCAGAAACTAACAATCATTTGACTACATCACAAATAGAACTATATTTAAACTCTGTATTTATATAAAAGCCATTTTAAAACATTGCAAAACTCCAATTTTCAATAAATCTGCTGCTAAAATGCACATATTTTAAAGACTTCAAATTACCACGGGATACTCATCTAAAAAATAAATCCCCTATAAAACACATAATGGTTTTACAGAGGATCTTATAAATTTAAATTGGTGCGTTATTAAATCAAAACGTTTTAAAAAGTCATTCGACAATTTAAACGAAGCCAAATTAATGATCACATTGTATTATTTCTCAAATGTTTTCTTATTTTGTTATCACTTCACTACGTAAGCGATAAAATATTAATTAATCGAATTTAGCATTTGATTTACTTAAGTTTTAAAAAAGGAGAGAACTTTTTATTCCCTCCTCTTACTGTTATCGTTCATATATTATTTATTTACGTAAAGGTTTTAACGCTCCGCTCCAAGCAATAAGTTGGTCAAGCATATCGTTGACGGATGCTGCTTGAACGTTAGCCGGCTTGAAAACTGTGCCGTTTTCGAAATCAGTAAACAATGATAATGCAGGATGTACACGTACATCTGCAACCAATAATTCTCCAAGAATTCCACGTAGATGTTCAGCTGCACGCGCTCCACCTACTGAACCATAACTTACGATACCCGCTGCTTTGTTGTTCCACTCTGCACGTAGTAAATCCAATGCATTTTTTAATGCCCCTGTAATACTATGATTGTATTCTTGAACGATGAATACAAATCCATCGCAGCCATTAATTTTCTCCGACCAACCACTAATTCCTTGAGGATCACCATTTGGATCTCCTAAAAACGGTAATTTAAAATCTGCAATATCGATGATTTCATATTCTGCGTCTCCACGTTGATTAGCAAGGTCTTTCACCCATTCTCCTACTTGTGGACTTACTCGACCTTCACGTGTACTTCCTAAAACAATACCTATTTTCAACATTTCATTTCCTCCTAAATTGTCTTTTGTATGTTTCGTTGATTTTCCATAAAATTTATTAAAAATGCTCATTTTCCACCTCTTAGATTACTTTAAATATTATTCTTTAATGAATTCTTTTGTACTTCTTACTGTATCGATTGGACGAACTAATTTTTCGATTTGCTCACGTTTTGGCTCTAAGAACGGAGGTAAAGATAACTTTTCTCCAAGAGTTTCATATCGTTCATCTCCCATAAAACCAGGACCATCTGTTGCGAACTCAAATAAAATTCCTTGTGCAACTCTCACGTATAATGACTCGAAGAAATGACGATTAACGTAACCTGATGTATTGAATCCGAAGCCTTCCATACGATGAATCCATTCTTCTAAAACAGAACGATCTTCTACACGGAAAGCAGTATGATGAACTGATCCAAATCCTTGTTGCGCTTGAGGAAGGGTAGCATTATGCTCTACAACAACTTGTGCACCATTACCTCCCTCGCCAACTTCAAACAAGTGGAATGATCCTTCTTGAGTAATTTCTTTAAATGCTAATGCCTTTTCCAACATTTCCTTAAAGTAATCAAAATTAGCGATGCGAATAAAGATTGGTCCTAATCCTGTAATTGCATGTTCTAGAGGAATGGGTCCATCTTGCCATGGTGTTCCACTAGCAACGCCTATATTGTTTTCGTCAGAAATTAATTGATAGCGTTGATCGTCAAAATCTACAAATGAAAGTGCCTTTTTACCAAATTGTTTGCTAATGCCAGTATGCGCTACTTCTAGTCGATCAAAACGTTTTACCCAATAATCTAATGCTGCATCACTTGGTACACGGAATGATGTTTTTGAAATTTCATTTGTACCATGTACACCTTTTGGGATGCCTGGGAAATCGAAGAATGTCATATCCGTTCCTGCACTCCCTTTGTCATCAGCAAAAAATAAATGATACGTTTGAATATCGTCTTGGTTAACAGTTTTTTTCACTAAACGCATACCTAAAACATATGTGAAAAATTCGTAGTTTTTTTCTGCACTACTTGTGATAGCTGTTACGTGGTGAATTCCTTTTAAATGGTTCATATTGTATTCCTCCATAATTATATTAAGCTTAACTACATTATATATCTCGAATTCGAGATATATAATTAAAAAAATTTATATATTACCGGATTTTATTATCTCGAATTCATTTATCTTGAATTTAAGATAAATTTAACAGAGTTTTTTTATCATGTCAACAGTTTGATTTATATATTATTGACATGTACAGAACACAATAAACAATTACTATTATTAAGGGCTACAAATTTTCACTTCTTCAATATTATAAAGAGCAAAAACCTGTTTTGAAAAAATTAATCAAAACAGGCTCTACATATCAGTTATCCGTTATGTTTATATTTAATGAGCAGTAGGGAATACTCTTTTTACCATATCGGAAAATTCTTTGAAAATCCCTTCAATTGGCTCGTTAGCATTGATTTTATCTCTATAATCATTCATTTGTTTTACAACATCTGGATTCAATGAAACGTACACATTTTTCAAATTAGTATCAATCTCTTTTGCTAAATCTGCAATTTTTTTCTCTATCTCTTTGTTTCCTTTAGTTCCCTCTTTTAGCATAACAGCCACATATGCATTTTTATCAAATACAATAGCGGTAGCCGTGTCTACTTCTTTCATTTCTGTTATTTTTTCTGCCACGTCATTTGCTAATTTAAGTTTATCATCATTCCCTTTAGTCGTTTTCTCTTCAGTCGTTACATTCTTATCAGTGCTTGGTTTTGTAGCATTATTTTGTACTTCATTTTTGGCTGGATCATTGGAGTCCCTATTCGTTCCACATCCAACTAAGGAAATTGCAAGAAGCACAGCCAAAGAAATTTGTATAATTTTACTCAATATAAATCCTCCCTTAAATATGTCAGTGAGGTTAGGTTGTACTATTTTGTATTGTTTATTCTTTGCTTGAGCAAACATATAGAAAAATTAATGTGGAAACAAAAATCCAAGAAAATTATAGGCCTATTTAATGTGATGAAAATAAATGCTTTAATGGATTCTGTTGCAGTTTATTAGTATTAATTTTATTTTAAAAGCACTAACTTAACTTCATTAATAATTGTAGAAAAATGTCGATATTATTTAATAAAAGGTAAAAGTCCCATTGATTTCATATTTAACAATATAACGAAAAATTATAGTAATGGAGATGTAAAATGAACAAAATTAAGATATCACTCAAACGAAAATTGATTATTCTATGTACCCTTCTATTAATCATTCCTACAACAATTATAGGATTCAGTACATACTCTACTTCCAAAAAGGAATTGACTTCATCTGGAATAGAAGAACTACAACAAAACACAAATATGGTCATCGCTATGATTTCTGTATTAGATCAAGAAGTTAAAGACGGGAACCTTACTTTAGAAGAAGCTCAAGAGAAATTAAGAGTTGAATTATTTGGGGAAAAAGATGCCGACAATAAACGACCTATAAAAAAGGAATATACAATTAGAGATAACGGTTTTGTATATGCCATTGATGAAAATGCAATAAACGTGATGGACCCTCGGAACGAAGGTGCAGAACTCATGAATACAGAAACGGAAGACGGCATATTAATCGGGAAAGAGCTTTTAAAAGCCGGAGAAAAAGGCGGTTATATTACTTACAAATGGATGAATGCCAATACAAATAAAATTGAAGGAAATATAGCCTACGCTCAGAAAGAACCTTATTGGGGATGGACGATTACCTCAAAATCATTTGAAAAAGAATTTAACAGCGGTGCCTCTAAAGTTGCTATCACTACAATTATTATTGGAGGCATAGCAATTATTATTGGGATCATTATCGCGTATATATTCTCCAGCAGATTAACGAAACCAGTTACACAAATTAGTCGCGAATTAAATCGAACAGCTTCTGGTGATTTTTCAGGGGAAGATGTGGAAGTTATTACAAATGATGAAATTGGTGTACTGACAAATGATTTTAACACTATGAAATCAAACATGAAGGCGCTTCTCATTCAAATTAACCAATCATCAGAGCATGTGGCTTCCTCAGCTGAACAACTAACAGCTGTTGCAGATGAAACTAGTAAAGCGACAGAGGAAATAACAAATTCAATACAGCTAATTGCTAGTGGCTCGGAAGAAAGTACAAACAGTCTATTAGAAAGTTCACAATCTCTGGAAGAAGTGACTATAGCAATTCAAAATTTAGCAGAAAACTCTGCAGATATATCTGAAGTTGGAGCAATGATTACTACCCAAACACAACAAGGGAATGTCTACGTCGAACAAACAGTAAAACAAATTAACTCAATCCACCAAAAAGTTAATGAAAGTGGTGAAGTTCTTCAATTACTTGATTCAAGTTCGACCGAAATCGGCGAAATCTCTAAAGTAATTAACGATATTGCTGATCAAACCAATTTATTAGCATTAAATGCCGCTATTGAAGCTGCTCGTGCAGGTGAACACGGAAAAGGATTCGCCGTTGTTGCAGAAGAAGTTCGTAAACTTGCTGAGCAATCTCAAAGCTCTTCTCAACAAATCTCAAATTTAATAAAAGATATTCAACTGAATATGTCTCGTTCTACAGAATCGATGAATAACGTCAAATTAGAAGTAATAGATGGACTAAATATTGTCAGCAAAACAGACGCAAGCTTTAAGGAAATTGCCAGTGAATTGCTGAGTATGAAAGAAAAAGTAACTGATATGGCTGCTACTGTAGAGGAAATGTCTGCTAGTGCTCAAGAAGTTGCAGCTACTGTTTCTAACAATACACATGCAACAAAAGAAGCTTCACAACATTCTCAAAGAGTAGCTGCAACAACGGAAGAACAATTAGCAGCGATGCAGGAAGTCTCCACTTCTACAAAATCGTTGTCTAAGCTTGCTGTTGAATTGCAAGATTTAATTAGCAAATTTAAAATGTAAAATAATCTTAATAACTAAATATCAAAAAATAATACAGGCTACTTTTCGTTCAGTATTTAAAACGAAAAGTAGCCTTTCTTTAAATTTCAGTATTAGCTACCACTACTTTTTCATTAATGATATGTGTATTAAAAAATTCCAGTATTTTCTCGTACACGTAAATTTCATTCGCCTTTTTCGTGAATCCATGTCCCTCATCCTCTAGTACAGTATATCCCACTTCTCGCCTCTTTACTTTATTGTCACTAAACACTATTTGGTTAAATACCTCATCAAGCATTCTACTGGTCCTCTTGAAAATTTCCGTTGCCATAGTGTACTAAATAAAATACATACTATATAGAACACAATGCAAAAGCTGTATATGAAGGTTAGTGATTGATGCTCAGCTCGACCAATCCATTCTAGAAAGCTTACACCAATAAGAATATGTGCAATGTAGTGTGTTAATGTCATTTGCCCAGAGGCAATGATTGATGCAACAAGCTTACTCTTTGTAAATCGTTCAGTAATGTATAAGGCGGCGATTAAAATGATTAAAGCTGAACCACCCGCAGAGGTAATATAAAGAATACCCGGCAGTATAGGCCCTGTATTAAACAAAAATTCCGCTACTTCCATTGTTAACACAGAGGAAGTTTGAGAAATCAATATCTTTGACAGAGCTTCTGTAAAGAAAAGAATTATCACGCCTACCAATAATAGTTTTCGGCGTATCTGATTACTTTTAAAATCAAGACTGCCTATGGCAAATCCAATTAATATAAAAGCGAACCACGGGAAAATTGGATGGTAGCCATTAAAGAAAAGATTGCGTAAAAATCCTTTAATAGTCCAAAAACCCACATAATCCATATACAATGCACCAGGATCCCATCCTACAAAAACATCAAATGTTAACTGTATACATTGAGCAATCATAACAACTACAATCGTAATGATTAAGAGCACTTTTTTAGGAAAACTAATTAAGAAACCTATGAAAAATAAATAGACCCCGTAATAATGGAGAATATCACCGGTCCACCCTACCATATACAATCCCAAACCTGCTATAGATAGAAATAACGCACGCTTCCAAATAACGATTCGCATATCTCCAATCAATTGGTGATCGTGTCCTTCTCTAGCCTTACGAGTCATTAACGCAATACCTATACCCGCAAGTAATACAAAAAGCGCCGAAGCATGCCCTTCAAAAAGCGTAGTCAAACGAACTAACCAATTAGGTCCATTCGTCTCTGCACCAGTGATAACAGTAAAATTCACTATGAACATACCAAACATTGCTAAAGAACGAGCGAAGTCGAGCCCTGTAATACGGCCTTTAGTTTTACTCATGTAATCCATCCCCCAAAAGATGATATCAATAACTCCCTGAAAAGATATCACTTTATAATTTACCTATCGTTAGGTAAATTATAATTGAGCAATAAATCTTTTTCAACATAAATACTTAAATAAAAAATAGCCCTAAATGATATCAATTAGGGCTAACATTAATATGAGTTAGAAAATAAATGTTAGAGAAAGTAATTTCTTTTTGTCTAGCAGCTTCTATAATCAAAAAAATTTTCCTTATTAATCATTCAAATAATTAGCGCTTATATCACTGTTAGTAATGTCACCTGAATTATTCCTCCTGTTCATACGCGCCTTCATTGATTACAACTGTATGAATACCTTCAATAAAAGTATTAATGAGAATTAAAAAACTTTTATCAATATCTAGTGGCATTCCAAAGCCACCCATTTGCTCAATAGAAGTAAATCCATGTAGTATACTTCTTAATCCTCGGACCATATGAATCGCTGTTTCCTCCTGCAAATTGTATGCTTGTAGTACTTGAACAACTAACTGTACGACTAAATCATGGGCTTGTTGTAATTCTTTATCGTCAGCATCCGGAAAACGATTGCTAGCGTCATAAAGCCCCGGGTGAGTTCTGACAAATTGAATATACGCCTCACTCACTGCACGCACTGCTTCATCACCCGATCTTCCGACTGCAGCCTGAAGCATATATTCATAAAGTTTTTTAACTCCATGAATTGCTAACTTCTGCTTCAATCCATTTAGACCTTCAAAATGATTGTATAAGGAAGGAGGTCGTACTCCTAATTTCTCGGCTAATGAGCCTAGCGAAAGTTGATCTAAACCATTCTCATCAGCTAACTCTGTTGCTTTCTCTAAAATAATTGATACATCTAATTTCATACGACGAGTCATTTCATTGTCACTTCCTATTTAGATTGTTAGAACTTTTTCTCTGCTTCCGCTATTGCCTGCTCTATTTTAGCCCCTGGTTGCTCCAGCATTTTGCCATGCCCTACCGCAAGCAGACTTGGTTGATAACTCATCAATTTCTTTGCACTCTCAAGAGCTATACGTTTATCCCACGTAGCTAAAGCTGGAAACGGGAATAAGGCATTCATTAACCCAGATACTACTATCTTTCCTCTTGTAATAAAGGCATCACCTGCAATCAGACTACGATTGCGTGTGTCAAAAAGTGTTATGGATCCAGGTGTATGACCTGGCGTCGCGATTACTTCTAGTGAACCAATGCGATCACCGTCTTCTAATAATAAATCTGGTTTAGTTTTAATATTTTTTGGAACTCCACCACGAATTGGTTTATTTTTTTCATTTGGTAGCAAGGTGGAGTCCCCAGCCAATAATAAGGAATCCCTAGAAGAAATGCTTACTTGAGCATTTGGTAATAATTCTTTCAACGTATCTAAAGCACCTATATGATCATTGTGCGCATGGGTAAGTACAATTCTTGTAATCGGTTTGCCAATACGCTCGGCTGCATCTATTATCCCCTTTGTGCTGAAAGGTAGGGCTGCATCAATCAATGTAAGTTCATTTTCCTCCTCTACTAAATAACAATTAACCGGAAATACACGTGGCATAAAAGACAATTGAAATACTGTACCAATTTTCGTAATTCTCATCCTTTATCAAGCTCCTTTTCTAAAAACTAATATTATTAATATAATAACTAATTAGATTAGTTATTGCAATATTATGTTTTATAATTTGGAGATAAATTTTTTTAAGCTATAAATAAAAATAAATCCAATTCGAAGTTAATCGAAATGGATTTTTATATTAGTAAGAATTCTTGATTTTTATAAAGACTTAATCAAGAGGAATCTCAATTGTTTTCATTTTATATTTTTTGCTACCCTTTGCATCCCCTAAACTCAAAACTATTGTCGGCTCAATGTAAAGCTTTGTAGCTTTTTCATCAATGACTCCTATTGATTGACTCCATTCAGCAGTGGCAGTTACACCATTATCAGAATACGAACCACCATTATCTTCAACATAATATACGTTACCGACATCATCATGAATCTCAAGAGTAGGACTTGCCAAATGCCATATTTTTAATAATTTAGATTCAGTTATTTGTTTCATTTTAATAATCGTTGATACATCCGTTTTACGAATCTCATTAATAATTAATTTCATACCTGCTTCTGTCATAGATTGGTCAACTAACTGAATTTCATCTTGAATTTTTTCTAATTCAAAATTAAACTTCCAATCTCCTTTAATCGTTTCATCTGTTATATCATTTCTATAACTTTTAGGAGACCATTGCACTTGAACTTTTTCTAGGTCTTTTTTGAATGTTGGAGTTACACGTGCTAGACCTACATATTTTGTTGGACTTATTTGTTGGAGCGAATCTCCCCCCGCAGCTGCAATACTACCTTTAACTTTAAAGAACTGTCCAATTCGTGGATTTACACCTAAATCACGTTCTGTTTCTAGTGCGTAGGTAATTGTAATTGTTTTACCATCATAAACAGCGTTTTCAATCATCATCGTAATGCCATTACTCATTTGTACTTCTTCAATATCCGTTGCATATTCTGAATATTTTTCATAAAACTTATCATTGTCAGAAGTAAAATAATTGATGATACCTTTTATAATTGGGATTTGTGATGCTACGCTCGGCATCGCAAAACTAACTGTTGTCGCACTTCCAATGAATATCATTAATGCTACAGCAACAATACGCCAAACTGGGCGTTTTATTTTTGTGATTTTTCTATTAATAATACGCTGTTTCATACGTGCCTTTTCAATATCCGTTACGTCCATTGGCTCAATATCTTCAATATTAAAATTAGCCCACTTTTTATACTGATTTGTCATGTCCATCGCTCCTCCAAACTCTTTGTTATGGAATATGCTAGCTTTCTCTTCCCGCGGTATAAGCGGTTATCTACTGCCGCTTTCGATATAAAAAGAGCATCTGCTATTTCGCCATTCGCCATCTCTAGGAAATACTTCATTGTGAATATATCTCTATCTACAGGTTCTAATTTACTTAGTTCAAACAGCAACTCATGTCTCTCTTCACGCTGCAAAATCTGATCTTGTGTTAGATTCCCTGAAGCAAAATTATCTGTACCATCAAGAACTTGCTCTTTTGCTTGCTGTTTCTCTATCGCTCGGTATTGGTCAATCGCTTTATATTTTGCAATCATGCCAATCCATTTTTTGAATTCGATTGCATCACCCTTAAATTGCGTTGAATTTTGCCATACCGATAAAAAAACATCGCTCATACACTCTTCCACTAAGTCTACTTTCCCAAGTGGTTGTAAAATTTTATAAACAATTGCTTTTATAAAAGGCATATACGTATCGATAACATATTCAAGTGCATCTTCATCTTGTTTCTTTAAACGCTTAACAAAATTCTTCTCTGAAATTCTCATGGCATGATCTCCTTTTTAAATTGAAAAAGCTTTCTCACTATATACAACGAACGTGACCTACTAACATTCTCATATTTTTAAAAATAAAATAAGCATCAATCTCAACTATGAAATCACCAACTATATCCATTTTAAAACTTCCTTTGTTCTAAACGATAAAAGCATCCATTTTGAAATTAATCAAAATGAATGCTTTATTTAAAATGGGTAGTAAGAAGAAAAGTGAACCCCAGTTTATTTATCTATAATTGTTATGCGTTGGTTTAAACAAATCTTCACTACTATTTCTAACAACGGAAAAATTATCTACATTGTAATGACCATGTAGGATTTCATTATGATGATTAATTATCTTATCAGCAGATAAATTTGTAGCGTCCGTTGTTGAATGACCATCTTCAACTAGGGTTACGTCAAAATAATTTACCGTTGCAGTTCTAACAGCGGTATCAACACAATGCTCTGTTTTACATCCCATAACTACTAAATGCTCGACTTCATGATCTTTTAAAAAGTCCATCAACGGTGTTTTATAGAACGAATTAGTAGCCTCCTTATCAAATACTTTAGCAGTTAGCGGCACTTTAATTTGCTCATGAACTTGAAATCCTTTACCTTCACCTTGCGCAACATCTTTATCTCTCATAAAAATGACTAATGCATCCGATTCCACTGCCTTATTTATTACCGAATTGATATTATTCAACAGTTTCTCTTTATTTAGAACGCTTTGCTCTTTTTCATCACCCTCAATTAACTCTTGTTGAGCATCAATCACTAGTAAAGCTTGTTTCAATAGAAAAACCCCTTCGCATAAATTTCATTAACAATCTAAGCTACGTTTTAGCTCTATTATTTATAACGTTAGCTTAGAAACAATACATATTTTAAATAAGGTTCCTTTATTTTATTTCGCTAACATAGCAATACAATCCTCTTTTTCAACATCACTGTTTCTTTGGCTTTACTCAAAAAGTGGATAAATAAAAAAGCATGTTTTTCAATGGTTTGAAAAAACATGCTAAATAGCTATTAAATTATTTGATTGCCTTAGGATTTTTAAAGAGCCAATAATTGATTTACTCTTTCTATTAAATAGAGGTTACTCAGTCAATGCTATTTAATTACGGGGAGCCCATAGCATGACAGAAACTCCAACTAAACAAATAATTGCACCTATCCAATCATATAAGTCGGGAGCTTTCTTATCAACTCCCCATCCCCATAACACTGATAGGATGATAAAAACACCCCCATATGCTGCATAAACTCGTCCGAACGAAGGGAACGATTGAAATGTTGCTACAACGCCATATAAAGCTAGGGCTATACCTCCGAAAACCCCAAAATAAAATGGTCTTCCTTCTCTAAGCCATAGCCAGATAAGGTATCCTCCACCTATCTCACCTAACCCAGCTAATAAAAACAATACTATAGTTATTTTAATCACTCCATATTCAATAAATAATAAAATACAATTCATAAACGCGGACTATAACTGCCCGTTTAATAGTATAAAGACCAGTAAATATAAACTGGCCTTTAAGGCTTTTTTTAAAATTTCAACCCAATCAAAATAATCGATTATATCCATGTTCGTTTGAACCCCATTCCACAAATAACTAGGGTCAAATGTGAGATTGTAAAAACTATGAGCTTTCATACAATTATTCAAATGAACAAAACGTCTTGCCCTTACACGTAGTATATTTACTCATCTATCTCACCTCAACCATAATTATAGCATCTTGATACTTATTACCGAGCTATGCATTATTAGCTTTCCTACTTTGAAATTAAGTACACAACTTCCTTAGAATGTAACTCGTTAGAACAGATTAAAAGAAAATCTATCTGCAAACTAAAGTAAAATCACATAAATATAAACTCACATTTTGTTGGAAGGCAATCGAAATTTTATATTAATACTTTAACTTTATTTTAAATATATTTCGCATTACGTAAAACTTCATCTTAAATTATTTATATGTTAAAATTCTTTAGAAAGGTTAATTAATGGGATTTCAGAGAAAATAAATAGATAAATATTTATTTTATTTTTTAGTTAATCTCCGCCTTTCTACCAAGTAAAATACTATTTTTATTTAAGATTTATACCAGGAGGAGTGGACTATGCATTTATTGCCGCGTGAAATTGACAAACTAATGATTGTAGTGGCAGCTGACCTTGCAAGACGCCGAAAGGGTAGGGGTCTAAAATTGAATCATCCAGAATCTGTTGCCCTTATTACGTACGAGGTAATGGAAGGAGCGAGAGATGGGAAGACTGTTGCAGAACTAATGGAATACGGTTCTACCATCTTGACTCAAGACGATGTTATGGATGGAATTCCTGAAATGATCGATGATATTCAAGTTGAAGCAACTTTTCCAGATGGAACAAAATTGGTAACTATCCACAGTCCAATACGATAATAGGAGGAGTTGCTATATGAAACCAGGAGAATATATTTTAAAAGAAAAAGAGATTATTTGTAATGAAGGCTTCGAGGTAGTTACTGTTAATGTCATTAACATAGGCGACCGCCCTGTTCAAGTCGGATCACATTTCCACTTCTATGAAGTAAATGAAGCACTTAAATTTATTAGAGATAAGGCTTACGGAAAACGTCTAAATGTTCCTGCTGGAGCAGCAGTTCGTTTTGAACCCGGAGATGAAAAAGAAATTCAACTAATTGATTTTGCAGGAGAACGCCGCATATACGGATTCAATAATAAAGTAGACGGTAAATTAGAAAGTGAGGACGCATTATGACTTTTAAAATGTCCCGAAAGCAATATGCTGAAATGTATGGACCAACTACTGGTGATTCTGTCCGTCTTGCTGATACAGATTTGTTTATTCAAATCGAAAAGGACTTCACTTCTTACGGAGAAGAAGTTGTCTTTGGCGGAGGAAAGGTCATTCGAGATGGCATGGGCCAACACCCACTTGCAACCCGTGCTGATGGCGTTGCAGATACAGTTATAACAAACGTAATTATTTTTGATTATACTGGCATTTGCAAAGCCGATTTAGCTATCCGTGATGGTAAGATTTTTGGCATCGGTAAGAGTGGTAACCCACTTGTTATGGATAATGTAGATATTATCATTGGCACAGCAACAGAAATAATTGCTGGAGAAGGTTTAATCGTTACAGCTGGAGCAATCGATACACATGTTCACTTTATTAATCCTGAACAAGTACAAACTGCGTTGACAGCTGGAACAACAA
Source organism: Viridibacillus sp. NPDC096237 (assembly GCF_050278625.1). Lineage (NCBI taxonomy): Bacteria > Bacillati > Bacillota > Bacilli > Caryophanales > Caryophanaceae > Viridibacillus > Viridibacillus sp. NPDC096237. Next base: position 26,956 of record NZ_JBNNTI010000010.1, on the reverse strand, counting down.
CATTAATCGGTGGCGGTACAGGTCCAGCAGCAGGTTCTAAGGCTACAACAGTTACTCCAGGTGAATGGAATATTCATCGCATGCTAGAAGCAGCAGAAGGACTTCCTATCAACATTGGATTTACAGGCAAAGGACATGCCGCATCTATTAGCCCTTTAATAGAACAAGTCCGAGCTGGTGTAATCGGCTTAAAAGTGCATGAAGACTGGGGGGCTACCGGTTCATCTCTTGACTACGCGCTACGAGTAGCAGATGAATATGATATCCAAGTTGCCCTTCACGCAGACACTTTAAACGAAAGTGGCTTTATGGAAAATACTATGGCAGCAGTAAAAGACCGAGTTCTTCACATGTACCATACTGAAGGCGCAGGCGGTGGGCATGCACCTGATTTAATCAAATCGGCAGGTTACCTTAACATTCTGCCTTCATCAACGAACCCTACTCTCCCTTATACCGTAAATACTATCGATGAACATCTTGATATGGTTATGGTTTGTCATCACTTAAATCCTTCCGTTCCGGAAGACATTGCGTTTGCAGATTCTAGAATTAGAAAAGAAACAATTGCAGCTGAAGATATCCTTCATGATATGGGCGTATTTAGCATGGTGAGCTCTGACTCCCAAGCAATGGGCCGTGTAGGAGAAGTTGTTTTACGCACATGGCAAGTAGCAGATAAAATGAAAAAACAAAGAGGTCCTCTAGAAGGTGATAGCCAACATGCTGACAACAACCGAGCTAAGCGTTTTATCGCTAAATATACGATTAACCCCGCAATCACACATGGGATTTCAAAACATGTAGGCTCTATTGAGATTGGAAAAATGGCAGATTTAGTTCTATGGAATCCAAAATTCTTTGGAGTGAAACCGGAAATGGTTCTTAAAAGCGGACTTGCGGTTACTGGATTAATGGGTGATGCCAATGCATCTATCCCAACTCCGCAACCATATATTTACCGTCCAATGTATGCACAACTTGGAAAAGCGTTAGCAAGAAGCTCAGCAACTTTCATTTCGCAAGCTGCATTTGATGATGGTGTTCATGAAAAGCTTGGGCTTAATAAAATCATTCTCCCTGTTGGCGGAATTCGGACACTAACTAAAAAAGATATGAAATTAAATTCTGAAACACCTAATATTACAGTTGATCCACAAACATATGAAGTAAAAATAAACGACGAATTGCTGACATGTGATCCGGTTGATACGGTACCTATGGCACAGCGCTATTTCTTATTCTGAGGTGAAAAATAATGATAATTGAAAAAATCGTAACAAATTTAGACCAGATGGATCCAGCTGACATAAAAAAACGGCATATGGAGAAAGTCTACTTGGAAAGCGCGCATTTAATGAAGCGTATCCAACGTGTTAAAACAGATCACGGCAATGAATTTGGTATTCGATTAAAAGCACCTCGTGATCTTGTTGCTGGTGATGTCTTGTATATGGATGAAAAAAATATGATTGTAATAGATGTTTTATCTGATGATTTACTTGTCATTAGTCCTCGTGACATCAAAGAGATGGGGACAATCGCTCATCAACTTGGTAATCGTCACTTACCAGCTCAGTTTGAAGAAAATGATATGTTGGTTCAATATGATTATTTAGTTGAAGAGTTACTTCAAGAATTAGGCATTCCTTTTAAAAGGGAAGATCGCAAAGTAAAACAAGCATTCCGTCACATAGGTCATAGTCATGACTAGAAAGATCCTCTCTTTATTCCAGTTATGTGACTCTAATTTTCCTACAGGGGCCTTCAGCCATTCTTTTGGTTTGGAGAGTTATATACAGGAAAATAAAGTACATGACCAGGAAACGTTTTTCGGGTGGCTTCAAGTATATCTGCATGAGCAACTCATCTACTCTGATGGACTTGCATGTCGTCTCGCTTTTGAAGCACTTGTGGAGGATAACCTTCAAAAAGTATGGAATCTCGATCGTCTATTAACGGTTCAAAACTTACCGAGAGAAACACGGGAAGGTACTCAAATGATTGGCAAGAGAATGCTTCAACTGACAACTACCCTTTACGATATGCCGATTCTTTCTCTATATAAGGAAGAAATTAAAAATAAGAATGTATTTGGTCACCCTTCTATTGTTTTTGCAATCGTAGCACATGGGCTTAGCGTATCAAAAGAAGAAGCTATTCAGTATCATTTATATTCTTCAATTTCTAGCCAAGTGCAAAATGCCGTACGAGCTATTCCACTTGGTCAAACAGCAGGACAAACGATTTCCCACAAGTTTATACCTGAGATTACTCTAGCTGTAGAACGCATTATGCAATTATCAGAAGATGATTTTGGAATTGTTTCTCCAGGAATAGAACTATCTCAAATGAATCACGAACGTGTCAATATTCGGATATTTATGTCTTAATAGTTTAAAAAAGAATCAGAAAAGGAAGTGTTTTAATGGAACCAATTAAAATTGGCGTTGGTGGTCCTGTTGGTGCAGGTAAAACAATGCTTGTAGAAAAATTAACACGCCATCTTGAAAATGAAATAAAAATGGCTGTTGTTACAAATGATATTTACACAAAAGAAGATGCAAAATTTTTAATCCAAAATGGTGTTCTTCCTGAAGATCGAATTATCGGTGTTGAAACAGGTGGTTGCCCTCACACTGCTATTCGAGAAGATGCTTCTATGAACTTTGCTGCTATTGATGAATTAATTGAGCGTCATACAGACGTTGAGCTTATTTTTGTTGAAAGCGGTGGTGATAATTTAGCTGCTACTTTTAGCCCTGAGCTAGTTGACTTTTCGATTTATATTATTGATGTTGCACAAGGTGAGAAAATCCCTCGTAAAGGTGGACAAGGCATGATTAAATCCGATTTGTTCATCATTAATAAAACGGACCTTGCTCCGTATGTTGGTGCTAGCCTTGAAGTAATGGCAGAGGATACAAAAGTATTCCGCGGTGCCAAACCATTTGTTTTCACTAACTTAAAAAACGATGAAGGTCTCCCTGAAATAATTGAATGGATTAAGAAACACGCTTTCTTAAAAGGTTTAGATTAATATGTCAGATTGGACTGGTGTTTTATCACTAGACCTGGAAGAACGGAAAGGGAAAACGGTCGCTAAGAATGTGTATTTCCAAGGAGCACTGAAAGTTATGCGACCGATTTACCACGATGATTCAGGACAAGTTTGCTATTACCTTTTAAATCCCGGTGGTGGTTATTTAGACGGTGATCGTTACAAATTGGAGATATCCGCTAACAAAGATGCGAAGGTAACACTAACTACGCAATCCGCAACAAAAGTATATAAAACACCGAAGAGCTTTGCTTATCAGGAAACAACTATTTCACTAAAAAAAGGAAGTTACTTAGAATACCTGCCCGATCCATTAATTGCTTATGAAAATGCTCGTTATAAGCAGAAGAATGTAATTCATATGGAGCGTGGTGCAACATTCCTATCTACAGATATTCTTACCCCTGGATGGTCTCCAAGCGGTGAAAGATTCAGCTACGCTACCGTTCAATTACTTACTGAAATTTATTTAGACGGAAAACTTGGCATGTTTGATCATATTAAGTTAACTCCTAACAATCAAAACCTGTCTGGGCTTGGTTTTATGGAAGGTTATACTCACTTAGGCTCAATGGTCGCAATAAGTGAAAATACGGAAAATGCTCTCCTTGATGAACTATATGAAATAATTCGAATGGAGAAAGCTGATTTTAAAGTTGGGATTTCAAGACTTGCCGTACCAGGCTTCAGTATAAGAATCTTAGCGAATTCTACCCAACTAATTGAGCGAATTTTTAATAATTGCCATAGAATCATTGGCGAAAAATGGACTAATCATACACCAAATTCTTTACGAAAATACTAATAGATAACCTAGTTCAGGCAATCGAAACCGATATCCATGAAAAAGTGGCAGAACAAGAAATTGATTAGCGATAAATGCTGTTAACTTAAAAAGATGCCAGTAAAAAAGGAGGTTTCCATTAAAGACGCCTCCTTTTCTAATATTTAATATTATTTTCTATTGAAATCGATGACACGATGACAAAGTCTTTGCATTAACTTAAATTCATGTGTAACAACAACTATGCCCATATCTCTCTTTTTAGCAATTTCAATAATAGCATGCCATATTTGAGCTTGTGTATTTGCATCTAACATAGTTGTCATTTCATCTGCGATAAGAAAACGAGTATTCGGCCCTAATGCTCGAGCAACACAAAATCGTTGTAACTCCCCCCCAGATAATTCATGTGGCCAACGCGTTAACCATTCTTGTTCAATACCTAGTAAATCTAACAACTCTTTATCGGGTTGATATCCTTCATTTAGAATTTTATGCATTTTCCATCTTGGATTAATCGCCTTTTCTGGATGTTGAAGGACCATTTGAACACAATGATATTCATTTTTCGGTAACTTAGCACCATTAAAATATACAGCCCCTTCAATTGGTGACTCGTATCCCGCTAATATTCTGCAAAAAGTAGTTTTCCCTCGCCCACTTGTACCTGTAATACCAACAATTTCTCCTGGTTCTATCGTCAAATTAACTCCTTGGAATAACCATGGCCCATCTCCATATCGAAATCCAATGTCTTTTGCTTCAAGTCGCATGAATACACCTCACCATTCCATCTCTAAGTTCCCTCATTTCAGGTAGTGCTTGTCGACATTCAGGCGTTGCCATTTCACAACGTGGTGCAAACAAACATCCTGGTGGCAATGAACTCGGATGAGGCTGCGAACCTGGAATAGGGATAAATTCATTTTGAGGTAATGCCCTCCACAAAGCCTTAGTATAAGGATGGCGTATCGCCTCACCCTTACCTACAAAATTCTTTACAGGCGCAATCTCTACCGTAGTCCCTGCATAAAATACAGCAATTTTATCGGCAATTTGAAGAGCCGATTCAATATCGTGTGTGATTAACATTACAGCACAATCGCTATCGGCAAACTCTCTAAAGTTATCTAATGCTTCTTTAATAACGATAGGATCAAATCCCGGAGTAGGCTCATCCGCAATAATTACTTTTGCATCACTTACCATAGCGGTGGATAAAAGAGTTCTTCTTGCCATGCCCCCTGAAAGTTGAAACGGATACATGTTTTCAACTTCTTTTCCAAGCCGGTAACGTTCAAAGACCTTACGTTGAGCAGATACAGCATCTCCATTTTTAACAGAAGTACGAACCTGACTTCCAACACGCATAAGGGGATCTAAATAGTTTACCGATTGTGGAACTAGAGCAATTTCCTTCCCCCTTAATGCAGGTTGCCGCGTAGGTGTTAGTTCCTCCCCCTTATACTTGATGGTCCCACTGACAATAGCATTGCTAGGAAGTATTCCAAGAATGGCATGTGCAAGTAAACTTTTCCCCGAGCCACTTGCACCAACAACTGCTAGAATCTTACCCGCTTCAAGAGTTACATTTAAACTTGAAATTACCTTATGATTCATTTCTTTAAATCCACCTGTATATTGTTTAAAAGATACTGATAAATTTTCCACTTCAAGAATAGACATTTGTTAACTCCTCTTATTAACACATATATGATTAATCATGAGTCTTAGTAGGATTCATGAGAACTCGGATGTTTTCTCCAATTTGATCAAAAGTTCTCACGACAATCAATAGACAAAGTCCTGGGAAGAAAGCAAGCCACCACATACCCGAAGATAAATACTTCATCGATTCAGATAAAATGATTCCGATTGCTGGCTCATGCGGTGACAATCCTAAACCTAAAAATGTTACTGCTGCCTCATGTAAAATAACATGAGGGAAAAGTAACATAAAACCAATTAAAAGTTGTGGAGCAATATGTGGCAAAATATGATGCAAAGCAATCCACCATTTGGGTTTTCCCATCTTTTGAGAAACTTGAACAAATTCTGCGGAACGAACTTGCATAACCTCTGCCCGGATGACACGTGCAAGACTTGGCCAATGCGTTAAAGTCAATCCAACTACAATCCCTTTAAATCCCCCACCTAAAGTAAATGCAATAAGGATAAGGATTACAAGATGCGGAACACTTAGAAAAAGGTCAATGATCCATGAAATAATTCGATCTGCCATTTTACCCATTGTTGCAGCTGCCATACCAAGGAATAGAGCAATCAAAGCACTGCCTATTGCTCCAATCAAGCCAACCCCTATACTTAAAGAAAGCCCCATCACTGTTCGTATAAACATATCTCTACCTAACCAATCCGTGCCAAAGAGATGATTTAGTGATGGAGCAGAATTACGTTCGCTAAGATTCGTTACAACTTTCCCCTCATCAAGGAAAACTCCACCTAGTATAACAATAGTTAAAAATACGATTAAAATTAGTATTTTCAATAATGTCAGTTGCTTTGGATTCAGAGAAAATCTTTTATTCGAATTTTTTAGGCTTGGAATCATAACTTCCTCACCTCTCTCATTCTCGGATCTAATATATGATAGCTCAAATCAGCTAATAAATTCCCTACAAAAACAAATATAGCACTAAATATTACTAACCCCAATAACAGAGGTACATCCCCTCTAAGCCCGGCTTCTATCGTTGCTTGTCCTAAACCAGGATAAGAAAATACTTGCTCTGCCAATACTGCTCCACCAAACAATTCACTAAAAGCTGCAAATTGTAAAGTAATCGCAGGCAATGCAATATTACGTAATCCGTGTCTCCAGAATAAGATAAAACCTTGTTCACCTCTCGCTCTAGCAAATAATACATAATCACTAGCTAGAACATCAATTAGCTTTTGACGCGTATGAAGTGCTACATTAGCAACACCCAATATACTAAGCGTCAGCACCGGTAGAATAAGATGTTGAATTCGATCCATCATAGTAACATTTTCTGAAAGAACGCCAGCTGGAACACCTAGTCCAATTGGGAACCAACCTAACCATACAGCAAAGACAATTAAAACGAGAAGTCCCATCCAGAAAGTTGGGGTCGATGCTAATGTAAAACAGTACCATTTAATGATTCGATCAATCCAAGTACCTTTTTTCATAGCTGCTATAACTCCCAGTATAAAGCCAATTACACCTGAGAGTAGCCAAGCCGCTACCATAAGAACAAGTGAATTTAAGAATCGCTCACTAATAACATCAATTACCGGTCGACGAAATATCATTGAAGTTCCTAAGTCACCTTTTAGAACAGCAGATCCCCAATTTAAGAATTGAACTATAACTGGCTGGTCTAATCCCCAATACTCAGCTATCTTCTCTCGCTGCTCAGGACCTACCTTCAACATATCTGCGCCAATGTAGGCTTGAATTGGATCAATCGGAGAGTTTTTTACTAATAAAAAGGAAATAAAACAAATAGCTATCAATAATGTAGTTATTCGTATACCTTTCATCAATATAAATAACCCAAGCTTTCCACCTTTAGTTTTATGCACTGTTATTTAGTCCATTTCCAATCAACGATGTTATCTGTAGCTGGCCAACCATGACCATGAACATGGATTCTTTGATCTCCGATATCAAGTCCATCTTTCACCAAGTACAAGTGATTGATATTTACTAACCAAGCCCATGGGGCATTACCTTTTGCACTTAAACCAGTTGTACCATCCCATTGAGCTTTTTTCCAAAGTTCAATTGCTTCTTCTTCATTTTTTGACCTAAGGGCTTTTTCAAAATATGAATCTACCATTTTATTTTGATAATAACCTGTATTGTAATACTCTATTCCAGCAGATTTACTACTATAAATATTGTACATTTCATGTGGATCATGACTTCCCCATCCCATTAGTACAGGATTTGAATACATTTTCTTAGCAATCATATCCCAACTTCCGCCTTCTAACTTGATATTAATGCCTAACGGTTTCAACATATCGACAACAGTAATGGCAAGAGATTGTCTAATAGTATCATTCGATAAGTAATAAAGAGTAAACTCTGCTTTTAAAGAGTCCTTCTCAAGAATCCCATCTCCATCTGTATCCTTCCAACCAGCTTCACTCAATAACTTCTTAGCACCATCCATATCAGCATCTTTAATAACCGTTTCCGGATTCCACCAAGGAAGTCCATCTACCGATGTATAGGCCGGTGTACCGTGTCCTTCTAACACTCCTTCAACAAGTGCTTGTCGGTCTACTCCCATATTAATCGCATGGCGAATAGCAGGATCTGCTGTTACATCATTACCAATAGGTAATCCATTTTCATTAACATCACCAGATTTAACAAATGGGAAGACGATACCACGATTATCTACAGTTTGTACTGTTTCTAGTCTCATGCCTTTCACTTTCTGCTTACTAAATGCGGCAGGCATATACGCTAAATCTACAGTGCCCGCTTGTGCAGCAGCAAATGCAGCATCTTCATTTAAAAATAAAAACGTTATCTGTTTAAAATTCGACTTTTTATCATAGTACTCTGGATTAGCTGTTATAATAAGTTGCTGCCCCTTGTCCCATTGGACGAGTTGAAAAGGACCTGAACCTATGGGATTTTCAGCATAATCTTTTCCGTAAGCGTGTTTTGGTACGATTCCTGTTGCAACTAAAGCGTTTACAAACGTTGATTGTGGTTCTTTTAATGTGAATTTTACCGTGTAATCATCTACTTCTTCTACTTTATCCAAACCATTAAGGTCAACTACTGATCCATTGTTATTAGCTGTTTCAAATGTAAAAACAATATCGGCAGCAGTTAGTGGCTCACCATCTGAGAACTTCACATCTTCACGCATTTTAACTGTCCAAACCTTACCATCTTCGCTAACTTTATATTTCGTTGCAAGGTCATTTACAATGTTAAGCTTGTCATCTCTTTTAAGCAGCGTGCTTTGGAATAATGGAGAACCATAGCGCCCCCATCCTGTTGTTGGATCAAAACCAGCTTCTGGCTCAGAATCAAACGCCAACACAAGCTCGTCCTTTTTCTTCTCATTTACTTCTTTACTTCCCTCATCAGACGGATTGGATTTAAATAAATTGCAACCCACCAACATAAAAGAAGAGATGAAGGTAACTAACACTAATACAGTAAATAATTTTTTCTTCATTGAACTCACCCCATAATAAAAAATTCATCTCCAAAAAACCCCTTATCTATTTATAGAATAAAGAATAAATTGGCTTGTTTTAAAAATGTTTCCAAAATTAAAATCCACCCTATAGCCAACAAAAAAACTATTCAATTAATTGCACTACAATAACAAAGGTGCCCATAATGTTTTTCTAACAGATGTTGTTACAGGAGGTATTACAAATTGTGCCTACATAGAAGTTAGATAATTTCTTAGCTAGAAGATGGTGGAAGGGATTAAACGGTGCATAAAATATATAGAAAGTAATAGATATGATGGATTACCCTACGCATTAAGACCCAATTCTTATCTATCCTATTTTAATAGTTAAACCATTAATAAGGCAACTTTAAAATTTACTAAAAGGTTCATTTTTTAAGGCTTCATCTGCAAAATATGTAGCATAATTGATAGTACAACAAAAGCCCACCAAAAAAGGTGAGCTTTTACATCAAATTATTGATATTATGATTGCATTTCTTTTGTTGGCCCCATTACACCTGGCACTGTTAATCCCGCTTGGCGTAATAGTACTGTCATTTGACCGAGATGATGTGTTTGATGGTCAATTACTGCACGTAATAGTTTTCCACGTGCAGTCGGCCCTGCGAAACCATTTACTTCTTCAAGTAATGCTTCATCTGTTAGTTTTGCTGCTTCTACTTTATAAGCCTCTATTACTTGCTCATATGCATCAACAATTTCAGCTACATCTGTAGGCGCTTCTTGATTACGGCCAGGTCCTGGTATTTGTAGTCCTGCGAAATGACCAAATGCTGCTCCAGCACCAACTAAATGCCAAGCCAACCATCCAAGAGTACTATGTCCTTCCACAATACTCTGATTTAGCTTGTCATTCGTCAACGCTTTAAATACGCTTAATGCACTTGCTGAAGACGCAGACCAATCTTCCAGAAAATCTTCTACTTTACGATACATATGCTTCACTCCTATTCTGTATTATGTTCTACGGCTTTTATCATATCGAAATGAGCGTAGGATATGCAATTTAAAGGTTTTAGGAGTTACATTTTCATTTGCAGTTCTTACTTACTATTAAGAAAAATAAATTTTATTTGCTCACAAATACTTACTTTCTATCTCATCAAAAAACGCCTTGAATAATCGTATAAAATCTTTTTTATCCATTTCGATTTCGAAACAGTTCTTCTTATTTCCCCTATATTCTAATATGAATATTCAGTTTTATTAGATAAATAAGACGAATTAGAATCTAAAATGCCATAACGTAAATGTAAATTTTTCAAATCCTTCTACAAAACGATATTTTATTATCTACAACAGAGTAATTTATCATCTAAAACCCACGGACACTCCTTAGTAAAATATTCGTTTTTTGTAGACTTAACACTCGTAATGCCCTATAATAATCGATACAATCAATAAAATACGAACATTAAGGTGAGTTTTATGGCTGAATATACGCATATTTTTAAAGGGACTGCTTTTTCTAGTAAATCATCAAAGGAAGTACAAGTTTTAAAAGATTATCTATTCTGCATCAACGCTGACGGCATGATTGAAAAAGTCATTGCACCAGAACATTCCGATTATCAAATATTACTAGATACATATCTAAATAAAGAAAACTTCCATCATTTAGCTGAAGGACAGTATTTCTTACCTGGATTTATCGATTTACATGTTCATGCTCCGCAATGGGCACAATCTGGAACTGCACTAGACATTCCACTATATGATTGGTTAAACAAATATACCTTCCCAATCGAATCTAAGTTTTCTGATTTAGATTTTGCAAAAGAGGTCTATGAAGATTTAGTCAACACCCTACTTGCAAACGGAACAACTACATCATTATATTTTGCAACTGTTCATAAAGAAGCGAGCTTATTGCTAGCTGAAATTTGTGCTAAAAAAGGTCAACGTGGTCTAGTTGGTAAAGTTGTCATGGATGATCCTGAACAAAATCCAGATTTTTATCGTGATGCTGACACTCAAACGGCATTAGCAGATACAGAAGAATTTATCTTAGCTGTTAAAGAGTTAGCGAAATCAACAAAACAAGGTGTTTACCCTGTTGTAACACCACGCTTTATACCAAGCTGTACAGATGGTGCTTTAAAAGGTTTAGGGGAATTAGCTGCTAAGTATAATACGCATATCCAGTCTCACTGTAGTGAAAGTGATTGGGAACATGGTTACGTGCAAGAGCGATTCAATAAGAATGATGCCTTTGCCTTACATGATTTCGGTCTATTAGGCGATAAATCCGTAATGGCACATAGTAATTTCTTAAATGATGCAGATGCAGAGTTATTTGCTGAGACAGGAACTGCCGTAGGTCATTGTCCAATTTCCAATGCTTATTTCGCTAACAGCGTCATCCCTATTGCTCATCTACACTCAAAAGGTGTTGATATTGGTTTAGGCTCGGATGTTTCCGGTGGTTTCTCACCAAGTCTTTTCGATAACGCTAGACAAGCTGTCATGTCATCTAGAATGTTAGAAGATGGTGTTGATACATCTCTTCCAGCAGAAAAACGCGGCGTACCAAATTCACGTATCACGATTAATGAAGCGTTCTATTTAGCAACTGCTGGAGGCGGGGAAAGTTTAAGCTTACCAATCGGTCGCTTAGAGGAAAACTATACTTGGGATGCTCAAATTATCGATACAAAACTAGCATCTGCAAAACTACCAATTTTTGATGCGAATGAAGATTTAAACGATATTTTCCAAAAAATCATGTATCTTGTTCGGCCAGAAAACATTAGTGAAGTCTGGGTACAAGGCAACAAGGTTCATGAAAGAACAAAGTAAACTAAAATAAAATTACCTTTTAAATAGAAATAACATTTGTGGAATTAAGCATTAGACAAACTTAAAATTTTGAGGTGTGCATCTTAGTGGAAACACAAAATAACAAGCTAGCTAAAGATAAAATCAATACCCCACATTTAACCGTTTTACCCGATGAAAAGGTTTCATTCTGGCAATCAGCCCTACTGGGTTTACAACATGTAATGGCTATGGACGTCTATGTAGTACCTTTCCTTATTGCAATGTTAATTGGTTTACAGTCAGGTCAATCAACAGCTTTGATTCAATCGACATTTATTGCAGCAGGGATAGCCACGATTGTCCAAACTTATTTCTGTATGAAACTACCGATTGCACAAGGTCCATCTTATGTGCCACTTGGTGCCATTGTGGGTATTTATGCCGCTAGTGGTGGCGGTGAACTAGGCTGGAGCTCTGTGTTAGGGGCAAGCTTAATCGGAGCTATTTTAGTAATTATTTTAGGCTTTACGGGGGTTTTCAATAAGATTGTGAAAGCTTTCATTCCACCGATTGTTGGGGGTACAATTATCTTCGTCGTTGGTCTTTCGTTAATGCCAGTTGGTTTAAGTAATAATATCTATAACGGAGCAGGTGCTACGATCAACCAAAATATCTACTTAGCTCTTATTTCAGCTGTAGTATTAATGATCTGTGTTATGCTAGGTTCTTTCTTCCGTCAGAAAGGTCGCGTTTTCCGCATCACTTCTGTAATTATTGCGTTAATTGCAGGTTGTGTAGCTGCTAAATTTATGGGTGTATTAGATTTATCGGCAGTTTCACAAGCAAAATGGTTTAGCATGCCACAAATTCCTTTTGCAGATTTCAGTTTCACTTTTAATATTTCTGCAATTATTACAATGGTTATTATTTATATAGTATTAATGGCTGAAACAACAGGTACATGGTTTGCTGTAAGTAATGTAATCGACAAACCATTAACAGATAAACAAATTAATCGTGGGGTTATTGGTGAAGGAATTGGCTGTTTCATAGCTTCATTATTAGGCTCAACTCCTGTAACTGGTTACTCAACAAATGCAGGTGTTATTTCTATCACAGGTATTGCAAGCCGTCGTGTTTTTGTTGCTGCGGGTGCTTGGTTTGTACTATTCGGGTTTTCAGGTAAATTAGCGGCTTTAATCTCTGCTATCCCATCAGCAGTAATCGGTGGAGTATTTGTCATCGTTTGTGGCATCATCGCGATTAGCGGTTTACAAGTAATGAAAAATGAGAGAATTGGCGAAAAAGAGATGTATGTGATTGCTGTACCAATGATCTTAACATTGGCGTTAACATTACTTCCTGACGATTTCTTATATTCTTTACCAACTACAGTACAATATTTATTCAGCTCACCTGTTGCAACAGCAGCTTTAGTAGCAATAGTATTGAATAAATTATTACCGAGTATTAAATAGTCGTAAGAAACTAGATTGAAGGTTAGTAGATTTCCGAGATACTCTTTTCTCTAATGCAATAGAAAAATATTATAAAACCTCTGCTTAATATTTCATTTTGAAGTGACCCCTAAAAGTTAGACACAGTTATTTCATTAGGCAGAGATTTGGGCATGAGTTCGATATTGTATTGGGCTCATGCCTTTTAATTTTGCCTTAATTCGTTTTGTATTGTAATATGTTATATATTTTTCTAATTCCGTTTTAAAATGCTCCACACTTTCAAACTCTTTTAAATAGAGGAACTCTGATTTTAGTATGCCAAAGAAATTCTCCATCACAGAATTATCGTAACAGTTCCCTTTACGAGACATACTTTGAATAATCCCTCTTGATTCAAGAGCATGGCGATATTGCTTCATTTGATAATGCCAACCTTGATCCGAATGCATCAGTAGCTGTTGCGCTTTAGGTAGGCGCTCTAAAGCCTTTTCTAACAATCTAATGAAACTCGTAGTCAAATTATGTTGTGGTTAAAAAATCCAGAGGTATTCTTTGATGAAAGACCTTATTTAGAACAAAACCTCAATTTCCAAATTGGTGTATGCGTAGGAGATATTCAAGCTATGGTAGGACTTGCACAATGTGTTATTTCTAGTTATTTATTAACTATGCAAAAAGCTGGTTTATAAGAATCTATTACTGAGCACATTAATTGAACTAACGATGCCAGTTAGTTTAACGCATGTTTAATTCCGATGCATTCGGTTTGGAAATTTGTATTTTTAACATAATTAGTATGAAAAGACCTCCCTTCCTTTTATAGTTTCTTTTTGATGTACTCGGAAAATTCTTGTATTGTTTTTTCGTTCTGACGATAGTACGTCCATTTCCTAATTCGCTCAGATTCCAACATTATTTATTCGTGTCGAATGATGCGATTATACTTGAGTAATATCGAATGGTATGATAATCTGAGAAACAGATAAATTGTCTTAGAAATTAATTGAAATTATATGTATAACCTCAATAATACGGCTTGAGGGTCTCTACCAGGAACCGTAAACTCCTGATTACAGAAAATGTCTTTTCATTTTTTGTAGTCAGGAGTTTTTTTATTTCCCAATATTAGGTATCCATCTATTTTAAACTTGTGATGAGCAACTCATAAGTAAATATAATTTCAACTTGAGATTGATAAGTAACGTTGAGGAATAATTCGTTAGTACTTATCTCCGTCAATAACTAGTATACATTTTATCAATTTAGAAAATAAAGGAGAATTCTGTAATGAATCTAAAAGTATTTATACTCGCAGCTTCTACTGTTGCAGTAGGGCTGGTTGAATTAATAGTAGGTGGAATATTACCAATTATCGCCGACGATTTAAATGTAACGCTTGGCACTGCAGGACAACTAATTAGCGTATTTGCTCTTGTTTTTGCCATTTCAGGTCCTGTACTTCTTACACTGACTGCAAAAATTGAACGGAAACGTTTGTATCTTATTGCATTGTTTATTTTTTTCCTTGGGAATTTGATGACATATTTTAGTCCTAACTTTTCTTTAATAATGGTTTCGAGGATTATTACTGCAATGAGTACGGCATTAATTATTGTACTTTCGCTAACAATTACAGCGAGGATTGTTGAACCTGCTCATAGATCGAAAGCTATAGGAGTTATTTATATGGGCATTAGTTCTTCACTAGTTTTAGGAGTACCTCTTGGAATTTTGATTAGCAATGCTTTTGGATGGCGTATTATATTTCTCGGGATTGCTTTCCTATCAATCGGATCTATGCTTCTCATCCATACATTTTTAGAGCCGATTCCTACAGAAGGAGGTATTAAGCCGCTTTCTGTACAATTAAAAGCACTGGGGAGTTTTAAAATAGCTAGTGCGCATCTTGCAACAATGTTTACTTTAGCAGGACATTACACAATTTATGCCTATTTCACTCCTTTTTTAGAATCCACTTTAAATCTTGATCAATATTGGATAAGCATATGTTATTTATTATTTGGTATTTCAGCAGTATGTGGCGGGGCATTTGGGGGAGCACTTGGAGATTGGCTCGGGGCTCCTAAAAGCATTTTACTAGTTATTGGATCCTTCGCCGTAGTATTATTTTTACTACCTCTTTCTACTATTTCACTTTTCGTTTTCCTAGTGGTCATGATGATTTGGGGGGCGCTAAGCTGGAGTCTAGCTCCACCTCAACAAAATTATCTTATTCAAACTGACCCTAATACTTCTGATATTCAACAAAGCTTTAATAATTCTGCTTTGCAAATTGGTATTTCATTAGGATCCGCAATCGGTGGTATTGTACTGCAGCAAACAGGTTCAGTCACAAGCACAGCACCGGTTGGGGGGGCCATCGTAATTATAGCTTTACTATGTGCGATTTTTTCTATAACTAGACCTGCTTTAACAACCAACGAAGCTAAGTGAATAAATGAAAAGAAATTCAGAAAAAATATCCTGAAATTAACTTAACCAAACATTAAAAGAAGGTTGTTGATGAGCTCAATTACTCGTCAGCAACCTTTTTTAGATTTTCATAGGTTTGGACCTTGATGAAACAATTAATAATCCAAATGTACTCAAGTATTATGAATAGATGAAGGCTTTTTTGATGGTCGAAATGCAACAAAAAACCAAATGAAATTTATTAAATAAAAGAAATAACGTGCTTGTAACCTTAGTGCTAAATTTTTTTATCTATAGTTCATCTTTATTTCAAAACAACACCATACAAAAGTGGTGATGATCTTTGCATGGTGTTGGATGAGGTACGTTGTTATACTAAACTTTAGCCGCCCAAATTTCTATTTCTATTTTAATTTCTGGTAATCCTAACTCAGAAATATAACCAATCGTCATTGCTGGGTAATCATTACCGAATAATTCTTCCCATTTTGAATATAAGTAATCCCAATCAATCTTTTCGATTGCCCATACATTTACTTTAATAATATTATTAGCAGTTAATTCTTCAGAGTCTAATACTGCTTTAATGTTATTAAAAGTATTTCTAATTTGTTCGTTCATATTTTCTGGAAATTCACCATTCTGATCTATTCCAATCTGGCCAGATGTCACATATAGCTCTGCATTTCTTGGAATTTTAGTAATATGCGTGTAATTGCCAACTGGATTAGGTATTCCTGTCGGGTTCTTTCTGGTTATTTGTTCATTTTCCATATCATTTACCTCACCATTTTAAATTTTCTACTGTTTTTCCTTATATCATTTTTGGACACACTTCACCCATAAAAAATGATTTTAGAAAAAAACAGCAGTAGAGTATCCATATCCAAAAGATAAATTGAACACTCCTTTTTTCACTAAAATGACAATATAGTAATTTTTAATTAATTATATATATCAAATGGTAAATTATCGAACCAACACCTAACAAAATATCTCTTATTAAAATATATTTTTCTACTAAATTATTATTCTATTGAGTTAATAATCCCATAATGCACTAGATCTTCATATCGATTTTCTTTCCTCACTTGGTCAATTAATATCCCTTCTCTTTTCATGCCTAATTTTTGTATCACTCTTCCTGAAGCTGGGTTTGAATTAAAGTAACGAGCAAATACTTTATGATATTGCTTTTCATCAAATGCAAATTGTACTATAGCTTGCGCTGCCTCTGTAGCATATCCATTTCCCCAAAATTCTTCACCAATCCAATAGGCTATTTCACCATTATTAAACTTTTTGTTGTTAGATAGCGCTACAGCTCCATATAATTCTCCGCTTTCCTTATCTGTTATAGCAAATTCATATGATTTATTAGCATTATAATTATCAAGATGATGTTCAATCCACGATAAAGCATCCTCTATAGCGTATGGATAAGGTAGGTACAATGTATTTTTATATAGATTATAATTATTACAAAGTTTAGTAACAGCTACTGCATCAGATTTTCGAAACAATCTTAGTACTAGCCTTTTAGTGGTAATTGTTTTATTTTGATTATCATATATCATAAAAAATCCCCCTACATTAGATGAGATAGAACTAATATCGAGGAAGTTAATTGCACAAATATTACTTCCTCAATTAAACGCTGGTAAAAACGAGACTTCAATTAACTAATTTAACTATCCTGTTTCTATACTTCGACAGAAAAAAAGAGATATCCTTTATCAAGCTACCGCACCCGTAAGTAGAATAAGAAATTACTAATTATTTTTAATCGGCTTCTTAAAATCTTTTAATTCAACTTTCAGCCGATTCCATTTGAATTTTTTAATAGTCCAAATAATAATATTCCCCAAATCAAAATTATTAATATATCAAGAAGTTTTAACCAAGTTGATTCAAAATCAAAAATTATTTTACTGATAAAGCTTATGAATATTAAACTTAATACGATTCCCAACAATGCTTGTTGCTTCACGCTCATTTTAATCTTTTTCAATTACCAAATTATACATATAAATATTGTAAACTATATTCAAAAAGCCCGATGCTCCAACTTTAGAGTGTAGGGCTTTTTGAAATCCTCAGTTTTATCTATTAATCATTTTATCTGTTGTTATTTTATATATTAGTTCATGGTTACTATCGGTTCGTATATATAGTAAAAAAGTGTTCTAGAGGAATTTTAGAGTGTAATACTAAATGTGATGAATACTAAAAAGAGAGTTGGTCAAATGGCAGATACTCTGACTGAAACATTGATTTGAACTAAATGTTATTGTCATTTCTTTTCCGCCTCAATTTTAAGAGTTATTGCGTAATTTATCCACTGTCTTATACTTCCTTTAAAATTCTTTCCTTAACTTCAATATTCAAATCCACTTTATTATTTTGTATATTATATAAGATACTAGGTTCTTTTTCCTCCGAAATAAAGTTTGAACTTATATTTGAAGATATGCCAATTACTAGTATGAAGGTTAGAAATATTGCAATTACTATTTTTCTTTTCATATCAATTATACCCCCTATATTTCAATTAAATTTCTTAATGCATTATTAGATAACAACTCAAAATCCAAGGCTTGTTTATACATTTTTTTCTTTGCATAATAACTTGATAATAACGAAGAATAATTAGATAATTTTGTATAATCCTTTCTATCTTTGAAATATGGAATAACTTTTTGCCTTATAAGAATCTCTAGATGTTCCTGTCGATCAGACAGCAGGTTTTCATAAACGGAAAATTCTAATTTCAATCCTTCGTAATTTTCAACATCCTTATTTAAATAATGTATACCTTTATTAACCCAAGCTATAGCCTTTGTAAATTCTTCATTTTTATAATTTTCTTTAACTAAACTTAAGATTAATAAAGCTCTATCTTCTTCATTAATTTGTATCGAAGAAGATAAGGTTTGTTCACATATTTCAATAGATTTCTTACTATCCCCTGTTACAGAATACAAATGACTTAGGTTTATATAAGCTAAATTAACTTGAGAAAAATCATTAATACTAGATGCTAATTTTATTGCTAATTTATATTGTTTTATTGCTTCTTCAAAATTTTTTATGCGACGGTAAGAGATTCCTAATGTTACATGACATTGCGAACAGCGTTTAATATTATAATTTTTTTGATAAATATCTAGAGATTTACTTATAAAAAAAATAGCATCAGTAGTTTTGCTTAAACCACTGCAAGTAACTCCAAGTGAATAATATAAATCTGCAGTTTCAGAATCTGATAGATACAAGTAATGCATTAATTCTTTTGCCTTTACGTATGAGATATACGCTCTAGTTAAATTGGATTTAAGTGAAAAAACATTCCCTCTAAATTTATTCCAAAAATATTGTTGTTCTCTATTAAAATCCACGGAAACGGAATTTAAATAAGTTATTTGGTTGTATGCAGCCTCAATTTTTCCTTCTTTACAATAATGTCTTATAAGATATATCTCAATATTTATAATAAAATCTGGATCTACAATACATTTTCTTTTTTCCTCTAACTTTTGAAAAGCTTGATTGATTTCATTAATATTAAAACTTTCTAATAGTAATTTAATCCAATTATCGTAATAGGATTTCCAATTGTAATTACTCCCCTCTATTCCATGTATCTCCAACTTCTTCAGTAATAGTTGATTCACCTGATTTGATGCAATAAGTAAGTTATTTTCTATCTTTGAAAGATACGACACAGAGATTATATGATCAGCTAATTCTTCTTGAGTCATGCCTTTTTTTATTCTATTCATCCGTATAATTGAACCAATTTTCATATCACTACCACCACATAAATTATATATATACATTATACAAAATTTAGCAAAAAAATCAATATTATCTATTTTTGTTTATTTATTATTTTATGGCAATGAAAAAATGAAAGTTTATATATCACTGAATAGGCTAAACTGACTTATATTTTCACAATACAAAGCATTTGATAGATTGTTATGATTAACATGAATTAGAAAATAATTCAAAAAATACCTAGGAGATGATATTATGAATTTAACGAAAAAAGTTTTAACGTTTGGTTTTGCAGCGACTGTATTATTAACTTCTGTTTCTACAAGTGCTACGACATACATTAGTTCGTCGTTGACTGGAACAAATGCTGAAACAGGATATAAATCCTTAGGATCTGGTACACGTTATCTTAAAGGAACTGGTTCAAGTGGGAGTGGTAATGCATATGCCATGAAAATTGTTAAATTCTTTCCAGATAAAGCTATGACTTCAATTTCTTTATCAAGCGGAAATAGTGCAAGTTCATCCTTTACAGCTGTTAGTTCCACTGACGATGGTATAACTCAATCTTATTACATTCGTTGGAACGGCAGTTCTTCCAAAGCGGCAGCTGATGTGAAATTAACAGACTAACATAGACTACAAATAATTATTTTTACATAAACACTAATAGAAGCTTACCCTTTTATTAGTGTTTATTTTTAACTTAGATATGGCTAAATTCTTGTGCAAACTAAGAGGAGGATAAGTCATTGGCTAGTATGGCCAATACTTAAAATGAGAAATGATTAAATATCCTATATTTTATTTAAAAGTTATGACTAAAAGTCTGATGTTTTGGCTTTCAATTCTCTTTATCTCTTTACTTACTCTTCGGGTTATTAGTGTAATTGAAGTGTCAATATTTGATTTTACACAGATGTACTACTATTCTTTTATTTGTTTAAATTTATTTTTTCTAAGCTCTACATCTTCGATTGTTTCGAAAAATTATGATGTACTCTATTTTTTAGAAAAAGACCCATTTAAGAGACATTTAACGATACTGCGTTCTTCGTTCATTTTAACGATGTTCAGCGGACTTTTTTTATTGACAATTCTATTTCTGTTGAAGAACGAAGCATTCTCTCTACAATATAATCTAAGGGGTATTTTCCATTTTTTTTTAATATGGATGACAACAAATATGCTTGCTGCCACCATTGGTAGTACGATGGGTCTCCTTTTGAAAAATGGTTTTTCCATATTCGTATCAATTGCTATATACAGTTTATTTCTTTGGGAATCGGCAAAAGTAACGAATACTCCATTACACAAATTTTTCAATATATTTGATGACTATACATATATATTTTCCAATAATATTTCAGGTGTTCTATTTAACACTCCTTATTTTCTAGATAAGTTATTTGTAGTTTTTCTTATATTACTCATTTTATTTATTAGTTTTAGTATTTTAACATATACCAAACGGGTTCATTTCGTTGTATATGCAAGTTTCTCATTATTAGCCATGATTGTTATAACAGTTTTATCATATGAAAACATACAAAGTGTAGAAGCACCCATTAAAACAATAAAAACAGATACTTACAACATTGAATCTTATAAAATGGACTTGATATTAAATAAGAAAATAGAAAATAAGGCAGATATTCACATACGTTTTCTAAGGGAGACTAAAAACATTGTTTTCCTTATAGACAATATTTTCAAAATTAAAAATGTTACAGTAAATGAACAACCCGTTGAGTATAGTCATCAAGAAAATCAATTGATAATTAATTCGCTGCATAGACAAAATGAAGAAGTTGAAGTAATGATTACTTATGAAGGGAACGTTCATGTTCAAAATGATTTAGGCGTTGAGACTTATTATGTTTCGTATAATGCTATTAATTTGCCAGCTGAAGTATTTTATTGGTATCCTACTACTTCTGACAAACAATTGATGAAGTTTGATGTTCATGTAAAGGCAACAACCAATCTTTACTCCAATTTGTCTGCATCTAACGGAAAGCCCTCCGTTTTTAAGGGGAGTGCCACGAGTATCAACTTTTTTGCTGGTGAATATAAAGCTATTTCGAAAGATGGTATTAAGTACGTAATCCCTATTAGTTATAACTTTGAGGCATTTCAATCATCTTTAACATCTTGGCTGAAGGAAGCTGTTGAAAATAAATCGAATGATTTAACAAAAACAGAAATCGCCACAATCAAAAACAAAGACTATCAAAAAGTTATTGTAGGTGTTTGGCCATTTAATATTGGATACGATGGGGTGCAAGTGGTCGAAGATACAATATTGATGAATTATATGGAATAGGTGGTTGTAGAAAAATGGGGAATATTTTACAAATAGAGAACGTAACTTTTTCATATGGAAAACGGGTTATATTAAAAGATCTCTCATTTAAATGTGAAAATGGAATTATTGGGTTATTAGGAAATAATGGTGTAGGTAAAACAACATTAATGAATATATTAACTGGATTAAAAAAGGGAAGTAAGGGAAAGGCGCTATTAAATGATGTCGATTTATTAAACACAAAAGCATATCCAATTCAACATGTCGGTTATTTACCTCAGCATTTCGATATTTACTATAATATTACGGGCTACGATTTTTTATCGTATGTATATGATGTGAAAAATTTTGCAAAGGCGGACAAAAAGAAAATAATTGATGAGACAATTGAAAGGTTTCATTTACAATCTGTAATTCATCAAAGAGTAGGTAGATACTCTGGAGGCTATAAACGTAGACTTGGGATTGCACAAGCCGTACTTGGTAAACCAGCATTAATTATTATTGACGAACCTACTGTGGGACTAGATCCCGAACAACGGGTGGAGTTTAGAAGTTTTTTATCTGAAATAAGTAAAGAGTCCATTACGCTAATTTCTACGCATATTATAGAAGATATTGAATTATATAGTGATCATATTCTAATCTTGAAAGACAAATCTCTTCAATTTGAAGGTTCGATTGATGAAATCATTCAAGCAAGCTCCCCATATATTTATACGATTGAAACGAATTTAGCAACACTTGCAACTCTAAAAAAACAAGTTATCGTATTAGAAGAAAGGCGCCTCAATAAAGACTTGGTGAAAGTTCGATTTATTAAAAATCACCATGAAATTATCGGCAGCTATCATGAAAAGGAGATTTCTTTAGAAAATGCATATGTATATTTTCAAAAAAGATAATTTGTTTGAAAAGCATTTTTTCAATATCTATGATGTGAATAGGAGAAAATTAAAGTTAACTGGTGCTATTCTAATTTTTTTATTCGCATTCTCGTTTATATATTCTGCTCCTTCAAACTATATGGCTTCCATTCGAGAAGAGTTTTCACTAAAAAGTACGGATAATATATTTGACTATTCGGTTCCTTTATTAGCTTCATTTATGATTTGCTATGTATTCTTTGAAGATTATAAAAACAAAACATATGAATTACTTGCTTTCTTAAATAATAAAAAATTTAATTGGATTATGTTTTATCGGTGGAGTTTTTATGTATCACTGTTTATAATTGGTTCGTTTATATCAGGGCTGTTCTACTATCGAAATATTTTATTTTTAGATGTTCTGAATATTTCTTTAAGTCTACGGTTTATCCCTAACATACTATTCTTATGTTCATTGATGCTATTTTCGATAGTATTCTCTAAAAATAGTTATATTGGTTTATTTGTTACTTTGTCATACTTTACAACGGATTTGATATCAGATGGAAGAATGTTCAAAATTTTCTCCATTGGTGCAAATTCAAATAATTTTTATTATACTATCTCACCGGAATATTATTTATTGAACAGACTAATTCTAATTTTGTTAAGCATTTTTTTCTTAATTTTCTCATGTAAAAGATCCTTGAAAATTTAATAGAATTCCCTATAAAATGAATCCTAATTGTACTGATTGAAATTTAAACAACATTAAAGAGCCTACTACATTTCGTATGTAGTAGGCTCTTAGTTTTTACATCAAAATAAAACACTTTTCTTTCCATTAATATTGTTTGTCGCTTCCTTTCCATACAATACTTTCTTTGGATTTATAACGATGATAAAAACCGCTACTACTAAATAAAAAATTGCGTTATATATGATTAAATCGATTAAGTTTCCGTTTATTATGCCAATAAAAAAATTAAAAAATTGGTGGATGATGATTGGGATGATTAAATTCTGATTTAAGTTATAAAATGCTGTCATGACAACCTTAATGGCTATGATTGAAATCATAAAGAATAGAATATATTTGATTAAATCAATGCCCACATACCCCACCAAAATCCTATGATTATCGAAGATTTTAATGGCGAATGCTTCTGTTCATACCCTTTTTCTATTGCTACTTTTCTTAAACTAGCTTCCACGTTATGATCAATACTTTCCCCACCAGTTGACCATCTTCCATCTTCAATAACTGTATAAATACATTTTGAGTGAGATAGAATCTCACCTTCTATTTCTTTATCAAAATCTTCTACTTTACTTACAATTATAAACTTATCTTCTATAATACCGTCTTCATTGAAACTTATAACTCTTCTTAAAGATGTTAGAGTAACTGCTTTTTTTAAGCTGTCTGTGTTCTTTTTTAGAGTTTCATATTCATCATAAGCAGTAAAATGTTCTATTTCTCCTTTTATTTCTAAGGGCTTCATTTCTTTTACTATGAATTCTCCTAAGAATTGTTTAATTTTTTCGCAATCTCTTTTTACTATTTGAAGCTTTTTTAAAAGAAGCTTTTTATATTCTATTTCCTCTAAAACATCTTGTTCTTTCTCTTCTAATAATGATTTTATTCCATCTATACTCTTACTTTTTCTTAATTCCTGAATTTTTTTAATTTCAATATCAATTTCTCTATAGAAATTTACTGTTGTTATATCATATATATCAAAATGATTCCTCTTTTTGCTTGTTCCAACGTTTTAAACTTTTTATGATTCGTTATTTAACTATTCTGCGGTGTTAGTTCAATAAAGAAAACGGTAGTTTGAGTGTATTATTTCACAAATTTCCCCATAAAAAATAATACAAAATTCACCGTCATAGAAATAACTTTATTATGATTTACAGTTTATATGACTGAAATTCGTATTAATAAAGACCTCCATTTACGATTCAAATTTTTACATGTGAATTGCTAATTAAGTAATAACTCGGACTTAAATACGATTACAGCATTTCCTGCAATTCTTACTTCCTCTGGTTCCTGATTATAAATTTTCACTTGAACATCAATAATACCCGCCCGTTTTATAGCTTCGCCCTGCACTGCTTTAAAACTAAATAAAGTATTATCATGTTTGACAAGTCTATGATGTATCAAGTAAGCGCCTAAAGGACCGTTCGCATTACCTGTAACAGGGTCTTCGTTAATACCAATTGCAGGAGCAAACATTCTTCCATGAATTAAAATATCAGAGTCGGGAGCATTCATCGTAAAAACATAGAAACCATTGCAATTAATCAATCCACTGACTTTTGTGAGTAAATCCATATTAGGGTTTAATTGGTTGAGAAGTTCCGAATTTTTAATTCCAATCATCACCTTAGAATGCCCGGTAGAAACGATTTGTACTGGACAATCTTCTAGTAAATCATTTTCACTAATATTGAAAGCTGTAAATATGTTCTCTAAAGCTACACCTTCAATCACAGTTTCAAAACTTATACTCCCCTGCGTCATAATAATTTTGTAATCATTATCTTCATTAATCACATCGACTGGTAAAATGCCTGCACCAGTTTTATGATAAACTTTAACTGTATTTAAACTATTTTCAACTGCACGAGCATAGTGGGCAGCGATCGTCGCATGTCCACAGATAGGAACCTCATGAGTAGGCGTAAAAAAACGAATATGTACATCAGATTTGCTATTGTCTGATTTAAAGATAAATGCCGTTTCCGAATTGTTAAGCTCTCTAGCAATCCTCTGCATCTCACCCGAAGATAAACCATCTGCATTTGATATTACACCAGCCGGATTACCTGATAATTTTTCTTTCGTAAATGAATCAATTTGATATAATCGGTACTTTCTTGCCATGTCATTTTCCACCTTTTATATATTGAATTTCTGGTCCTTTATACTATATTTTATTAAAGTTCCCCCGTTGCTTCTATAAGGAGCTTGGTGGGGTTCATATAAAAATGTAGCAACAATTACATCGGAATGTACCCTTTTGTTAGATAAACAAATATCAAAATAGGAATAAAAATGAAGACCATAATTAAATTGCTTAAAACTATGAATCTGTTGTTTGATAAATAACCTAAAAACAATCCAATTGGGTTAAGAAATAATGTTAAAGACCAAATAAGGAATCCAAGAAAAAATCCCATATAGCAAAAGGATAACAGATAGTCCAAAGTATTTCTTTGTTTTTGAGGTAACTCGACTCAATAATTCCAACACCTTCCATTGATAAACAACCAAATTTTAACACAGATTCGAAATAAAGTTATTACACTAAACTGCTCGTTAGTTGAATAAAAAAAGAGCCGTACAAACAGCTCAATAATCTTCAACTAAAGCACTCGATAATGATGAAAAATCATCAATAACTTCTACCACTTCAATGATTCCGTTAACCAAAAGCTCAGGTAGTTCATTTTTCACATTACCCTTCCAATATTCTATAGATTGTTCAATTTTCCGAGAAAAAGGGACCCCATCCGCCTTTGGTAAAAGGTTTGCATCTCCCTCAAGAATTTCCAATAACTCGAAGTTTAACAATCTGCAAAACTTTCCGATTATAAGATTCAAATAACGCTTTCCATTTCAAAGCGTCTTCATAGCTTTTCGTAGCGTATAAGCAAGACAATCTTGAAGGATATTCAGGATATTCTTGAAGTCTAACCATTTCTACTATAGCTTCTCTAATAGCTCTGATTGTTTGCTCAACACTATTTAAAGTTACTTGGGCATTTTCTTTACTCAAGTTCAAGCCTTCATTTGTATAATGACCCTGTAAAATTTGAATGAAGTCATCGCCTTTAGAATTCAATTGTTCTGTCTCAAAAAAGAATTGATATAAGGTGTTCTTTTGGTTCTTGTTGAAGTAAATTATCTGTCCTTGACTCATTTTTTTCCTAGTAACGATATGATAAACATACAATTCGTTCTTTTCCATAGTCTACCTACCTTTCCAAAATACCATGTTATTAAACTAACCTCATTCGTTAGTTTAAATACATTTATTCACAATCTTCATAATGATATTAACATCAATATCCAATAAAAAAATCATCTCACCTCTAAGAAATCTATAGAGGTGAGATGATTTTAACCAAACTTTATTAAAAAGAACAAACTTTATCCTGAATTATTCATAGTGTTTTAAAGTTTTAAGATTTTCATGAGATTTTTCGTGTGGAGGGATATTTGTACTGAGTAAACACCTTTGTTAGAGAAGCTTTGAAAAAG
>NZ_JBNNTI010000009.1:0-107649 GCF_050278625.1 Viridibacillus sp. NPDC096237 | reverse complement strand
AATATTCGAATTCATGGAACACTGGGCTATTTAACACCGGTGGAATTCAAGCAACAGTCCTTATAAAAGTTGTCCAGTTTAGTGTTGACACACCATATCACCGTCTACTAGAAGATATATATTGATGGAGATATTAATTTAGTACTAATCATCAAGGCTCTTGTTGATATACTAAACAACTAAATTAAAAGGAGAATGAAAACCAATGATAAATTTGTTTAAATTTTTTAATATAAAATCAGTTATTACTATTATTGTTTGCACGATTACATTAGGGGCTTTGAGTGGATGTTTTGGAAAACAAAAAACAGTTAGTAATCTTTCAACTGAAGAAATAGGAGAGCAAATTAAACATGTTACTAACTTAGAAGAAATGAAAGAAGGAGATCAAAAAAAACTTCAAAAGCTATATAACATTAGTGTTGATGAAGTCGAAGGTTTTATTCTTTATACCGCTCCTACAAATATCAAGGCTGATGAAGTGGCCGTGATTAAAGTTAAAGATACTAAGAATGTAGAAGGTATAAAGGGGGAGATTTCAAGTAGAGTTGAAAAGATGTCGAAAAGTTTTCAAGACTATCTTCCAGACGAACATTTCTTAATAAAAAAACACGTATTAAAAACGAAAGGTAATTATGTTCTTTTAGCAATATCAAAGGACTCTGATAAAATAGAAAAAACATTTGATGAAATTCTTAAGTAAAGAGGAATTAGTCATTTCCCTATAAACAGATAAGATATACAATAAAGGCATTTACATATTAATCATGTTTAACTTGTAAATGCTTTTATCTTTTAAGAATTTTTAGAAATCCGGTCTTGTTAATGTATGAAATTCCATTTTGTTGGCGGGAAGCCCTCTAAATTTTTCAAAGAGTGAAGATATTATTAGTATCTTCATATAACAACAAAAAAACTGCTACTAGCAAGCCAGTAAACAGTTTTTTTAAAGTTGAAAGGTAGATTATTTTATGCCAGTGTTTGCTTTAACTGTAACTTCAGCATATTTACGAGCGTCAGATTTAGCACCTACTACTGAACCAATCCATCCTGCAAGGAAACCAGCTGGAACAGAAATGATGGCTGGGTTTGTTAATGGGAATAGAGCAGTACCAGTGAAGATAGCAGTACCTTCTGGATTCCAAAGATTAGGACTTACTACTACAAGTACTAGAGCAGTAACTAGACCCGTAATCATTGCCGCCATTGCACCAGTTGTATTGAATTTTTTGTAGTAGATTGTGTAAATGATAACAGGTAAGTTCGCACTTGCTGCGATACAGAATGCTAAAGATACTAAGAACGCTACGTTCATTGTTTGTGCACCTAAAGCTAAAATGATAGAGAATACAGATACGCCGATAGAAGCAAGGCGAGCTGCTTTCATTTGCTCTTTTTCTGTTACTTTACCTTTTTTGATAATTTGTCCATAAATATCATGAGCGAAAGCAGATGCACCAGATAATACAAGACCTGCTACTACTGCTAAGATTGTTGCGAATGCAACTGCACAGATGAATGACATTAACATGTCGCCACCAAGTGCTTGAGCTAGAAGTGGTGCAGCCATGTTACCAGCTGCGTTGGCATCGATAATTTTCTCAGAACCAACGAATGCTGCAGCACCGAAGCCTAGAAGAATTGTTAAGATGTAGAAAATACCAACAATCCAAGTTGCGTAAACAACTGAACTACGAGCTGTTTTTGCATCTTTTACAGTAAAGAAGCGCATTAAGATATGTGGTAAACCAGCAGTACCAAGGACTAGGGCAATCATCATAGACATAGTATCTACGCCATTAGAATATTTTGCACCTGCAACTAAGTAATCTTCACCATGTGGAGTTGCTGTTTTCATTGTGTTGAACATTTCAATAATATTGAAGTTGAATTTCCATAAAACCATAACTGAAATAATAACTGTACCAATCATTAATAGAACAGCCTTAATGATTTGAACCCAACTTGTTGCAGCCATCCCGCCCCAAAGAACGTAGATCGTCATCATAACACCAACAAGAAGAACAGCAACCCAATAATCAATACCTAATAATAATTGAATAAGTCCGCCTGCACCAACAAGCTGTGCAATCATGTAGAATAATACAATTACAATTGTACTTACAGCAGCAGTTCCACGAACTTTCTTTTGATCAAAGCGAGCAGTAATCATATCTGCTAAAGTATAGCGACCAAGATTTCGTAATGGCTCAGCTACGATATATAAAACAACTAAGTAAGCTACTAAGTAACCAATACTATAGAAGAAACCGTCAAATCCAAATAGGGCAATTGCACCCGCGATACCTAAGAATGATGCTGCTGATAAGTAGTCACCAGCGATTGCGATACCATTTTGCCAGCCAGTTAAACCGCCACCCGCTGTATAGAATTCACTAGCTGAGTTTGTTTGCTTCGATGCAAGGTATGTAACGAATAGTGTTAAACCTACGATTGCTACGAAGAAAAAAATACCGATCATACTCATACCCATTAGTAATCACCATCCTTTACTTTCTCAATAATCGATTCTGCTTCTTTGTCAAATTTGTTTGCTTTGCTCACATATGTCATACATAAAATCCATGTCATAATAAATTGTGCTAAAGCAAAAATCCACACCAATGTGATTTCTCCAACTACTTTAACATTTAACACTGTTGTGAAAGAAGTTAAGACTGGTAGAGTGAAGTAGAAGAGTAAGAAAAAGATTGAGACCGGAACGATAAATGAATTCTTCTTTTTTACCAATGTCTTAAATTCTTGACTACCAGCAATTGCTACATAAGCATCCGAAGTAATCTCTTTGTTACGTTTTTCGGAAGATTTTTCAGAAGAATCTGAATTTTTCGCACCTTCGAGAACGCTTTCAATTTTGTGACCCATTGATTTTCCCCCTTTGTAAAAGTAAGAGCTAGCAGTGATTACCAAAACCCTTGAGATAATCATATTCAAATATGGCTAAAATAGCAATCTTTTTCTATGAAAAAATTAAAATAATTCTATATTGTGTTGTTTTTTTTCTGTATAAATCAAAAAAATCCTAATTTTAACATCGATTAAGATGAGAAAATTAGGATTTTTACTGAAAAAACACAAATTATTTATAAATAATAACGCAAAGTTATCATAAAAGTACATATGATAGTTCAATCGTAATGCTTAATTGGAAAATATATGTTTAAACGAGTAATTATATATATATATTCATGAAATAACAGGTTTTTCGCTTGCGTTTTTCGATGCTTTTTCTGGCGAAATATTATGAAAAAGTTTTTTTACAATTATTAGAGCGATTATTGTTAGACCTTCAGCTAAAGGAAAAGCCAACCAAATATATTGTGAACCAAAATAGTTAGGCAAAATCCAAAGTAAAGGTAAGAACAATACTAAACTTCTCGCCATGATGATAAACATAGATAATCGGATTCTCTTAATCGATTGATAATATTCAGCCATAATTAAGTTGAAACTTAAAAATAAGTAGCCGATGAAGAAATAGGAAATACCTTCTTTTGTAACCGCCATTACTTCTGGGTCCTTCACACCAAATAAAGCAACCATTGGATCTGCGAAAAACCACCCAATAAGTAAAATTGCTACGCCAAAGCCAATGCCTACCTTTAAACCTAGGTTTAAAAATAATTGTAAACGACTATATAGTTTGGCACCAAAATGAAAACTTACGATTGGTTGTAGGGCAGCACCTATTCCAAGGAAAACCATTAAAAAAACAACATGTAAGTAATTTACTATTGCGTAGGCTGTTACACCAATTTCTCCAACAAAATGACTGAATGTAATGTTATATGCCACGACAATAATTGCTGCGGAACCTTCAACAACAAAACTTGGAGAACCGATTTTCAGTATTTCTCCCATCGATTTATAATCAACTGAGAATTTAACAAATCGAAGTACACTTTCTTTACGAACAAAATGATACAATAATACAATTACACCAACTACTGTTGATAAAACAGTTGCATAAGCTGCTCCAGCTACACCCATATCCATCATGAAGATGAAAATATAGTTAAAAACAATGTTTAATACTGAAGTGGTAATTAAACCAATCATAGCTAATTTAGGATTTCCATCATTACGGATAAAAATACTTAGAATATTCTCCAATACGTAGACAATTCCAAATAGTAAAATGACATGTAAATAATCTTCCACATATGGAAGAATTTCATAACTAGCTCCAAATAAATATGCAATTTCTTGTTGTTTCCAAAGACTAAAAACAACTAAAATACCCACAATAGTTATAGCTAACACAAATGCCTGTGTAAAAATAGAACGTGCTCTAGCTATATTTCCTTGACCAATTGAAATGGAATAAAGTGTAGCTCCTCCCATGCCGATCCATAATGAAATCGACAAAAGAATGGAGAAAATAGGTACGGCAATGTTAACGCCTGCTAACGCTTTTGGACCTATACCATTACTAACAAATATACCATCCACTAAAATATTGATAGACATTAAAAGCATCCCTAAAAGAGAAGGGAACAAATAAGATGAAAAAACCTTTGGCACCGAATTATTTTGTAACTTAATAGTTGACTCTGACATCAAAAATACTCCTTAATAGCGAGAAGCACACATATCCGTTTATACTGTGGGGTTATATTATACAACTTTAACCATAATCTTCTCGTTGTGAACATCTAATTCACCATTAAATTCAAACCCAAATTTTTCATATAAATGAATTGCTCCTGGATTATCTTCATAAACACTCAAATATATTTTTTGACAATTAAATTCATTTATTAATTTACCGATTAATGCTTGAAGCATTATCTTACCGAAACCTTGCCCTTGGAATTTAGCATCAATAAGGAAACGATCTAACCATACTCGACCTTCATCCTCTTGGGAAATATGCATACATCGCAAAACCAACTAACTTGCTATTTGCGTATAATCCAACAGGGTGGTAATGTAAATCCTCTTTCGCTTCTTGTAAACATTCTAGAGGTGTTTTAATAAAACCTTCTTGCTCTTTTGCCACACTTAACTTTACTATGGCACTTTCATTTTCTTGCGTTACGTCATGAATCTCTATACTCATGACTATCAGTTCCCTTCAATAGAAAAAATTCTTTTTACTTACCATCTCGCGTGGTATATTAGCATAATAAGGTATATGGTAACCGTATAGTCAAGGGGGAAGACTTAAGTGAGCGAAAATTTACGTAAATACTTCACAACAGGTGAATTTGCAAAAATCTGTCACATTAAAAAACAAACGCTATTTCATTATGATGAAATTGGGTTATTAACACCTGAAATTAAAACAGCAAAAGGCTATCGATATTATTCTTACCAACAATATGAAGTTTTTGCTGTTATAGAGCTATTAAAAGAGCTAAAAATGCCGTTAAAAGAGATAAGAGCTTTTTTACAAAATAAGACGCCAATTGAATCAATTGAATTATTAGAACAACAAGCACAATTGATTGAAAAAAAAATTCAAAACCTAACACATCTAAGAGAAATACTTAATAAAAAGGTAGCTATTACAAAAAACGCATTGCAAACAGACTTTGAAAGCATTTCTTTAGTGCATTCGGAAGAAGAGCTTCTATTAATAAGTGAAAGTACTCTTGACACTACTGATAAAGAATTTCTTAATTCGGTTTCTAACTTTATCAACTATAGCGATAACTATGAGCTATATAGTGGCCATCCAATCGGAGCAATCCTTCACAAAGATAAAATGATTGCAAGAGATTTTGAAAATTATTCATTTTTGTACACTAAAATGAATAAAGATTGGCAGGGAGAGAACACTTGGACGAAACCATCAAGCTTTTATATCGTTGGATATCATATAGGCGATGAAGTCAACATTTTTGAAACTTATGATAAGTTGATTGCGTATAGTAAAGAGTATCAGTTACAATTAAATGGTTATTCATATGAAGAATATATTTTAGATGCAGTATCAGTTAATAATTTAGATAACTATGTCACTAAAATAATGATTGAGGTTAAAAAAAACTGATATCCATTGGCGCTATGGGGGATTCATCAATTGACAGTACAAATTCAACGACCAACGGACATACCCTTGCTAGCGGTATTTTTAGAAATGATGAATAATCGCAAGGAACATCATGTTGGCTTTTGTAGTTTAGAACGACATACTATTCATTCCAAACTTACTTATTATTTCTCTGACTTACCATTAAAAGAATCGTTTGTAGTGGCGTATGATAATGGAGAAATTGTCGGTGCACTTGGTTTCGATATTTATCTGAATTTGAACAAAGCAAAAGTTTGTGGCCCTTTTGTTAAATATCTTGACAAATATCCGTTTTTGGCAGAAGATATGTGGTTAGCACTAAATGAGGACATGCCAGCTGAGCTGGAAACATTTGAATTTCTCGTCAATGAAAATAATTTTAGTATTCGTCAATTATTATTAAAGCTACAGGCAAATGAAGTGAAACGAATGTTTTTTTCAAAAGCGATGAAAGATTCTATTGAAAACCTTTTTTATGAAGACACATCTGAAATACAATCGGATGTTCATCCATTTCATAAATCTTTTTGTAACTTCCTGCAAATAGAAGAGGATCAATGGCTTAATTTCACATCAACGTTAAATGAGGACCAAAAACTATTTTTCTACATAGATGAAGTACATAACATTTCGGGGTATGCATATATAAGAGTTGAACCCATTCACTATGTGGGCGAAATTCATCATTTTACATTTCAAAGCTTATCAAAAGAAAAGTGTACAAAGTTATTACGGAAATCATTGCAGCATATCTTTTCCTATCATCCATTTAAACAGACTGAACTGTTTCTTGACATAGATGAACAGTTGAATGTCTTTACAGATGCAGGTTTCAAAGTAACTGATGAAATGATCTATTATCAATTTATTAAAACGACTTAATAAGTCAGTTTAAGGTGGGCGTTTGTATTGTCAAAGAAAATAATCATATTAACAGGAGCACTATTAATTTTTGTCTTAGTAGGATATTATTTTTTAATTGTACATTCCAACATTACTAGGCATGCAGAACAAATGATTGAAGTGAAAATTCCCAAGGGTGCTGTACTTGTATCTAAAAGTGATAGACATAAGCAGTTCAAAACTAACGGAGAATTTTATGCTGAATATCATTTGAAAAGAAAGCAAATTAAGAAGTTTAAGGAATCAATTGCAGAGCATGACAAGTGGAAACCATTACCTGCTAATGAGGAGTTCCAACAATTAGTAGCTAAGCAAAATCAATACGTTCTACCAACAGATGAAAAGAAGGGCAACTACTACTTTAATAACAATGAGAATGATGATTCTATTCAGGACATTATAAAAAGTAAGAACTACGACTTTACAGTAGCTGTGTTAAATGAACAGTCTGGAAAGCTATATATTTTGAAAAAAGTAAGATGAAAAGGATAGCCATGAAGTTATACAATATCTCCACTATTTAACTATACTTAACTTAATTTCATACTACTAATGATATCTAAGTAAAAGCCAGTACTTTTCAAAACTATAAAAAAGACTGCTTAAATACTAAAGGGCACTAAAAAAGTCCATAAAATGAATGGCGGAAACGATTAATCGTTTCTGCCTTTTTTTCTTCGATGCCGTTAATTTCCGTTCCGGCAGACGCTTTCCTGGGGGCGAACCTTGAGCCTCCTCTTCGCTAACGCTCCTGCGGGGTCTCAAGATGTTCGCTAGTTCCCTAAGGAGTCGCCGCCTGCACTCCAATCAACTAGTTTTAAAGTTTTTCTGAGTTTTTCATTCTTTCCAATTCACACCTACCCCTTTATATAATAATAAAAGAAAAATTTCCATTAAAACCAACTTCAAATGAAATCACAGAGGAATTAGACTATTATCTTCAAGTCGTGGAAATTGTAGAAACAATCCAAAATCAGGTCCCTGCCGTAAAAGAGAAATAAACGTCCTCAAAGAAGTCATCGAAGATTATGACTTACAACTAAATTACTCCTACGATCCAGATGCTCGAATAGGACATAAATCAGCCGATTCTTCTTTCTTTGGATTCAAAACGCACATTGCGATGAGTGATGAACGAATTATTACAGCGGCAGTTGTGACAACAGGTGAAAAAAGTGACGGACATTACCTACAAGAATTAGTAGAGAAAAGTAAAGATACTGGCATGGAAATTGATACAGTTATTGGCGACACAGCCTATTCAGGAAAGGATAATTTATAGTATGCACAAACACGTAAGTTTTTCAGTGACCTCTAAATACTATAGCAATCTTTTTTGTTTTCATAATCATGAAATTTCTATACTATAAACGGTATAGTAAACATTCTTAGATAGGAAGTGACAGGTTTGATAAGTATACAGAAAAATTCTCGTTCAGTTTATCCAATCATTGTACCTACAAGGTATAGTAACGTAGGTACGATTAATAGCTATATATTAGATGACGGTGATTCACTATCATTAATAGATGCGGGAATTAATACAAAGAAGTATAAAGAAGCACTTACTTTAACATTATCAGAAAAAGGCTATCATATAAGTGATTTATCTCGCATTTTTTTAACGCATCACCATGAAGATCATGTCGGATTAGTCAATTGGATTCTACAGCAAAAAGACATCCCCGTTTATGCACATTATGAAGCCATTCCTCGTCTTATGGTGGACCAAGAATTTCTCTTAATGAGGAAGCAATTTTTTACTGAACTATACATATCAATGGGATGCATAGAAGAAGCGCAGCCCCGTCTTAAAAAACTGCAACAGACAATTGATTCTCAAAAAGAACAAGCTCTTCAAACGGTAATTCGACCATTAGGGGAAGGGGATAGCATCTTAGGCATGCAAGTTATAGAAACTCCCGGTCATTCTGCTGATTCTATTAGTTTTTATGACGAAGATAGGAAGTTGTTATTTGCTGGGGATGTTGTATTAAAAACTACTTCATCAAATGCAATTGTAGATCCAGATGTAAAAGGCAACCGTCTACATACTGTAAGTCAACTAAAGCATTCTTTAAAAAGAATACAGCATTTATATGTAGAATATCTTTTCGCGGGGCATCAAGAAATAATAGAAGATCATCAAAGTGTCATTTCAAATAAACTTGATAGGATGCAACATAAAGCGAACCGTTTATATTCAGTCATAAAAGAAGGAATACATCATCCGAAAGAAATTGCCCAAGATTTATATCGACACAAGTACAATTCAGAGTTTTCACTCGTCATGTCAGAAGTCATAGGCTACTTAGATTATTTAGAAGAAGAAGGACGTTTAAAGAAATCATTACAAAATGGCGTTTGGCACTATATAGCACTATAATTGTAAACCCCGCACTATTTTGTGTGGGGTTGTTTAGTATTACTCCCTCTTTTTGCATCTTTGTGTACAAAGGTTAAAATTTTCCTTCGCTTTGATCTCCACTCAAGATCCTTTTTTGGAAATTTCATCTCCATGATCATCGATTCAATTTCAATCTAGTCTGATCTTCCTATATTATTTGACTTGTCATTTATTTTTACATTTATAGTATTCATATATTTCTTTTAAAATAAAATTTCAGAATCCTTCATTCATAAATAACATTATTTATATTAAATTAAAATAAATTGTAAATATAGAAGTGAAATTCAATTATTATTTTTTATGTAAATTTAAGTATAATAATTACTAAAATATAAGTTATATTATTTTAACTTTTATAGAACATAAAATACACATATTGTTATAAAAGTTATTTATAACATTACGATCTTCTCCCTCTATTATCATCAATTATTGTAGTCAATTTTAGTTTATGAGCAACTTTAACTGCACCTATAAAATTCCCTTTTCCTAAATTAAATCGTATGTTTCTTGTGATTTTCTTGATACTTTCAAGCATGCCACAATCAACTTTCTTACGACTTTTCGAGAAAAACCTCATTTTGATACCTTTCTATTCTAAACACACATTCCAATTATTAACTAATATTAAATACTTTTTATATTTAACCTTAGTTAATACTAAAAGAGGGGAAAAAAACACGAAAATCTAATGCAATTCGAGACGGATAGTAATGTGGATTTTGTAATCTCGAATCGTCTGAGAGCAAATTTGAAGCAACCTAAATTTTGGGTATATTTGGTTGTTTTTGAAAGTAATATTCTTATAAAAAATGTTTTTTAAATAAGGTTCCCAAATACACATTTGGGAACCTTATTTGTGTTAAAATAGTAGTAAAAGAGGTGATGAATTTTGCCAATTACATACCCGAAAGTAATGAAAGATTTCTTAGTCTATTTAACAACTATTAAAGGTAAATCGAAAAGAACACGTGAAGAATACGAATATGACTTATTATTATTTTTTAGATTCTTAAAAGCAGTACAGAAAGATATGGATATAAAGTTTCTAAACCAAATTGATATATCAGATATAACAATTGATTTTATTAGAGAAATATCATTAGAGGACATGTACTTGTTTTTAGCATACTGTGAGGAGCAACGACATAATAGTGCTCATGCTAGAGCTCGAAAAGGAGCTACTTTAAAATCTTTTTTCAATTATTTAAAAACTAAACGTCATTTAATAGAAGAAAACCCTGCAAGTGAGCTAGAATCCCCCAAAATAGGGAAGCGACAACCGATATATATGACGATGGAGGAAGCTAGAGTTTTCATAGATGGTATAAAGGAATCCACACATTACTATCGTAATTATTGCATGATTACATTCTTTTTAAATCTAGGTATTCGTGTTACAGAGCTATGTAAATTGAATTTAACTTCTATTCAAGGTGACTATTTAACCGTTACTGGTAAAGGGGATAAGGAAAGGACGGTTTTCTTAAATGAAGCTTGTCTAAATGCCCTTTCTCGGTATATAAAGAAAGAACGCTATGCTATTAAAGGCGCTGATACCAATGAATCATTATTCCTTTCTCAAAAAGGAACACGCTTAACAAGACAACGTGTCGCGAAAATTGTAAAAGAGATTAACGAGCAATCGGGATTGAATAAAACAAAGTTAACACCACATAAATTACGACACACATCAGCGACGATGATGTATAAAAGCGGGGCAGATATACGTAGTCTGCAGCAAATTTTAGGCCATTCAAGCGTTTCTACAACGCAGATTTATACGCATGTAGAAGATAAAGAAATCCAGCAAGTGATTGAAAATAATCCGTTCAATCAGATTATTTAATGATAAAATACTGCAAAATCGGCACTTTAAACGACATTGTAGTTTTTGTATTTTATTACCATATAAATAGTTCTATAATATCACTATTACGTTTATATAGGAGGTTATTAATGTTTAGTATACAAATTGATGAGCAATTGCAACTTAAACTGTTGCAAGAGTATGATGCAGAAGAGCTTTTTACGGTTATGAAAGGGTCAAAAGAGAGTTTAAGAGAGTGGTTACCCTTCATAGATTCAAATGAAAGTGCAGAGGATACATTACAATTTATCCGATCAAGTCTAAAGCAATTTAGTGCTAATGATGGCTTCCAGACTGCCATCGTATATAAAGGTAAAATCGTAGGGGTTATTGGCTTTCACCATATAAATTGGCAAAACAAGTCTACCAGCTTAGGTTATTGGTTGTCAAAAGACTATGAAGGGCTAGGTTTTATGACCAAATCAGTTCGTAAGCTTCTAGATCATGCCTTTCACAATCTCAAGCTAAAACGAGTAGAAATTCGTGCTGCTATCGCAAACAACAAGAGTAGAGCCATTCCTGAGCGTTTAGGAATGACTTTAGAAGGTGTTAGTCGTCAATCAGAGTGGCTATACGATCACTTTGTAGATCATGCTGTTTATAGCATCCTTGTTGAAGAATGGAAAATACGTAGTTGAGACCATTGAAAATGGTCTTTTTTTCATTTAGTTTACATAATATTATTATGTAAACTAAATGAAATTATGATAGTTATTATTACCTAAAATTTTTGATTTTATATATATTAAGCTTAAATGAAATGGTTGTTAATTAAATGTTTTTTATAGGTAATAAAAAATTATAACTCACTAATTCTCTTTTCTACTTTTGCATTCTAGACAATGGAACTAGCTAAGTTTATTATTAATTTCATTTGATTTTTGTTGTTTTTGAATTATTTTACAGTTATAAACCTATATATTGTAGAAAATATACTTCTAAAATGCTACATATACTATAGTAAAGGTGTAAAAATTTGATAATAGAAATATTTTTCTTTAGCTCAATACACTTATGTTTTTTTACTTAGGACTTTTCGACTTTTGTTTTTATTTGGATAATAGCCTTATATTGGGTGTGGTAAAATAATACCAAGAGAGAAAGTACTCGAACAATGTCGAACTGATTAGGAGTGAGGTCATATGGACCAAAGTTATAGTCAAATGACAGGTCTAAGCCAACTTGATGATTCGTATACAGTCCAACAATTAATAGATATTCAACATGCATTAGACCACTCGATTATAGTCGCTATAACAGATAATCGAGGTATCATTACATTTGTAAATAATCATTTTTGTGCCATTTCTAAATACAGTAAAGGTGAGCTAATCGGGCAAGATCACCGTTTGTTGAACTCAGGGCATCATTCAAAAGCCTTTTTTAAAGAATTATGGTGTACAATTGGCAGCGGGGAAATATGGCGCGGTGATATTTGTAATCGTGCAAAAGACGGTAGTTTGTATTGGGTTCAGACTACGATTATACCGTTTTTAAACGATAAAGGTACACCTTACCAATATGTGTCGATTCGAACAGATGTAACAGAACAAAAAAATATTAAAAAGCTGAAATTCTTTGCTTATCATGACGATTTGACAGGCTTATATAACCGTCGGATGTTGAATATTCGATTGGCAGATTTATTTAAAAGCGCACATAAAGAAGATTTTTCATTGTCACTTTTAATGATGGATGTTAACCGTTTTAAGAGTATAAATGACGGATTAGGTTACTTAACGGGTGACTTATTTCTAATTGAAGTGGCGACTCGTCTAAAAAGACTCGGTATCGATGAAAAGTCACTGTTTCGATATAGTGGTGATAAATTCGTCATTATTATGAAGAATGAAAAGCATGCCATTTGGAAGGCGCATCAAATAATGGCTAACTTTGAAGACAGTTTTCTAATTGAACAATTTGAATTCTATTCTTCTGTCAGTATCGGCATATGCTCAAGCCCTTCTGATGCAAACACGCCAGAGGACTTAGTCAAAAGTGCGAACGTCGCATTGCTTGAAGCAAAAAAGCATAAATCTAGTTATTATATACA
The DNA here is from genome assembly GCF_050278625.1 of Viridibacillus sp. NPDC096237. NCBI lineage: Bacteria > Bacillati > Bacillota > Bacilli > Caryophanales > Caryophanaceae > Viridibacillus > Viridibacillus sp. NPDC096237. Next base: position 94,373 of record NZ_JBNNTI010000009.1, on the reverse strand, counting down.
ATATGAAAATACGATGAATAGTTCTCATTATCAATTTCTACTTTTAGAAACAAAATTGCGTCATGCAATAAAGCAAGATGAAATTCAATTGTATTATCAGCCGAAAATCGAGTTGGAAACTAATCAATTAATTGGTATGGAAGGTTTAATACGTTGGTATGATAATGATTATGGCTTCATCTCTCCAGCTATGTTTATCCCATTTGCAGAAGAATGTGGATTAATCAGTTCAATCGGTGTGTACACATTGAAAATAGCTTGTAAACAAATGAAGAAGTGGCTTGATGAATATGAACTAGATATTCGTATTTCAGTTAATATATCACCAATTCATTTGAAGGAAAGAAATTTTGTACATAATTTACGTAAAGTATTGCAAGAAACAGGTTTACCTGCTAGAAATTTAGAGTTGGAAATTACGGAAATGAGCTTAATGCATCAAACAGAGGAATTAATTGAAACGTTTAATCAAATAAAGGCGCTAGGTGTAATTATTGCAATTGATGATTTTGGTACAGGCTATTCCTCACTCAGCTATTTAAAACAATTCCCAATCGATATATTGAAGATAGACCAATCGTTCATACAAGGATTAAAAACAGGGCTTAGTAATGTTGCAATGGTGACAGCGATTATCAAATTAGCGCATGCTCTAAGTATGCAAGTGATTGCTGAAGGTGTAGAAACGGAAGAAGAATTGTGTATAGTTCGTGAAAATCTTTGTGACTTCGCCCAAGGATACTACTTCAGTAAACCATTACCAACAAATGAATTTTCAGCGAAATTACATGAATTGTATGTTTCTAGAATTTAATGAATTAACTTAAATAAGTTGAAAACAAAAAAATCACCTCTATACGATGAGGTGACCTCAGACTGTAGACAAACTCGAAAAAAACGAGTTTTCTACAGTCTTTATTTTTATACAGGATAGATCAGATTTTCCGAGGCTTATCGTTCATTTTCCGCAGGCGAGCGTACGCTACTCCAAACCAATAAAATACTACCTTCTACTTTTCTATCTACTCAATCATTTTTTGACCTTTTTGAACTACTTTTATTCGAAGTGAACTTTATAATCATCTGATTTAATAAGTTTAAATTTATGTTCAAACAGTCGAAGGAACATAACATTTAATACAATCGGCAATATGAAGAACATACTTAACATAACAGTAATATTGAATAGATTCCAACCGCCAGTAGCTAGGTTTATATAATTCAGAGGGCCAACTAAGCCAGCAAGGCCGAATCCTGCACTGATAGGGGTTCCAGCGACCTCTACAATACCTGCTAAGCCACCAAGGATAGCTGCTGTAATCATCATCGGTAAGGCAATTTTAGGCTTCATAAAAAAGTTGCGCATTTGAATCTTTGGAGAACCCATTACGTGGGCAAGAGCAGTGCCTAAAGAGTTTGCTTTATAGCTTGCAATACACATTCCTACACCAGAAGCTACAACACCAAGATTGGCAGCACCAGCACCGATACCTGAGAGCATAATAACAGTTGCAACTCCGATTGTCGATAATGGTGATAAAATTAAAATACTAAAGATTACAGCAATGGTTGAGCCCATTATCACGGGTTGTAAATGTGTAATATTATTAATAATAACACCAACATATCCTGACCCATTACGAACAAAAGGTAAAATAATAGTGCCTAATAACCCAGGGATGAAAATTGTTAATGCTGGTAGTAGTAAAATCGTGTAGTCCTTTAAACGTGTACCTACGTATTTAACAAATAACACAGCTAATCCTGCTGTAATTCCTGTATTTATCACAACGCCTATACCATTCAGTGTCATAACGCCGTCAGTTGATATTTGCACTACTCCGCTACCTACAATCGAAGCAAGACCAATACTAGCAGTCTGAATTGGCGTTAATTTAAATGACAGACCTACAGTTACACCGATAATGACAGGTAACATGCTCATAACGAGTACAGATATATCTAAAATATGTTGTAATATCGGAAAATATGGAATGATCAATTTTAATATTTCACCCACTAAAGCATTTGGAATGAGGGATACTACAATTCCCATACTCATACCAGTTAATAACTTGTTAAAAAAATCTTTCATACGACAAATCTCCAATCTCAAGTGAGTTAATGTTCTAAATTATATGAACAATTCAGACGGCGGTCAATGCAACCAATAGTAGCATTCTATTGAATAAACACATAAAAGAGTAAATATACAACATCAACTAGAATATTATTGATAAATTCGCACATTTATTTTATCTGACAATTCTATCATTTAAGTACTTTTTATAAGCTGATAGATGTGGACACAATAAATCAAAAAATAAATGAAGTAATTTATGAAGGAGAGATTACATGGATAATATGTTATTAATGTCTCACAGCATCTTCCCAACGGCCGATATATCCCGTACGTAGTCAAATGGACAAGAAGTTATACCAAATTAAGTTTTATATGGTTATGGGTATGATGCGTACTTTATAACAAACAATCATGCAATGCTTCAAGAGGAATTCATTAACTCTAGTGTGAAAATAGATCGCTCATTAAGTGATACCGATTACAACAATAAAGAGTTTGTTATCGAAGATATTGATGGTAGATGAATAGCATTTGGGATCAAACAAGGCTAAAAACGGAGCTTAAAGTTGTTTTTTTGTAATGAAAAGCTATCATAATTGCTAGTAAGAATCATATACTTAAAAGAATTTTCGAAATTTTATATTGACAATAGATTTCGAAAGTTGTAAATTTAGAAACAACAAAATAACTTTTTTCTTATCCAGAGAGGTGGAGGGACTGGCCCTGTGAAATCTCAGCAACGGACGCTGTACCGTGCTAATTCCAGAAGCGTATGCTTGAAGATAAGAAGAGTGCATGGACGTATCATCAACCTCTTCTTATCGAGAAGAGGTTTTTTGTTCAAAAAAATGATGAGGTGATGGATATGTCAACAGAATTAATCAATGCACTAAAAACGTTAAAAGAAAAGAAATGGATCGATTTAACACATACTTTTGGAGCAGATACACCACGATTTAATGCATTTAAAGGGTTAGAAAAGACAACGCTATTTTCACATGATGATGGCTTTTTTACTCAAAACTTTGCCTTTGCTGGTCAGTACGGTACACATTTAGATGCACCTATTCACTTTGTCCGTGATGCTCGCTATTTAGAAGAATTGGAGTTAAAAGAACTTGCATTGCCGCTCGTTGTAATAGATCATTCTAAAGATGTAGCCGAAAATCATGATTTCACGTTTTCAGTTCAAGATATTTTAAAATTTGAGGCTGAATACGGTGAAATTGAGGCAGATACATTTGTTGCACTCCGCACAGATTGGAGCAAACGTTGGCCTGATATTGAAGCATTTAATAACTTTGATGCTGAGGGTAATCCACATGCGCCAGGATGGTCAGTAGATGCATTGAAATTCTTATTTGAGGAGCGTCATATTAAAGCGGTAGGACATGAAACATTTGATACGGATTCTAGTGTATTATATCGTCAAAACAATGCTTTACTTGGTGAACTATATGTATTGGAACAAGATACTTATCAAGTAGAGTTGCTCACTAATCTAGACCTGCTACCTCCAAAAGGGGCTATCATTTTTAACATCGTACCAAAACCTGAGAAGGCTTCTGGCTTCCCAGTTCGATCATTTGCTATTCTACCTTAAATAATTTGTACCCACTCGTCTGAAACGGCATAGTAAGAAGTAATTTATGCTAGATACCGTTGGCTCCGGCCGTCATAGTATAGACGCAACTGAATAATAGAATCTAAGTCGTGATCCTTTTGGTTATTAAAATTGATGATTTGAATGGAATTGAAGTAGCGGAGTTATTGAATGAGCACCTTCAATGTATGGTACAAAATTCTCCTCCGGAAAGAATACATGCCTTAAATCTTGAGGAATTGAAAAAATCAGAAATCACATTCTGGAGTGCTTGGGAACAAGATACATTAGTTGGATGAGGTGCATTAAAAGAACTTAATGCTCACCATGGTGAATTAAAATCAATGCGTACTTCTTCATTACATTTAAGAAAAGGTGTTGCAAGATACATTCTTGAACATATCATTGAAGAAGCTAGGAATCGTGGTTATACGCGATTAAGTTTAGAAACAGGTTCAATGGAGGCTTTTGAACCTGCTAAGAGGCTATATTCTAAAATTGGGTTTCAATACTGTAAGTCATTTTCGAATTCTATTGAGGATTCAAATAGCGTGTTTATGACATTAGAATTATAAGTATACTGATTGAGCATTCTTTTAACAGATAGAAACGATAAAATACAAAAAGAGCATGTTTTGAATTTTTTTTTCAAAACATGCTCTTTCTCTTCGCCTAAATAGTAACTCGTTTAGTCTATTGCTCGCTCCTTTATTATTATTAAATGTTTGATGATAAGCGAACCGCTGTTGTAATGTTTTTGAGTTTTTGCTCTTTATCAATTAATGCTTGTTGAGCTTCTTCTAATGTTACGAGTTCGAATCGAATTTTAGCACCTGTTTGTAACTGTGCAAGACTTGCTAAATCAGCTGTGATGACTTGTATCATTTTCGGATAACCACCAGTCGTTTGACGGTCAGCCATTAAAATGATTGGTTTACCACTAGGCGGGATTTGCACTGTTCCAAATGTCACAGCCTCTGATAATAATTCGAATTTCTTTGTCAAAGATAACGCCGGTCCCTCAAAGCGATAGCCCATTCGATCAGCCTCTGTAGAAAGAGTATACTGATTGTTAGTTAAGCAATACTGACTTTCAGCGGTAAAACAACCCCACTCAGTTCCTTGCATTACACGAATTGTTTGCTGTTGTTTTAATGAGATTAATTCGTTGTAATTAACAGACCATGAAGTAGGACCTACCAGTTGAATTGCATATTGATGTATTTCTTTATTTTTTTTAGTATAAGGTCCGATATTTACTTCATCCAGCTTTTGTAATGCTCTACCTTCAAATCCACCCATGCCAGCTTTTAAATATGTACTTTTACTATTCATGATAGTAGGAACTTGAATCCCTCCAGCAAAGCTTACATAAGCGCGACAACCTTTTTGAGCTCGTTTAAACTTTAATACGTCTCCTTTTTTCACGATAAATGGACGCCAAAGTGGTACTGCTTCATTGTTAATGGTAGCTGTTAGATCCCCACCTGTAAGCGCAATGAGATGATCCTCATTAAATTGTAATATGGTCCCAAACAGTGAGATTTCAAGCACAGCTTCACCTTCTAAATTCCCTACAAGAATATTCGCAATTCTTAAGGAATAAGCATCCATTGCGCCACTCACGATGACCCCATATTTTTGTGAACCAAATCGCCCTAAATCTTGAATGGTAGTTAATAGCCCTGGTTTAATAACTGTAACTGTCATGATCTTGCCTCCTTTAATTGTTTGTATTCTTTTTCAGAAATTGGTTTAAAGCGAATACAATCACCTGCTTGCAAAAGGGAAGGAGGTGTTTCATTTGGTAAAAATAAATCGAGTGGCGTACGGCCAATAATCTGCCAACCACCAGGTGTTTCAAATGGGTAAATTCCTGTTTGTTTGCCTGCAATCCCAACTGAAAGTGCCGGAATAGCAAGTCTAGGTGTTTCTTTTCGAGGTGTTGCTATAGCTTCGTTCATGCCTCCCATAAAAGCAAATCCTGGTGCAAAACCTAGCATATAAACAAGACACTCATTAGCACTATGTAATTGAATGACTTCATCCTTAGTTAGGCCGTTGACTTTGGCCACATATTCTAAATCAGGACCATATTCACCACCATAAACAACTGGTATTTCAACAACTCTCTGAGAAGTTTGTTGAACTGTTGTCATTTGCGTAATAAGCTGTTGCACATACTGACATACAAAGCCAAATGATGTTACATTTTTGGACACCTTAAAAAGGGTATATGGATTATAGTAAATTGTAATATTTGTGTATGCTGGAACAGCTTCTATAAAACCAACAAACGGCTGTTCTTCAAGCATTGATGCTAAATTTTGTAAGATAGTACAGTTCGATGGATTTATTGTATTCCCGATCTGAACCATTACTGCTGAATCTCCTAAAGGTTTAAATTTTACATGTTTAAATTCTTCTCCCATAAATTACAACCCCTTATTTTGTGTTTTAAACATTATAATCATTATAGATATAGAATAGTAAATGACAAGTAAGATATTTACATTTGATATTTCATTATTGTGAGAAAGTTGAAAAGTAAATGTTTTCAGAATAATAATTTAGTGGTAGTATATGTTTTGTGTTAGAAAAACTGACATTACGCAACTAAAAAATTAAGGAGCTGAGAAAATGTTTCGAGTGGACTTGAATTGCGATTTAGGTGAAAGTTTTGGTCGATACAAACTAGGGGAACAAGAAGATATTTTAAATTATATAACTTCAGCTAATGTAGCGTGCGGTTTCCATGCTGGAGATCCTACGGTTATGAGAGAAACGGTTAAAATGGCTATTGCCAAAGGAGTAAAAATTGGCGCTCATCCAGGTTTACCAGATTTAAATGGTTTTGGACGTCGCCCAATGCAGATTACTCCGCAAGAAGGCTATGACATGGTCGTATATCAGATTGGTGCATTACAAGGTTTTTTAACTACATGTGGAGAAAAAATGCAACATGTAAAACCACACGGTGCATTATACAATATGGCCGCAAAAGACCAAGCGTTATCAGAAGCAATTGCTCAAGCAGTCTATGATGTTTCACCAAATCTTGTGTTATTCGGATTAGCTGGAAGTGAGTTAACGAAAGCAGGAGAAAAATTAGGACTTCAAACAGCACATGAAGTATTTGCTGACCGCACATATCAAGCTGATGGTTCACTTACTTCACGTACGCAATCAGATGCTTTAGTGACAGATGAGGAACAGGCTGTGAATCAAGTAGTAGCGATGGTTAAAGAAGGCTATATTCAGTCTCAACAACAAACGAAAGTATTATTACTAGCAGACACTGTTTGTATCCATGGGGATGGAGTACATGCTCTTGAATTTGCAAAATATATTCAAAACACATTGGAGAAAAATAACATTAACGTTCAAGCATTTCACATATAAAAAGGGGTTTTCATATGACAAAGCTTAGCTTAGATCAAGGGCAAGGTAGAAAGAAAGTAGGGCGTAGTGTCTTACTAGGAGCTGCCTTCCTAATGGCAACATCATCGATTGGACCAGGGTTTTTAACACAAACGACGGTCTTTACACAACAATTAGGCGCTAGTTTTGCCTTTGTTATTTTAGTTTCACTTATTTTAGATGTTTTCGCTCAAATGAATGTTTGGCGTATCATCGCAGTATCTGGCTTACGTGGACAAGAGATTGCCAATAAAGTCCTTCCTGGTTTAGGTCTTGTATTAGCAATCATGATTGTTATTGGCGGTCTTGCTTTTAATATCGGGAACGTCGCAGGAGCAGGTCTAGGATTAAATGCTATGCTCGGTTTAGACCCGATTACGGGCGCTGTTATAAGTGCAGTTTTTGCAATTTTCATATTCCTTGTTAAAGAAGCAGGTAAAGCGATGGACAAAGTTGCACAAGTGGCTGGCTTTGTCATGATTTTACTTATGATGTACGTTGCTTTTACAACATCTCCTCCAGTTGGTGATGCTTTAGCTAACACATTTATTCCGGAAAAAATTGACATCCTTTCAATTGTAACTTTAGTTGGTGGAACAGTTGGTGGATATATTGTTTTCGCTGGCGGACACCGCTTACTAGACGCTGGAGTTAAAGGTGTAGATTCTTTACCAGATGTAACAAAGAGTTCTGTAACAGGTATTGCTGCTACTGGTATTATGCGTGTGGCACTGTTTTTAGCTGTATTAGGTGTAGTGCACCAAGGTTTATCAATTGATCCTGCTAACCCACCAGCCTCTGTCTTTAAATTAGCTGCAGGTGAAATCGGTTACCGTATGTTTGGTGTTATTATGTGGGCTGCTGCAATTACTTCTGTAGTCGGTGCAGCATATACATCTGTATCATTTATTCGTTCATTCCACCCATTGATTGAAAAATATCATAACTGGGTTATTATCGCCTTTATCATTGTATCGACTATTACTTTTGCGTTCGTCGGTAAACCTGTTAATATTCTTATTTTAGTAGGAGCGATTAATGCAATAATCCTACCTCTTGCACTTGGTACTTTATTAATTGCAGCATATAAAAAAGATGTTGTTGGTAATTACAAACATCCAATGTGGTTAACAATACCTGGTATTTTTGTTGTAGTAGTTATGGGTGTACTTAGCGTTCGTACACTTATTGTCGAGTTACCAAAACTATTTAACTAATAGGGAAAGAGGCGACTAATATGACACAATTCGATAAGATGACTCCAGCTGCTATTCGAGAATTAATTCGTAACGGTGAATTGACTGGACCAACCGCAGGAATGGCTAAAGGCTATACTCAAGCAAACTTAGTCATCTTAAAGAAAGTTTACGCGTATGATTTCTTGTTATTCTGTCAACGCAATCCAAAATCTTGTCCGTTAGTGGATGTGTCAGATATTGGATCATTTACACCGAATTCTATTGCTAATGGTGCAGATATTCGCAAAGATATACCAAAATATCGCATTTATCGCGATGGTATTTTTACTGAAGAAGTAACAGATATTACGGATTACTGGGAAGATGATATGGTATGTTTCCTATTAGGATGTAGCTTTACTTTTGAAACTCCACTCCTTGCAAGTGGTATTCCAGTAAGGCATATTGAAGAAGGCTGTAATGTACCAATGTACAAAACGAATATTCCTTGCGAAAAAGCAGGTATTTTCGAAGGTCCAATGGTTGTTAGTATGCGCCCAATGAAACACGCTGACGCAATTCGTGCTGTACAGATTACTTCTCGCTTCCCTGCTGTACACGGTGCACCAGTTCATATTGGAGATCCAAGGCAAATTGGCATTACTGATGTAACTAATCCCGATTTCGGAGATGTCGTAACGATCAAAGAAGACGAGGTTCCTGTATTTTGGGCTTGTGGCGTTACTCCTCAAGCAGTAGCGATGGAAAGTAAACCTGCTATTATGATTACACATGGACCAGGCTGCATGTTCATTAGTGATTTAAAAGATGATAAATTAAGTGTACTTTAAGTATCAGAGCACTCCTAAGTCAGTTTTCTAACTTTGGAGTGCTTTTTTTTATAGTTTTTGATTAAATCGCTCCATCAAAAAAATTATCAACATCCGTAATGTATAATTTAAACTCCAATGTCATTTAAGTGGAAAAGTGTCGCAATAATATTTAGTTTACATAATAATATTATGTAAACTAAACTCTATACTTTCAATTTTCTAAATGAAAAAGTATTATTATAAAAGCAACTTATTTTCTATAAGTTGTGATTTATCATAAAGGAGATTGTTATATGAATGATAAGCGTTATAAAATTGCGCATCGTGAAGCGATCATTGGGGTAATACTTGTTATCATCAATTTTAGTATTTGGTTTGGCTTTGCTTATGGAATGGGCTCAGGAGATCCTACTTCTTATACATATGTGCTTGGTTTTCCAGCATGGTTTTTCTATAGCTGTATTGCAGGTACTATTTTCATGGTCATCCTTATAATTTTCGTCATTAAGTTCCTCTTCACTGATGTCCCTTTTGACGATGAGGAGGGTGAACACAAATGATACATTGGCAAGTGATTATTCCATTAATTGTTTTTCTAGTCCTTATTTTTGCGATAGGAATATGGGCGAATCGCCAAGTTATGCAATCAAATTCTTTCTTACAAGAGTATTTCCTTGGTGGGCGTGAAATGGGTGGCTTTCTGCTTGCAATGACAATGATGGCGACTTACGGTAGTGCTGGTAGTTTTATCGGTGGACCAGGTGTAGCATATAATACAGGCCTCGGCTGGGTGCTTCTAGCGATGGCGCAGTTACCTGCAGGTTATTTCGTTCTAATGATTCTCGGTAAAAAGTTTGCAATAATTGCACGTAAGTATCAGGCAATTACGCTAATTGATTTTTTAAGGGAACGCTATCAAAGTAAAACGGTTGTTATTGTATCCGCAGTCAGTATCATATTGTTCCTCTTTGCTTCCATGGCAGCTCAGTGGATAGGTGGGGCGCGGTTAATCGAGTCATTAACGGGTTTAAACTATTCTACAGCTTTGTTTATCTTTGCTGGGGCAGTTTTAATTTATGTAATAATCGGAGGTTTCCGTGCAGTTGCTTTAACGGATGCAGTACAAGGCTCTGTGATGGTTATTGGGACAATCATTTTACTTGTCGCGACGGTTATTGCTGGTGGTGGAATAACGAATATTATGAGTGATTTAGTTGTCGAAAATCCGAATCTTGTATCTCCATATGGTGCAGATCGTAGTTTAACTCCATTATATGTATCGACATTTTGGATACTCATTGGGATAGGAGTTATTGGTTTACCACAAATTGCAGTTCGTGCAATGTCGTATAAAAACTCTAAAGGCATGCATTCAGCCATTATCATTGGCACAATTGCACTTGCTACAGTTATGTTTGGGATGCATCTAATAGGTGTTCTAGCACGTCCTGTATTACCTGGAATAGAAATAGGTGATAAAGTGATGCCTTTACTGACGTTAAAAGTATTGCCACCTTATTTAGCAGGAATTGTTCTAGCTGCACCAATGGCAGCAATCATGTCGACGGTAAATGCTTTACTTATTTTAGTAAGTTCAACGGTTGTAAAAGATATTTACTTAAACTATATAAAACCGACTGCATCAGATGTACAGATTAAAAAGGCAAGTTTCTATGTAACAACAATTATTGGTATAGCAGTGGTACTAGTAGCTCTTCGTCCACCTGATTTACTTGTTTGGCTGAACTTATTTGCTTTCGGTGGATTAGAATCTGTATTCTTATGGCCTGTTATATTTGGCCTCTACTGGAAAACAGGAAACAAATACGGTGCAATTTCATCAATGATTATAGGAATCTCATCCTATATCTACATTGATCAATTTATGCCAAGAGTATTAGGTATGCATACAGTCACAATACCAATTATTTTATCCTTAGTAGCATTTGTAGTAATAAGTCTTGCTACTAAGAACAAAGTAAAGGCAAACTCATTGATTATTTGAAATGGAGACACCAAACTTTCAGAATTAAAGTTTGGTGTTTTTTTACTTACATAATTGACAGATAACTCAATCTGTTATATAGTAATTAAAATTAATTAAATTGTTATATAACAAGGGGTGATTACATGGAGATGTATAGAGAAGGATATGAAACGTATTGTCTAGCTTGTGAAAATTATGGTATGGAGTCGATGAATTATTATCTTTACGTGAGAAACTTAACAGTAGAGCAGTTAAACGCATTTAATCAACATACGAAGGGAAGCGATGATTACGAAGTCTGATGCCATAGGAATTTTATAAAAACCCTACCAGTTGTTAATAACAGGTAGGGTTTTGTTGTATTTGTCTTATTTTAAGGCTCTATCAATAATCAAGTTAAATAGAAGCCTATTTTAAAAGAAAAAAATCTGAATTTCACTAAAATATAAACGCTTAATATCGGACATTTGTTAGACAGTCATCCATATGATTTGAGCGGGGGAGAACAACAAAAAGTTGCTTTAGCTAAAGTATTGTTACTGAACCCTAAAATAATCTTACTAAACGTGTTTACAAAGGGCATCGATGCATATTCCAAGAAAATCTTAGCTGATGTGCTACAAGCGCTTAAAAAGCGTCGTGTGGCCGTTGTAATGGTAACTCATGATATTGAGTTTTCAGCTCAGTATTCGGACCGTTGTGCGATGTTTATGGCAATGTCGTTTCTGAAGATGAGCCTAAACTGTTTTATAGTGGAAATAATTTTTATACAACTGCAACGCATCGAATGTCGCGTCATTTATTTGATTTTGCAGTAACAAGTGAGGACGTAATTTCGTTATGCAAGCACAATCAACAGCTCGAACGAACAACTACTCCCGTAAACGTTTAATTTTTTCGAGCATCATCGTTTTCGTTATTATCCCAATTATTATGCTCATTGGGGGTGACTAAGTTCAATGATCGTAAATACAATCTTATATCAATGATTATCATCTTATTAGCTTGTGTGCCATTCATTGTTTCATTTGAAAGAAGAAAACCGCAAGCGCGAGAGATTTTTAACGATTGCTGTCATGTCAGCAATCTCTGTTGCAGGGCGTGCAGCATTCATTTGGATCCCGGCTTTCAAACCAGTGACTGCTATTACCGCCATTACAGGTTTTGCATTCGGTGCAGAAGCCGGATTCCTTACAGGAGCAACGTCTGCCATTGGATCGAACATCTTCTTCGGATACCATTCCAAATGTTTACTTGAGGTATCCTAGGTTTTATTGCTGGTCTGTTGGGACAATGAGGTTGAATGAAAAGTAAAATTGCACTTATTATTTATCGGGTCTTTGCAGGGGTTATGTATTCCTTTTGTATGGACATTTGGAAGGTCATTTCATATGATGGATTATTTTCATGGAAGAGGTATGTGATTGCCATGTCAACAGCAATTCCGTTTACGATTGTATATGTAAGATCTAATGTTGTATTTTTACTCGTATTAGCAAAACCGATAGGAGAAAAATTAGAACAAATTAAAGTGAAATATGGCATGTTAAATAACTAGAGTTGTAAAAGAACTGTTTTGAAAGTCATCAAATGAGACTTTTATACAGTTCTTTTTTATTTAGTTCTGTTAATATTCGGTAAAAAGGAATTAACGTTTTATAATATAGTTAAGAATATTTGTTTGGAGTGATTGGTTCTGTTTTCCGCATTTTGTTGGGACCCCCATCTAGAAATAGATGCTTTAGTAATCTCTAGTTCATAAAAAAGATTACTTATTTTTCGTCCTTCTCCAATCACTAGTTTAACGAAATAATCCCCATATTCTTGTATATTATGTTTTATTACTGTGAACACGTCCTGAAAATATATTTGAATTATTCGCTGTATCCTCATTTTTGCGTGACAAATTTTGATACTATCTTTATTTTATTGCAATAATTGAAGTTTTTTCACCAGTATCCAAAAAACTCCACATTAACTCCATATCAACTCCAGATAATTGATATATTATGAATATGTACCAAAAAAAAGGAGGAAGAAAACTATGAAAATGAACTGTAAATTAATAACGGCAACCGCTCTTGCAGCAACGATAGCTACAGGTGCATCAGCTGCATTACCTACTACATCGGTATTTGCTGCAGAAAAAGAAACTTCTATCCAACAAAAAGAATCACAAAGTAGTATTCAACCGTTTGCACAGAGTACTTTGGAAACAGCCGTTCAGGCTGCGTTACATGGTCCAGAAGTCAAAAAAATAAAAGTATTTGAGCATGAATTTAACGTAAAACCAATACAAGTAGTAAATCTAGGGGCAGGGAAGAAATATATTAAAGGACAAATTTCTCATCATTTAAGTTTCCGCCCAGATGATCAATTCTATTATGAGTTCACAGTGAAAGATGGAGAAGTAATAGGTAAGCCTGAATATTATATTGATAGAGGTGGTTTGACACCATTTGTTGCTCCACTTTTATCAATAATTGCTGCGTATAATGGGATTCCTGTTAATCCAAATGATTTAAATGCACTTGGTCAGCAGATTGGAAAAGTTATAGATGGAAGCTGGGAACATGCAGCACAATCTATTGCCACTGTAGTTAGTTTAAGTTTTAATGAGAAATAGGTGTGCGTAAACAATATACTCTATTATGAATATGAACAAAAAAAAGGGAGGAAGAAAACTATGAAAATGAAATATAAAATAATAACGGCAACTGCTCTTGCAGCAACGTTAGCTACAGGTGCATCAAGTGCAGTACATACTACATCGGTGTTTGCTGCAGAAAAAGAAGCTCCTATCCAACAAAAAGAATCACAAATTAGTATTCAGCCGTTTGCACAGAATACTTTGGAAACAGCCGTTCAAGCTGCGTTACATGGTCCAGAAGTCAAAAAAATAAAAGTATTTGAGCATGAATTTAACGTAAAACCAATACAAGTAGTAAATCTAGGGGAAGGGAAGAAATATGTTAAGGGACAAATTTCTCATCATTTAAGTTTCCGCCCAGATGATCAATTCTATTATGAGTTCACAGTGAAAGATGGAGAGGTAATAGGTAAGCCTGAGTATTATATTGATAGAGGTGGTTTTACACCATTTGCGGCTCCACTTTTATCAATTATTGCTGCGTATAATGGGATTCCCATTAATCCAAATGATTTAACCGCACTTGGTCAACAGATTGGAAAAGTTATAGACGGAAGCTGGGAACATGCAGCACAATCTATTGCCACTGTAGTTAGTTTAAGTTTTAATGAGAAGTAGGTACATCGAAAAACAGAGGTCTTGTTTAAGACTTCTGTTTTCTTTGTATAAAGCATGAATGGTTTCGATTCCTTTAAATCATGACAAAGACTTTGAAATCCTGTGGATTTGGAAAAATGTAGTTTTACATACCTATAGTCTTCTATAGTCCTGTTCTAAGAGATTTTTACATTTCCACATTTGATAGTTTAAATTTCCATATTCATGATGGTTATTGGGTGAACCGAAACACCACGTTCTTTCAAAATTTAGAGACGTCACGATAGCTTAAAGAAAAACAATTCAAAAAAATATCTTGTTTTAATTGTTTTTCTTTAAATTTAAAAACCTTTTTACTAATCGAAAACCTTATTCTATCTATTGAATATTTTAAAAATTAAATCTTTTTAAGCAGCATAGTTCATTAGTTCTGGAATAGAAGTGATGTATATGGTAAAAAACAGAAACTTATTTACGAGACTAGTCTGAATAAAAATTAGGAGAGATATAATGAAGAAAATAAAAAAAATCTTAAAAGGTGGAATCCTTACTTGTTTTACACTTGCAAGTTTATGTACGACTTCTACAGTATTTGCTGATAGCCATCCAGGTTATTCCTATGAATCCGATATAGGCTATCAAAATCCAACATGGATGTCAAAATTAGAAGATACAAAAAAAATAAGCGAGTTATCTATTCCAGGGACTCATGGTTCAATGGCTTTACATGGAGCAAGTTTTATTGATGAAAATTTGACAAGAAATCAAACAATGAGCCTATCTCAACAATTCAATGCGGGAATTCGTTATGTAGACATGCGTGTTAAACGTGTAAAAGATTCTTTTGCGATGCACCATGGAATTGTAAATCAAAAAGCAATGTTTGAGGATGTATTAAAAGAGACAATTCAATTTTTAAGAGATAATCCTAAAGAAACGATTTTAATGCGCTTAAAAGAAGAAACTGATCCTGAAAGTGGCTCACTATCATTCGAAGAAATATTTAAAAATTATAAAGACCGTAATGCTTCCTATTTTTGGGATCCAAATTCTGTACCATCTTCAGAAAGACATAATCCTAAGTTAGGAGATATCCGAGGGAAAATTGTAATATTACAAAACTTTTCGGCATCTCAAGAATACGGTATTAATTATGAAAATTTGAATACCCAAGATAAGTTTGAAGTTGGCAGCGGACCAGACGGAATGTATGAAAAATGGAATGCGGTAAAAACCCATCTTCTGCATGCAAATAATAACTCTAAAAATGGTGTGATCTATCTCAACCATTTCAGTGGCACGGGTGGTGCAGCAGCATTATTGAATAATTTTTACCCTTGGTTTGTTGCAAGCGGAAAAGATAGCAGGAATACTAATAGTAATCCACTGTTGATCCAAAAAAATCCAATAAATAGATGGGAGGATTTCCCTCGTGACATTAATGGACAAGTATTTTATGGCGGAATGAATACACTTGGGACTGAGATAATACAACAAGGTGGCATTAAGCATACTGGTATCATTGCAGCTGATTTTCCTGGACCAGGTTTAATAGATAGTATTATTAGATTAAATGGTATATTCTCTAGTGAAAAAGAAATATTAATTTCCCAAATTTCTTCTGAACCAAAGCCATTATCTGGACAAAAAAATCGATCAAGTCAAAACTTTAAGATTAATGATTTACCCTATGGAACAAAGGGCTTAAAATGGATTATCGAACCTACAGAAAAAGATAATTCTTCTAATATTTCCTTCAATGTTATGGTCGATGTTACCCTAGGAGTGGATTCTGTTCGTTGGGAAAAAATTTCGAATGAAACTAGGACTGAAGCATATACAAATTCTAAATATTATATTGCAAACCCAAGTGGCGCGACTAGCAAATTTACGGTAAAAATATACGCTATTACAAATTAACGTTTTAATTATAGTTTAACTGGATTTGATAAAGACGGTAAAGAAAAAGAATTAGAATTCAATACTCAAAAAAAACTTCGTAAAGAAGCATTCCTACGCTTCTACTACTCTGATAAAAAAGTTGAAGAAGATGTATCAGGTTGGGAAGAAGTGAAGCAGGACGAGATTCCTGCGAAAGTGAAAGAAAAACTAGCTGCGAAATAATAAAAATAAAAAGGGTTTGGCCTTAAAGGTCAAATCCTTTTCTGTTTTCAAAATCTTCTTCTGAAATGACTATGAATACATGTCTTTAAATAGAGCTGTTGTTACGCCGTAACCAGTTTGTTTATTTCCACTAATTACATAAGTCTTATCGTTTTTGCACCAGAACCGATACCCCTACATTTATCTGCCTCTTTGGTAAGGCATCGAATAATCCTTACTTATACCATCGCGATTTCTGATAACTTACATGTAGAGGTATCACTCAATATAACAAAAATGTAATGTTAATGAGATGTAATTCCATCGATACTATAAATGAAATTATATAAAATGAATTACATAAATGAATGGGAGTTAAAGAATTTTTATAATGAAAAAGGAGATGTATTAATGCGAAATATATTAAGTGTAGAAAAAATTGAAAAATATTATGGTAATAAAGATAATGTAACAAAGGCTATAGATAATATTAGTTTTAAGGTAGATGAGGGAGAATTTGTTGGGATAATGGGGCCTTCAGGAAGTGGCAAAACTACATTACTTAACTGTATATCAACAATTGATAATGTTACTACGGGAAAAATAATAATAAATAATAGTGACATTACTCGGTTAAAATCAAAGTCACTAGATAAGTTTAGACAAAATGAATTAGGGTTTATATTTCAGGACTTTAATTTATTAGATACCCTTACTGCTTATGAAAATATTGCCCTAGCGTTAACAATAAAAGGTGAGGAAAGTTCAAAAATTGATGGCAAAATACAAGCAGTTGCAAAATATTTAGACATTGAACAAGTATTAAGCAAATACCCTTATCAAATGTCAGGCGGACAAAAACAAAGGGTTGCTTCGGCAAGAGCTATCGTAACAGATCCATCTTTAGTACTTGCAGATGAACCAACAGGATCGTTAGATTCTAAATCAGCTAGATTATTACTCGAAAGATTTGAAAGTCTAAATAAGGATTTAAAAGCTACAATACTTATGGTTACTCATGATGCATTTACAGCAAGCTATGCTCGTAGAATTCTTTTTATTAAAGATGGAAAAATATTTAGCGAGTTGGTAAGAGGGAATGATTCCAGAAAAGAATTCTTTACTAAAATTATCGAAGTTATAACCCTTCTTGGAGGTGACGATAATAATGTATTCTAAGATTGCTATTGGGAATGTAAAGAAAAGTCTTAAAGATTATGCGATATATTTCTTAACATTAACACTGGCTGTTTGTATATTTTATAGCTTTAACTCAATAGAATCACAAAAGGCACTTATGGAAATTGACGCTTCAGGTAGAGAGTATGTGCCTACTTTAATGAAAGTTATCTCAAATGTGTCAGTATTTGTATCCGTAATATTAGGTAGTTTAATATTGTATGCAAATAATTTCTTAATCAAAAAACGTAAACAAGAATTAGGAATATACATGACTTTAGGTATGGGAAGAAGAAACATATCCAGAATATTAGTAACAGAGACATTTCTAGTTGGCGTTATATCTTTAGTGAGTGGGCTTATAATAGGTATTGGAGTATCACAGGGATTATCTACATTTGCATTAAAGTTATTTGACTTGCCCATCAATAAATATAAATTTGCAATTTCAACAGGTGCTATAGGTAAAACCGTATTATACTTTGGAATCATGTTTTTGCTTGTTATGTTATTTAATGTATATGTTGTTTCTAAATACAAAATAATCGATTTGTTAACAGCAGGTAGAAAAAACGAAGATGTAAAATTTAGAAATCCTCTTATCTATGTAATCACATTTATTATGTGTGTAGCATCACTTGGATATGCATATGTGACTGTACTAAAAATCGGATTAAATTTTAGAAATCCTATGCTCATGGTATCAATCATTCTTAGCATATTAGGTACATTGCTGTTTTTCTTTAGTTTATCTGGATTTATATTATATGTTGTAAAGAAGAATAAAAAAGTCTATTTTAAAGGGTTAAATATATTTATCATCAAACAAATAAATAGTAAGGTTAATACAAATTTTATATCCATGTCTTTAATCTGTTTAATGTTATGCCTTACAATGGTGGTTTTATCTACAGGAATAAGCTTTAAAAGAAGTATAGAAGCAACAATGAATGAAGCAACACCATTTGATGCCAGTATTATGTTGGTGAATAAGGATGAAAGTTACACTATAGAAGACGTATTAAATAAATCAAATTTTAAAATAAGTAATAACGAAAAATATGTATCTTATAATGTATATCCAACAGAGATGTTAGTCGGGGACTTTGTACCAGAAGTACCTAAAAATGATAAGAATAACGGTGTGGATTTCATTAAAGTATCTGATTATAATAAAATTTTAAATCTTAAAGGTGAAAAGGAAATCACTTTAAATAACAATGAAGTTTTACTTTTATCAAATAATAACCGGTTGGTTAATTCGATAAATGAAAGATTAAAAAATAGCAATAAGGTGAATATTAAAGAAAAAGAATATCTGGTAAAAAACGCTAAAGTTATACAAGAGAATCTTTACACTTCTGATGGGCAAACTAATTTTTTCACAATCGTTATAAATGATGAGTTTTTATCAGGCTACAAAATTATTGCATCCGTACTTAATGTAAATTATTTAGATGGAAATAGAGAAGAATATAATAAAAAATATGATAACGTTGCACGGGGCTTTTATGACGAAAATGGCCCAAAATTAAATATTGTTTATATATCAGGCAAATCAAAGGATGAAGTTCATGCAGAAAGTAAAGGATTAAAAATTATCATACTGTTTATTGGGATATATATAGGTATTGTATTTTTAATAACGAGTATGGCTGTATTAGCTCTTCAACAATTATCAGAAGCCAGTGATAGCATAGATCGATATAAATCTTTGAAGAGAATTGGTTCAAACGGAACAATGATCGACAAAACGATTTTTATTCAAACTTTCGTATACTTTAGTCTTCCAGTTATTCTTGCAATAATTCATTCTGTAGTTGGAATTTATATAGTCAATAATTTTATTAACGCATTTCAACAAACAGACATTATTTTACCAGCATTGATGACTGGCTTAGTATTTCTTGTAGTTTATGTAGGATATTTCTACACGACATATGTCGGGTATAAAAATATTGTAAAAAGTAATACTTGATTTTATAATGCTTATTAGGGCTATTACACCTTGTTTCTCAAGATGTAATAGCCTTATATTCTGTATAGGGAGGGAAAAGTCATGAAAAAAATTATTCTTATTGAAGATGATGAAATCATCAGAGAAGAATTACAAAATTTTTTTATAAAGTATGGATATGAAGTAAAGGCTCCCACAGATTTTAATCAGATTATCGAATATATAGAAAGTGAGAATGCAGACCTTATATTACTAGACATAAATCTTCCTGTGTTCGATGGCTATTATATATGCAGAGAAATACGTAAAACTTCAGATGTTCCAATCATCATGGTTACAAGCAGAGATAGTGATGTAGATGAACTAATAAGTATGAATTTAGGAGCAGATGATTTTATAACAAAGCCTTATAATGCAGAAATACTATTAGCAAGAGTAACAAACATTTTAAGAAGAACATCTGGAGATTTAAAGACGAATAATATCTTAATTTATAGAGATTTTAATTTAAATCTTTCAAATGCCACAGTTACTTATCAAGACAAGTCTGTAGAGTTAACTAAAAATGAAGTTAAGATACTCTCATGCTTAATAAATAATCGCGGTAATATTGTAAAAAGAGATTCACTCATGGAAACCTTATGGAAATCTGATTATTTTGTGGATGATAGCACCTTAACTGTTAATATAAATAGATTAAGAAAAAAGCTTGAAGAGATAGGTATAGAAAATCCAATTGCAACAAGAAGAAGCTTAGGGTATATAATGCCATGAATATAGGTGAATTTTTTAAAGATAAAATGGTAGTAATACTATCTAATGTACTGGTATTTATTATACTAGCAGGTATATTGCTGACTGCGAATGTACAGTTCATTATAATATTCTTTGTATTATGTATTTGGTTTTTTCCATTGATTTCATATATGGCTATAGAATTTATAAAATGTAAAAATTATTATAATGAGATTAATGGCATATTAGGAAACTTGGAGAAAAAATACCTACTTCCAGAGGTAGTAAAGGAAGCAAATTTTATACATGGGGAAAAGCTTAACGCTATACTGAAAGAAGTAAGTAGAGATATGCATGAAAATGTAAAATATTATAGAGATATGCAATCGGATTATAGGGAATATATAGAAACATGGGTACATGAAATTAAGACGCCAATAGCTTCTACAAAGCTAATAATTGAAAATAATCAAAATGAAGTAACTAATAAAATAGACTCCCAATTGGATCGAATCGAAGGGTTTGTAGAACAAGTACTGTATTATTCTCGAAGCAATAATGTCGGTAAGGACTATATTATAAAACCAATCAACCTTGATGATGTAGTAAGAACTGTAATTAAAAGAAATTATAGAGATTTTATTCATAAGGGAATAAAATTAGATATAAAAGATATTAATGAAATCGTATATAGTGATAGAAAATGGGTTGAATTTATTATTAATCAAATATTAGGAAATTCCATAAAGTACTCAAATAACAAGGAACAAATGATACGTATATACTCAATTAAGAAAGCTAACTCAGTAATACTAACTATAGAGGATAATGGAGTAGGGATAATAACTAAAGATATAAATAGAGTCTTTGAAAAAGGATTTACTGGAGAGAATGGAAGGAGATTTAGCAAAAGTACAGGAATGGGTTTGTATCTATGCGGAAAACTGTGCTCAAAATTAGGAATAAAAATTGGCATTGAATCTGAAGTGAATAAAGGAACTAGAGTTACATTAATATTTCCGTTGTCAGGTATGGTAACTTTTGATTCTTTTTTATAAAAGAGATGCTGCCATCTTTCCACGAATTTCGTATGAAACTTATAAAGAAATTTAAAACGGTATGAAAAGAGTAGAAATTCTCTTCATACCGTTTGTATTATTTAGCCATTTAACATATTGGTATATTTAATTGTGAATCGGATGGATGTTAATCTGGATTAGTCATTACTATTTTTGATGTCCACTAATACTTAACGTAAGATTTGGTTCGGTTGCTACACAGACCTCGTAAGCGAGAAATTGTACACTATATAAAACAGTAAAATAAATATCCGATCCCTTAGCGTACAAGGAATTGGATATTTTGTGTCTAAAATGTGTCCAAATGTATAATTTTCTTTTTTTGATATGGTGACCCCTAAGTACCAAAAAACGTTATTCTTTCTAAACAAGCAGCTTAGAACGGATAACGTTTTCTTATCTTAAAGAGCATATGCCGTCTGTAGTTCGGACATCTGGAGAATCGTATAGCTATGATAATTTAGCATTTTTATTGGCTGGCTATTGATAGAAAACGTAAGCGACCTTAGATTCGATTATATATGGAAAAGAATTTATTTAAGGGAAACGGCAAAAATGGCTAAAGAGTTCAATTATCCGATTCCCGAACCTTCTCTAGATTCTTTAGGTTCAACATTAAAGGTCGGAAATCTAGAGATTGAAATCTTAAAAATGATTAGAAAGTAAAAATTCTAGAAATTTTAAGCTTTAATATTTAGGATGTACTTATTATATATGGGGTAGCGAAAATTTTTAACCACCTTCTATAATCATGCGCTTTTAAACAAAAGCCTAATTTTTCATTACAATACCGAAAAATTAGGCTTTTTTATATTTCGATTTCCATAACATTGTAATACCGCATTTTCCTGACGTTACTCCATTAAGAAAAAGTAAGCAATTCTATCACTTTTTCTCTACCCACTGCACTAATAAGTAAAGGTATTCGAGGTCCACTACGTTCATTCATAACTAGCTGATAAATATTTTCAAATAAGTCTTTCTGGTATTCGCGCATTCTTTTTTTGTCATCCTGATGGCAGATAGCATATATTTTAGTCATTAGAGAATCGCCCATTAAATCAGGTTCACATGAGAGTAACTCAGCAAATTCCGTTAATTTTTCTCTTTGACCTTTATTTAGATTATTGTAGTACAAAGTATTTTTCGCATGATTAATATTTACTAAGCGATTAGGGTTCCAATATTTAATCCAATGTGCTACTCTGTCGCTAATACTTTTTACCTCTTCAATTGTATAATCTTCACCCGATTGACTTAAAGATGTTTGTAATAGAGTATCGTTAAATCTAATGAGAGAGAAAATACTTGCCACTTGGTTAAAGCTAGGTTGTCTTGTTATTTTATTTGTTCCCAGTAAATCTAAGGAACTTACAACATCTTCAGCTTTTAGAACCCCTCGTGCATAAGAAGATTGATACCGTTATTGTTATTGATAATAGCAAATATTCTTTTTATTTCAACCCAAATATAGGGATAAATTTAAAATATCAGAATAATATTTGTGTTCTCTTTTAATTCTTCTTCAACCATGAAGCAGGATTTTGATAGTGACTCAGTATAGCGTTAATCTACCCAATAGTTCAAGTTGAATACATCTAAAAGATGAATTTTAATATATTTAATTAGATATTAGAATTAAATATACAAATATATGTAAACTAAAATTATATTAGATTTGTGAAAGTCTTTTAAGTAGAATAAAATATACATATTGTTAAGTTTTATGCTATAAAAATAAAGAAAGGGGGTCTCATAACAGTGAAGAAACCTTTATGGAAAAATATTAGTATTTCATGTCTTGCTCTAACAGCTTTATGGACCTTATCTGATAACCATCAATCCGCTTACGCTGAAGAAAATACAATCAATGCGTTGATCTCATATAAAAATGAAGAAGGTAAGCAGAAAGTGTTAGGTGACGCGGAAGATGTCAATGAAGTACTGCACAATGTAGAAATGGTTGAGGCATCTTTAACAGAGCAACAATTGGCTGAATTGAAAAAGGACCCGAACATTGAATTTATTGATACAAAAGAAGCTCCAATGACTTTAGCTGATTTGGATATGCCATTTGAACCGAAACTAGTACCTACTTGGAATCTTAGTTTAATAAATACTCCAGTAGCATGGAGAAACGGTATTTTTGGCAATAAAATTAAGGTGGCGGTCATTGATACAGGAATAAACTTAATTGATGATTTACCGAATATTGCTGGCCGTATATCCTTTGTAAGGGATTTGCCAGAAACAGTTATAAAAGAATCAGACAATGTGGATCGCGGAGGTATAAGAGAGAATGGCCATGGTACATCAGTAGCTGCAGTCATTGGGGCAAGAGTAGGTGGGTATCTAAAAGACAATAAAACTAGTGACATTATTGGTGTTGCACCAAATGTCCAACTTTATTCTTTGAAATATGCGGACGGTACAACAAGCGGAACTACTACTGAAATCGTCAAATCAATTGATTGGGCAATTGCAAACAAAATGGACATTATTAATATTTCATCTGGTTTATACATCGATGTACCTGCACTTAGAAATGCTGTTCAAAAAGCTTATAATGCAGGTATTCTGATTGTTGCTTCTGCAGGTAATGATGGCAATCATAGAAATGTTACGTATCCAGCAAGGTATAGTCAAGTTATTGCTGTATCAGCAATCAGTGCTAAGCAAAAGATAAGTTATTTCTCTAATACAGGTTCATCTATGAATCTTACTGCTCCTGGAGAGGCTATACCAACGGTTAATAAAGATGGTAAATTGATTTATGCTAGTGGCACTTCCTATGCAGCCCCACACGTTACAGGCATTCTAGCTTTATTAAAACAGCAATATCCATTTTTATCAGCGAAAGAATTACGCGCTAAATTAGATGAAACGGCAACGGCAATAGATCTTGGTATAGCAGGTGTAGATAATTTATATGGCAAAGGGCTAGTTCAATACCCACAAGCTGAAGATTCCGTCATTGAAGATTTGGTTGATCCTCAAATAGAAAAAGTAACCGATCATACAGCGACTGTCAGCTTTTCATTACCAAATGATATGAATGCCGAAAAGGTAGCTATTTTTTTAGATGATAAACTTATAAAATCAACAACTTCAAGCAAATATTCAATCAAAAAATTACAGTCCTCAAAAGACTATAAAATTACTTTAAAAGTAGTGAGTCAGGATGGAAGAGCATCTAATGGCACTGATCTTCAAGTGCGCACGTTAAAAGATATTACGCCACCTGCAGAAGTGACAAAACTAGTAGCTTCATCAATTCAAATAAATGCGGTAACAGTTAATTGGAAAAAGCCATCAACGGAAGACTTTAAACAGTCCAATATATATGTAAATAATAAAAAAGTTGCAACGACTAAAGATTCTACATATACCATACGTAATCTGAACCCTAATCAAACGTATAAAATTGAAGTGAAAACAGAAGACGAGGCTAAGAATATTTCACAAGGGGTAGCACTTACTATTCCAACACCTGCAAAGAAAGTTTTACACTCACCTTCAGTAAAAAAAGTATCTGATCGTACAACAAATATTAGTGGTACTGCCAAAGCAAATACTACCTTATTAATTTATAAAGGAAACAAAAAAATAGCTCAAGCTTCAGTCCAATCAAATGGTATCTATACGGCTGCTATTAAAAAACAAGTAGCCCATAGTCAACTATCCGTCTATATTACAGACAAACAAGGCAATACCAGCCCAGTAAAAAGATTGACAGTAATAGATAAAACGGCACCAACAAAGCCAAAAGTCAATAAAGTAACTAGTGATTCGACAATCATAACTGGTACTGCTGAACCGTTTGCAACGATACGAATGGTTAATGGAAAAGTCATATTAGCGAAAACCAAAGTAAAATCTTCTGGTAAATTTACTTTGAAAGTTAAGAAGTTAAAGAGAAATTCAACTATTTCTTTTTACGCTATAGATCAAGCTAATAATCAAAGTAAAAGTACTTTAGTTAAAGTCCAACCATAGTAAACTGTGTGCTTCTATATTGGTCTCTCATACTCTTAAACCGCTTCTTTTAGTGGTTAAAAATATAAGGGTAGGGGAGTAAATGTGGGGGTACAATTTTTGTTGAATATATGGACTAGTGAGGTTTATAATAAATGTAAATAAAACCATTACATGGAAGGTGGTATATATGAAGGAGAAAACATTTCAACAAACGGTTGGATTTAGCATTAAAGACACAGTAGCACTATATTGGCTATACAAAACACAACAAACGGAATGTTATTCTGTAGAAATACATAAAACCTTTCAAAATGACTTCCCTGGACGTCCTGTTGGCTATGAATATGTAGCACGTATTGCTAAACAACTAGAAGCAGCTGGTGCTTTAAAAGTACGCCAAGAACAAAAACGGCTATTCTATCATGCTACTGAACTAGGTATTGAACGATTGCGCAGATACGAAAAACTCTATTTCCAGCAATTCCATGAAATCGTACTCGTATTGGATCGTTTTTATTATGCCTTAACAAAAAACGGGGAAATACCAGCAGCACCTAACCATCCGCTTCCTGAAGAATTTCGTGCTTATTTTTCGAAACTTATATCAGTAAAAGATATTGTACGTTATTTGGCACTTAAACTAAGTCAAACAAGATCGTCATTTTATATGGCAGAAGTAGGTCAACAACTTGAGGATGTATTTGGTTGGGCACCTTCAAATGGCTATTTATATCAAATTGCTCGTGAGATGGAAGAAACAGATTTGCTCATTGGTTATTGGCCAGATGAAAGACGAACTGTACGGAAATTAAAAGGAACAGACGCTGGGACGGCATTTTATGATGTCATTGCTAAATCTTTAGAAGAGCGAATAACGACTACAAGGCATTATTTACGTTATATCTTGGCATTTTTTACTGTGAAATCGTAGCATTCAAATCATATTTTACGAAGAAAGCCTAATTTCGGATTACAATACCGAAATTAGGCTTTTATTACGTCATTTTATCATTTGTAAGAGGTTTAAAAAACTCTAATACTATGAGGCATTATAAAATTTTCTCTTCTTAATGTAAAAAAACCTGGGAGCACTTACTCCCAGGTCAAAGTTTCTCTATACTAATCAATATATTTGTTCACAAATCCCCAGACCGTATTCCAATACTTCTCTGGATCTACTTTTTCAGCTTCACCGTGACCTGCACCGGGAATAATTAATTTTTCTTTTTCAACATTTGCCGCATTATAAACGTCATCTAGCATTTCATAAGGGACAAATGTATCTTTATCGCCATGGATAAATAGTATAGGTGTTTTACTCTTCGCCACTTGTTTGACGGCAGAGGCTTCAGTTAAATCGTATCCTGCACGAAATTTCGTTACGGTGTTAGCCGCGTTCATAACAGGGAATTTTGGTAAATTAAACAAGTCATCAAGCTGATATGTAAATACATCCATAACAGATGAATAACCACAATCTTCAACAATTACTTTGACATTGGAAGGTAATTTCTCGCCAGAGGTCATCATGACAGTGGCTCCACCCATGGAAATTCCGAATAAGACAATTTCAGCTTTTGGATCTTTATCAGTAATTGTCTTGATCCATAAAAGCATGTCTTTTCGATCATCCCAACCCATGCCGATGTAATCACCTTCGCTTTCTCCATGTCCGCGAAGATCAGGTGCTAACACATTGTATCCTTTTTCATAAAAATTGCGGATCCATCGAACCATTAGAGTGTTATTCGAAGTATACCCATGATTGACAATAACCCATTTATGATCCGAATTGTTGTTTTCATATAAATGTCCTTTTAATGTTAAATTATCCGAAGAAACAATACTTGTTGTAATAGGAGAATGTTTTTTCGAAAAGGTAACATCCGCTAATTCACTTGTTTTTGCTACTTCGGCTGAAACTGCTTTCGATTTAGCTAAATGCGGATTACCGGTTAAAAATTCTTTTTCCGTATTAGCATTTAATGCAAAATTGTAAAAGTAATTACCGACTAAGCCGTAAGCAATGACTAATATGACGATAATTACTGATGAAATAATACTGAATTTTTTCATAAGACACTTCCTTTATACTAAACTATTAAAATTTTATAGTTCAAAGTATAGCATATGTTGTTATTTGAAATAGTTTTATAAGATGCCTTTAAGCTATTTTATTGCCATGAGAGGTCCCTCTAAATTAATGATTGAATTATAAAACACTTCTCTTTATAATAAATGTAAGTAACATTTTTACACACAATTGTATAACAGAACTCGTAGATAAGGATTAGTACATAAGGAATGCGCGGATAGAGAGTCGGGTTTGGTGGAAACCGATACGTAGCAACTATTGGAATGGACCTTTGAGTGACTGCTTGAAAGTTGAGTATGGCAGTTCGATTAGCGAATCGTTATATCGCATATAGTGGTAGCGTTTTTTGCTGCAATTGAGGTGGTACCGCGGAATTTCCGCCCTCCATAGAGAATAGTCTCTATGGAGGGCTTTTTGTGTTACTTGAGATGAGCTGAGAAAAGGAGTTTGAGCAAATGACAGTTAAGGCGAGAGAGTATGAGATGGTAACACTTCAAGGGGATATGATGACACCGATTTCCATTTATCAAGCAGTGAGAGGTCGAAAGAAAATGCTTTTTGAATCGTCAGCTAAGCATGAAGAAAGTGGTCGGTATTCATTTATTGCCTTGAATCCAATCGCGGAGTTAAAGAGTAGGGAAAACGGTACAGTAATATTTCAAAAAGGGCAGCAGAGTGAAATACAACGTTCTCCAATTGACGTTTTAAAAGAAATGCTGCCATTAAATACGGAAGACTATCCATTCGCATTTTTTGGTGGAGCAATAGGTTATATCGGTTACGAAACCGCCTTTTATTTTGAAAAAATCGGTAACTCTTTGCAAGATGAGCTAGACATGCCGAATATGCATATGCTTCTTTACGATACATTTATTATTTATGATCATTTACAACAAACGGTGTCAATTGTTGCGATTGATTTGTTTAATAGTGATCGTAGTCCTGAAGATATGAAGGGAAGTATTCAAGAGATTGTATCAAGCCTACAAATGACGACTCTGTCACAGCCTGAAGTTGAAGAAGATACTTTAGTATTTAAATCATCAATGGATGAAAAGTCGTATTGTGATATGGTCAAAACAGCTCAGGAACATATTAAGCAAGGTGATATCTTCCAAGTTGTACTTTCACAACGTTTTTCATCGCCATTTTCAGGCAATCCATTTTCTTTATATAGGAAATTACGTACATCTAACCCTTCACCATATATGTTTTATATGGATTTTGAAGACTATATCATTTTAGGTACTTCACCAGAAAGTTTAGTCAAGGTTAAGAAAAGACTTGTTACCACGAATCCGATTGCCGGAACGCGTCCTCGTGGTAAAACAGCTAAAGAAGACGCTGCTCTTTCCAAAGGTTTACTTGAAGATGAAAAGGAGATTGCCGAACATCGTATGTTAGTCGATCTCGGACGCAATGATATCGGTAAACTATCCAAAATTGGCTCAGTGAAGCTACCAAAGTATATGGCTATTGAATACTACAAATATGTCATGCATATCGTTTCTGAAGTGACTGGCGAGTTAAAAGATGATATTCATGTGTTAGATGTATTAGCAACTTGCTTACCCGCTGGTACTGTGTCAGGCGCACCTAAAATTCGTGCAATGCAAATTATTAATGAGTTAGAAACGACGAAACGAGGCGTATATGCGGGTGCAGTAGGCTATATCTCAGTTTCAGGTGATATGGATATGGCATTAGCTATTCGTACAATGGTCGTACGAAATGGGAAAGCCCACGTGCAAGCTGGGGCTGGCATAGTTTATAACTCAATTGCGGAAAGTGAATACGTGGAAACGCTAAATAAAGCCAAAGCGCTTTTGGAGGTGCGAAAATGATCCTACTAATCGATAATTATGACTCATTCACATACAATTTATATCAACAAGTAAGCGCCTTAGGGAAAGAAGTTCAAGTCGTGCGAAATGACGCGCTGACAATATCTGATATCCGTAATAAGCGACCAGAGGCCATTATCATTTCTCCAGGACCAGGTACGCCTTCAGAAGCAGGTATTTCTGTACAGATTGTGCAAGAACTTTATAAAGAATTCCCGATCCTCGGCATTTGCCTTGGTCACCAATCAATTGCTGAAGCTTTTGGAGCTACAATTGTTCAAGCGAAGAACATCATGCACGGTAAATTATCTATGATTACCTACGAGCGAATAGGCTTATTCTCAGCCATTCAAGAACCGCTCTCTGTCATGCGGTATCATTCACTCGTGATTGAGCATAAAACATTACCACAAGCGTTTAAAGTGACTGCACTGGCCGCAGATGACCATGAGATAATGGCCATTCAACATGAAAAATATCCTGTCTATGGTCTGCAATTTCATCCAGAATCCATCGGTACTCCTAAAGGAGATAGCATGATTCAAGCGTTTATTGAATCTTATAGCATCGTTCAAAACGAATATTAATTATTAAAAGCCCAATTCTACCTAAATATAAGGGGAGAATTGGGCTTTGTTTTTAGTTCAAGTTCGATGTACTTCATTTTATGTTCTTTACAAATATTAAATCTTCTCTCATTACTGTATCGTATAAAATTTATTTCACTGAATGATTGGGAAAATATATATAAATACCTTGAAGTTGGAATAAAATTAAGGGATGGGGGGATTTGATGAAAGTAAATAAGAGAGTCTTTGTCATAGCTTTATCATTACTAATTGTATTATTCTTATGTTTTATCTTCTTTAACTCTATACGTAAAGATACTTTTAAAAGTGAGTTTTGGGATGATGTAGATGTTGAAGCAATAAGTCAAATTGAGCTAATAAGAGGATCGGATAGTAAGCAAATACTCTTTTCTAAAGCAAATGAGATTAAAGCATTTGTAGATACTATTTCGGAGGCGCGAATAGAACAAGTGAAAGCAAGTGAAACTAAAATAGAAGAATCATATTGGATTACTGTATGGATAGATGGGGAAAGAAAGTTCGGATTACGCATTGATAATCACATCTTGTCTGTGTTTAATTATGAGGGTGGTAAAAACAACTATAACCTTTATGAATTTAAAGATAAATCTATTTTTAAATACATTGAAAATCTATTTTAAGAAACAAGAACATCCTTATTCTTTGTGTTAAATAAACTTTAAGGATGTTTGAAGTTACCTATAATGCACAAAATCTAGCAGTGCGGAATATATTATGCCATCCTCAATTAAGTAATAAAATAATTTTATCCACTAACATCAAATTAATAAAAAGAAATTAGTTGTTTGTATTTTCAATTTTATTGCGTATAATAATTGGAAAAGGAGGGCTGTCGTTGGAAATATCAGATTATATTGAACAAGTTGATGAAAACAGGCGTGATGCGTTTCGAAAACTATTCGAAACGGTACAAGAAAATTTACCACCAGGCTTTGAAGCAGTAATGCAGTATACAATGCCGAACTTCGTAGTACCGAAGTCAATATATCCTAATGGCTATCACTGCAGTCCTGAAGAGCCACTACCATTCATAGGAGTAGCTGCTCAAAAGAATCATCTCACATTGTATCACATGGGGATCTATGCAAAGCCAGATTTACTAGAGTGGTTTATCGCAGAATATCCGAAACATATGACTACTAAGCTCAATATGGGCAAAAGTTGCATAAGGTTTTCGAATGCTAAAAAGATACCGTATGCATTAATTGCTGAGCTTGTTAGTAAAATGACAGTAGAAGATTGGATTGGATGTTACGAAAAGCAACTTACAAAAGCATAGAAGGGATGTTTTGAATGCAAACACGTATTGAGAAAATTGATGGACTTGTTGTGAAAGGTTTGAGTATTCATCATGGTAAAACATCAGATATTCCTGAGAAATGGGAGGAACTTGCGAATGTCCTTGAAGGCTATAACGTATCGCAGGATATATCATATGGTGTTTGTATTCAAATGAGTGAGGACGGCTTAGATTACGTCGCAGGTATTGACGATCATCTACTACCAGATGAAATTACAGCAGTGACTGTAAAGATTCCCGAAGGTCGTTACTTAGTTGGTAAAGTTGCAGGTGGAATCGGCCAGATTCAAGAGACATTCAGAAAATTATTCAGCAATCAGGAAGTTACACATCGTCCATCTATGAGTTTTGAAAAATATATCGGACAAGATGTACATGATATAGAAGTTTGGGTGCCAATCGTTTAAAAGTCAGACGTAGAGTATAACACTCTACGTCTATTTTTAAGTGATTTTGTGTATATATCAAAAGCTTTATTTTTAAAATTAATGTACAATAAGCTCGAGGTGACGGGTTTGTATTATTTAAGATTAGTTTTACTGTATTTATTTTTAGCGATAATCGGTTTCGTACTTGCTTGGTTTAATGCTCCTACATGGGTCATAGTTGTCGTCTTTATAGTTGCTGTGGCTGCCGTGATTTATAATAATGTACTGGTTATGTACTTATCTAAAGATGCGAAGAAAATTGAACGAGCCATGCGTAATCAACGTAGAAATCCACTTTTCGCACATGTTCTTGCAGTAAAAGAAGGCACGCTAGAGGATGAAATGAAAGAGATAGATCGTATCATAGCGAAATATAAGCAACCAGATCTTCGTAATAGCTTTGAATTTTTACGTAGTTATCGACTTGGGCAATATGAAAATGCGATTAAATTTGCTAAGGAAATTAAAAGAGAACCCTCTAGAAGCTACCATTTATCACTTGCTGACGTTTTACAAAAAAATTATAAGAAAGCACGCTCTTATAGTTTTGACCAAGCATGGATGGCACATGCTGTAGAAGCAGAAATTGCACTGCAATTGAGAAATCTAGAAAATTATAAAAAGCATATGCAACTAGCAATAGATGAATCAAAGGGAATGCAGCTTCTATTAAATCAAGCAACATTTGAAAAAGAGCTAAAAGCATTTAAAGTCGGCGGGAAAAAATAATATTTGTGCAATTGAATTTTAATGAAGCAGGGTAGCCACCCTGCTTTTTTATTTTCTTAAATATATAATCCAATTGCGTGTTTATAGTTTTAATTTTCTGATAAAATATAAGGGATAGTACATAAAGGAGAGAATACAATGGTGAAACTAGAACAATCAATAGATGTTTCAAAACATAATGATGTACAACTGGCGAATAGTACAATTGCACTTGGGCCGGTGAAAATGAATGTGTTTAGTTTTGCAGTAGACGGAGTATTGATTGATACAGGCGCACAATCATTGTTTCCTTCATTTCGTTCTTTTTTCGAACAAGCTGATTTTGAGCAAGTGATGCTTACGCATTTCCATGAGGATCATATTGGCTGTGCGGCATGGATAAAAGTACAGCGTGATATCCCTTTTTATATTCATAAAGACTCCGTTGAGCGCTGTAGTAAAGACTATATTTATCCAAAATATCGTCAGTTCTTTTGGGGTCAAAGCGAGCCATTTCAAGCCAAAGCAATCGGAGAGACGTTCCAATCAAAAAATGCGACTTGGGATGTAATTACTACACCTGGACATACTCAAGATCATTTAGCCTTCCTAAACAAGGAAACTGGTGCATTGTTTACTGGTGATTTGTTTATTCAGGCAAAAACAAAAGTGATTTTAGCAGAAGAAAATATCGTCGATACATTGCAGTCATTACGTAAATTATTAACCTATCATTTTAAAGATATGTATTGCTGTCACGCAGGTTATATAGAAGATGGTCATAAGCAAATAAAGAACAAGATCGAGCATTTAGAAGAATTACAATCGAAAATTATTGACTTGCATAAGAATGGATTGTCAGTTGAAGAAATAACAACTCAGCTTTTTCCAAGAACTTATCCTATTGTTAAAACATCTGGAGGTGAATGGTCAGCCATTCATATTGTAAGAGGGTTTGTCGAGGGAAGCGGGCAAAGGTAATGTTAAGACGCTCGGAAGCAACGATTTATGTGCTCTGATTTTTTAGTTAATATTTCGTCTTACTCTTGTTATCATTAAGCCTCTTTGTAAATATGGATAAAGATACTGCAATACCTTCAGTTTTTAACGATTATTAAATTTAGCTAAATCCGTGTTCCTTTACGAAAATAACGAAAATACGGAGTAACGAGCTGTGAAAGTTGATTATTAGAAACACGAATCATAAACCTCAATATGATTGTGGAGTTGCAATACAAGGCGGGGACAGAGGACTTGTTGGAACAAGAGAAGGAACTTATATTACTGCTTTCGTAGAACCATTTCCGAAAAATCCTAACACTTTCATTCGTGGGGAAGATAAAACCGTTGCAGAAGCGGAAACTAAATCTTGGGAAAAATATCAGCGGATTATAAATTGTTCAAAACTCGCCTTTGAGCGTAGAGGTTATAAAAATGGTGCTTAAAAGAGTTTTTTAGAAATACTAAAAATCTTGTAGCGATTGAAACATCACCAGTAACGATAGATCAAGTAAAGCAAATACTACTAGCTGGTGAAACTGGTGATACCTCCTAATATAAATTCGTTTAAGTTTCACTATTGCGAGTTCTTTTATCACTAGCTAAAGTCAACAGTATGCTTCCAGAGCCAATAGAGAAAACCGCGAAACTAATTACATTAAACATGAATAATACAAAACTCAGAATTAAAATGAATATTCTCCAACTAAACACAAATTTTTTTCGAATATTATCCCTCCTCAATACATACTATATATATTTCTCAAATCTTAAATATATTACTAGGAATAGAAATTTTTCCATATTTTATTTAATATAATAAGTGTTTTGTTTTATATATTTACATAAATATCTGTTTTAATAGCAAACTTCGCCTCACATTAACGGCTCGTACTTGAACAGGTTCATCATTCATATACATGGAACACTGGGGCTATAAGAGTATATTTATAGGATGATAAGTCTTGATAATGTATTGAACTTGTTATCCTTTTTACGAGGTCTTTCACTTATTGGCAAAGATTATTTAATAACTGTAAATTTATTCTTTTCATTTTTTCTGTCCTCAACATCCGAAATTACTTCGCTAATTCCTTCAATACGGTTTGCTATTCCTAACTGTATACTTATTAGATTGTTCATGATAACCTAGAAATCACCATTTTGGACCTATGCAAAAATATTATAGAAGGTTCTGGAATCAGTCTAGCCTAACAAAACAATTACTCAATAAAATGGGTGGCTCTATAAAGGTTTCAAGCGAGCTAGGAAAAGGAAATGCGTTTACTGTATCTTAAACCTTGTGAATACATCTAAGGTGTCTGTATTGGATAAATAAGTTAGGTAGAATAAACGACAACATAAAAAGCAGCCTGGGAAGAAAGAAATCCCGCGCTGCTTTTGTATTATTAAGATGAATTTGTATTAAAGTATTTTCTACACCTTAATTAATATTAATAAATTCAACATGCCAACCCTACATGGTTAATGACATTCTTTCCTAGTTCTTCTTGTGTATCCGCTTCCGCATATCCATCATCCTGATGTGTCGGCTCATGATGGTAGCAAGATGGAAATTTTAACCAAGTAAAATTAAATAAAAAAAAGATTGAAGCAATTAGCCTCAAAAACAAACTTTTCCATGCATTATCTTGCATTGTAGAAACAAATGCAAATAAACTCAATTCCTTGATAATACTATCTTTAAAGCATTAATTTTAATTTCCTCTTGTACCCTTCCTGTATTTTGATTTTTAATTTCATATAAAAATTTTATAATTAATATTTTTATTACGGTCGCTAGTCTATTTAAATAACAGTTCTTTTACTCAAAAAATGCCGCACTAAATAAGGCGATTGAGGGAATGCTAGGCCTAATTGCCATATGCCTATTCCTTTTAATCGGTAATCTACGACCATTTGAAGCTTTAGTGCACGAGATCTTGAATCTTCAAACCAAATAATATGCCGATTGCCTAATGCGTCCCAATACTCAAAGTGGGCTTGCTGGTAGTGATTAGAGTATTGAATCGGTACTTGATTTGTCATTGCGGTATTCACCGCATCACCTACAGAAATGGCGCTAGCACTAATGACAGAACCATCTCCAGCCATAGTCCAGTCATATCCGTAATTTGGAACACCTAAAATAATTTTATTGGCACTCATATGATTTTTGGCATATTGAATTGTTTGCCGCACCTCATTTTCCGGTGCTACAGGGCCGGGTTCACCACCTCCATGATGAAAATCATAGGCCATCAAAAAGACGAAATCAGCAGCCTCACCAATACCTTTATAATCATAACCTTTTGTCCATGGAGTGGTATCATCCGTCTTAGCCTGTAATGCAACAGACGTAGTATAACCTTCTGGACTTAAACGATCTCT
The DNA here is from genome assembly GCF_050278625.1 of Viridibacillus sp. NPDC096237. Taxonomy (NCBI): domain Bacteria; kingdom Bacillati; phylum Bacillota; class Bacilli; order Caryophanales; family Caryophanaceae; genus Viridibacillus; species Viridibacillus sp. NPDC096237. Next base: position 58,615 of record NZ_JBNNTI010000009.1, on the reverse strand, counting down.
CACCATTCGGATAAAAGTCACATAATTAGCTGCATCATAATCCTTCAGCAATTCAAAATCGATATTGACGCCCGCAAAATTATTATTTTTTACTATGTTATAAATATTATTCACTGCTTGCTGTCTTATAGTCGGATTACTAATAATACTTCTTGCTACAGCTGAACTAAAACCTGTTTCCGTTAAATTTGATATAACAGCAATTGGCGCTACTTGATTTTGCCGACTTAATGTATTAATGCTGTGAAGGTACAATGGACTTAATGTACCGTCATTTGATATATGATATTCAAAGACACCATAATAAGAATTACTATCTGAAAATTGATTAATCAATTCTATATCTTTTGTTGGTGTTGTTGGAGTTAAATAGCTGAAATTTGCAGCCCTATATTTCTTTCTAGGTGGCAAATATATACGCATACCTACGGACAAATTATTCGAATGCAAGCCATTATAAAGTTTAATCGTTTCAACAGGCACTAAAGCCATTTGGCCAATTTTATATAAGGAATCTCCAGGTTGGACAATATAAACATCTGTTGGAATCAGCAAATCTTGCCCCGGTACTATATTTGGTATTTTCAATCCATTTGTAATCCGGATGCTATCCATATTTACTTGATACTTTGATGCCACGGAAAATAAAGAATCTCCCGCTTTCACTACATATATAAACAATGATTCACCTCAGTTTAAATGTATTTAACCCTTTATTATATGCATGTACTGATTAAAGTGTTAAGCAATCAAATATAGATGGCTAGAATAAAAATTATTGGCCATATCGAATAATACTAATACTATAGGATGAGTTATATCACTTAAGGGATTTTATGTATTCATCAACACATAATGGATAAAATTCACAATCAACAATCGGTATAATAATACATAAGCAAGCTATACTATTTACGATTTCACTTATAAATCCAACATGACTAGGAGGCGGAACACGATGAGTAGGCCGGAACACTTAGATCCAAAATCTCAACAAATCCACCACAACTGGACAAGGGATAAGCGTCAAAAATCTCAAGTGAATGGACAAACGGAGGTAACTCTGCATAACAAACTCTTGAGAACTGCAGCGAAATCACGACAGTCTCAGTTATAACAATCATGAAGGTATAAGTGCTATCTAGCCCGGAAAATTATTTCCGGGTTTTTTGTGTTTAAAATGATGTTCCTCATTAGCCTCATAATTAAGGTTTTAGCCACTGAGCGCTTTATCTTTTCTAATAGGCTGCTGACACACTTCGAGGGCAAAGTACATATCATTTGTATGAAGAGGTGGTGAAGAATGAGGGACGATAAAATGACTAAAAACCACAATCCTGTCGAAGTTGAACAACAGGAATGGAAGAAGAGACAATTGAAAGAACGTATGAAGCAGATGCTTACAATCGCTTCACCTATTTTTCTCTTGCTGTTATGGGAGTTCTTATCCCAAACCAATTTGCTTGATGCACGTTTCTTCCCACCGCCATCTGAAATCGTAAGTACATTCTATTCCTTGGCAATGAGTGGTGAATTATTTAACCATATTGGCATTTCCCTTTATCGAATTATTGCAGGTTTTTTACTTGGGGTTATTCCAGGCGTTGTCATTGGACTATTAATGGGGCTGTATTCGCCAATTAGACACTTCATCTCACCGATTGTGATGGCACTCATGCCTATACCTACTCTCGCTTTGTTACCGATTATTATTATTTTATTTGGAATCGGGGACTTCTCTAAAGTTGTTACGATTGCTGGTAGCGTCTTTTTCCCAGTCGTCATCAATACAACAGCAGGGGTCATTAATATCGACTCTATCTATTTAGATGTCGCCAAAAATTACGGAGCAAGTTCTAAGGATTTTTTCCTAAAAATTGCTTTCCCTGGGGCATTGCCGGTAATGATGGAGGGGATTCAAATGGGGCAGGCAATTGCGCTCTTAACGATTGTTGCAGCTGAAATGATGGGAGCAACATCAGGTATAGGTTATCTAATATGGACCTCTTATAAAGCCTTTATGCTAAAAGAGATGTTCGTTGGGCTTATACTCATTTCATTTTTCGGCTACTTGTTTTCACTTTTACTAAGGGCGTTACAGAAGAAGATTTTATCTTGGAGGTGAAGCAGTGGAAGACAAAACTAAAATTTCAATTCAAGATATGACGAAAGTTTTCTACAAAAAAAATAGTAATGTCACTGCTTTGGACCATATTTCTCTGAATATTTCAGAAGGTGAATTTGTTTGTCTTGTTGGTCCGAGTGGCTGCGGGAAAACAACGTTACTACGTATTTTAGCTGGACTCGAAACAACGAGTGTAGGTGATTTTAATATTGCCGAGGGAGAAGAAAATCGACCTCTTCAATCGATGGTTTTTCAAGAACGAGGAGTTATTCCTTGGCTAACCGTTGAGGAGAACGTTGCATTTGGTCTAAAAATGAGACATTTGCCAGCTGAATTGATAGAAGAGCGTACATCTTACTATTTGGAAAAAGTCGGTCTAGAAAAGTTTTCAACGCTTTATCCAAAAGAACTTTCTGGAGGAATGAAACAACGTGTAAGTATTGCACGTGCTTTTGCTAATGATCCAGAAATTTTACTAATGGATGAACCATTTGCTGCACTTGATGAACAAAACAAATTTATACTGCAAGAAGAGCTATTGTCTATTTGGGAAGAAACAAAGAAAACAGTGCTATTTATTACGCATAGTATTGATGAAGCATTGCTACTGAGCGACCGAATACTATTAATGAGCTCGCAACCTGGGAGAATCATAAAAGAGATTCAAAATGATTTGCCAAGGCCGAGAAATATAGAACAAATTAGAGCGAACCATCGTACAGCAGGACATTTTTTAGACATTTGGAAGCATCTGCAAGAAGAAGTTCAAAAATCAAGAAAGTAATTAGTAAAAGGGGGCAAGACATGCTCAAGTGGTTAAAGTTAGGCTTATTTATACCCTTTCTTATCCTTGCAATGTTCATTGCTGGGTGTTCAGATAAAGAAACAGGGAGTAAGGAAACTTCAGGAACAAAACACAAAAATGAAGTTAGTAAAGATAATCCGTCTGGAGATTTAGCACCATTAAGTAAAAAGACTAAAGTAGTTATTGCTGAAGACGGAGCGGCATCTGGAGCAGGTTTTTATATCGCAAAAGAGAAAGGTTACTTCAAGGATTATAATATTGAAGTAGAATTTGCTCAATTTGCAAATAGTGATGACATGTTACCTGCACTTGCAGCGGGTGAAGTAGATATTGCAGGAGGAATATCAACAGCCTCTTTCTTTAATGCAATTGCACAGGGTATCGACGTTAAAATTATTGCAGATAAAGGGCATAACGTACCTGGAAAATCCTATTTCTCATTTGTTATCGGTAACCATATGAAGGATAAGATTAAAGATTACTCAGATTTTAAAGGTAAAAAGATTGCTGTCTCTGCAAAAAACTCAATTGATGGATACATCTATCAAAGAATGCTTGAACATGCAGGATTAACTGATAAGGATGTAAAATTTACACTAATGAATGACTTCGGTAGCATGTTAGGAGCCCTCGAAAACGGTTCAATTGATGCTGCACTTAGTATTGAACCATTAATCGCCCAAGGCATCGAAAAAGGGATACTAACACGCTTTGGTGATACAACAGACTATGCGCCAGATTCACAAATTGCATTAGTATTAGCATCTCCTAAATTCATGAGTAAAGAACAAAATGTTTCACTGCGCTTCATGCTTGCATATTTAAAAGGTGTTCGAGACTATAATGATGCGTTTATCAAAGGGGAAGATAAAGACCAAATCATCGACATCATGACAAAACATACAGCATTAAAAGATGCGAAGTTATGGGGAAAAGTATTTGTAACCGGGCTTGATCCAGACGGTAAAATGCGTATCGATGATATTCATGCACAATACGATATGTACAAAGCAAACGGAGCAACACAAGGGAAATTCGACTTCAACAAAGCAATTGACACGTCAATTACAGAAAAAGCCGTCAAAATTTTAGGCGAATATTGATTTTCTACTGATAGATTGGTTTAATTGCAAGGATTCCCGTCTATAACGCAAAAAATTCATGTTATGGGCGTCTATATAAATTAAAGCCACTTTCAGCTATCAAAGGTGAGAGCGGCTTTCTTATATTTGTCTTCCTTTGATGCGCTAAGCAAAAACTGCTTTTAATTACCAATTCATATATAATTAAATGAAGTCGTATACTTGACAGTAAATTTATGAACTTATAGGAGTTGATTTCATGGCAGACTGGAATTCACAACAGTATTTAAAGTATGAAAATGAACGTACACAACCTGCAATAGATTTACTAAATCGCATTCATATAAACAAACCAAAACGTATACTTGATGTAGGGTGTGGTCCGGGAAATAGTACCAAAATTCTAGCAGAACGCTACCCAGAGGCATACGTACTTGGAATTGATAGCTCAGAGCATATGGTAGCGAAAGCTAAACAAACGAACCCGGCCATTAATTTTCAAACATTTGATGCAAGTGGGGATTTATCTCCTTTAGGAAATGACTTTGACATTGTTTTCTCTAATGCATGTATTCAATGGATTCCAAATCATGATAAACTTTTACCAAACTTGATACAGTTATTAATTCCAGGTGGTTTGTTGGCTGTTCAAATGCCTATAAGCGACAAAGAACCTTTTAGACAAATTATTAAAGAAGTGAGCCAACAACCAAGGTGGCAGCTTGATTTCTCAATCCTAGGTAAAGAAAATGCACTTTCGCCAGAGGAATATTACGATCTTCTTTCAGCCAATTCGTCAGCATTTTCAATATGGCAAACAACGTACTTTCATACTATGCATAGTCATCAAGATATCATTGAATGGAGCAAAGGGACACGCTTACGCCCTTATCTAGAAGCTTTACCTACTGATCTTCAACCTTTATTTGAAGAAACGATCTATGAACAAGTGAAAGCTTCCTATCCAGTACAACAAAACAATCATATTATTTTTAAGTTTCCTAGATTATTTTTCACTGCAATAGCAAAATGAGGATTTTCACGAAAAATGAATGAGGGATATAGTGGGGTTTAAAAAAAAGCTTACTCAGTATAGAATGTTTTTTAGCAAATTACTCATCCTAAAATAAGAGGAGATGAGATCAATGATGCGAAAAACATTTATTGCACTTGGACTTATTATTACAGTAAGTTCGGCATTAATACATACCCCAACTATTACTCATGCACAACATGAAATTCAAGCATATGGTAAGTGGGGCAAACTTGCTCTAAAAGTAACACAATCAAAGTATCCCAATGCAAATATTATTGATTACCTACATGAAGGAATCGAATCTAAAGAGGATGCAACTATTGAAAAATTTAAGTTGTGGTTAAAAGATGGTAAAAAAGAATTTGGTGTTTTTGTAAGAATTAAGTATATTACCGATACTGAAAAAGTGGTTAATATTGAAATTCAAGAAACTACTAGGTAGGCCATCATGTGGATTTGAAATAAAATAATGTTTGATATTTTATAATAAAGTTCGATAAAAATCAACTCTGAAGAATGGGTCTTAAACTAGATTAGTTTAAGAAAATGTTATAATTAACTAAAAATTTACTGGTAATATATGATATCTATATGGTAAATAGATTTATTTTTCAGCAATAATTTCATTCTGAATTATGCTCTTTTTCATCACTAAGAACAAATGTTCTACTTACGTAAAAAGGGCATAATCCTCATAAAAACAATGCAATTTAATCTAATATAGTGTAAAAATACATTATTTGAACAGAGTATTATCCATTTTTTGAAAAAATCTCCGTATAGTAATAAGAACGTGTATATTGCATATAAGAACGTTCGTTTGTATACTAGGGGAAAGGGCACTTTTTAATAAGAATAAGCTAGGAGTTGGTGTTTTTTATGTGGAAATTATCAAATGGGAAATTGATTCAAGCAACAGATAAAGCTCGTATTAAATTTCGTACGAATATAAGTGCTGCGGTTTTGGAGAAACTAAAAATAATGGCTGATGATTATGATACTCATGTCAATTACTTGTTGGAGTCAGGTGTACAAGCAGTATTAGATCAAAATACAATCGTCTATGATAAAGCAACTCGTCCAACAGATCGAGTGCAATATAAGACAACATATGATGCAAATCTTTTACAAGCACTAAAAGCATTCGCTAAACAGCATCAAGTATATATAAATGATGTCATTGAATACAGCGTACAATACATAGATCTAGAAGATGTAAAAAATGCGAGTTATAAACATAGAGTAGAGTGATGGAAATTCACTTTTACTCCATCCTGTAAAACGCCCCGAACATAATATACATTATAGGAAGTTACGTTTCATTTCATAAGTATACTTGTAATAATGAGATATTTTAGAGATTTAATTTGAAATGGCATATGGTTGTTGAGTATTTAACTCACTTATTAATCCGTTTGAACTACTCAATTATCCATTTGACCCATTCAGCGTATCATTTAATCCATTCACGAAGTTATTTAATCTACTGACGATCAATGGATCACTTTCGCTTTGCTAGCAAACAATCCATTAAATTGGGATTACCAATATGCTCCTTTTCCCAAACAGCTTATGATCTAACAAATAATTTTGTTTCTTCACGTGGCTTTTCAGAATTTTACAGGAATGTTGCGTAACAACAAGGAAAATTATCAGCATGATTTAAACAAAAATTTTCGTTTCTTCGTTTAGTTTGTATTTGAATATCTCTCAATATCCATACCGTCTTTTTTAAGGCCTGTTACATGCGTATGTAGCGCTTCATTGTAAAAAACATAACATTTCCCTACCCTCTTAGGTAAAACCGCTTAATAAAGCTCATTTAACCATACTAACGATAACTATAATTTCATAAGTCTTTTTAAAAGTATTTATAGAAAAAGCATGTTTTGAAAAAAATGATCAAAACACGCTTTATTGAAATTATATCTGGTGTGAAGTTCTATCGGTATTTTTAAAGATTGTACTAATAATTGGTTACTTCTCCTTTTACCATTTTTAAATTGCTGTGCACAATATCAATCTTCGTTGGGTTTTCGAACAAAAGCTGTTACGGAATGCCCTTGTTTCAATGCCTGAGAAATCAGCTCACGACCTGTTCTTCCAGTTGCTCCAAAAATAATAATGTTCATACATTTCACTCCTTTATATTTTTCTACGAAGTTACTACAACTACGGGTTTACAGCTTGGGAAATGAAATCACCTGTATAACTATTACACATCCGCTAGTCTTCTAAATTGAAGATTTATCGTAAGATTCTATAGTAAGAAATTCAATATTTTAGAAAGGTCGTTTAACTTTGAAAATCAGCCATTTTTTGGATTAAAATAATAATAGTCCATGTTACTTTCTTCGTTAAATGAAATGATATACTCATATGTAAAAAAATCAATTTTATCAGAGGCGTTTATGTTTTTATTATGTTCAACACCTATTTAATGGCTTAATAATGGGAAAGAAAATCAAGACGAATATATGAACCTCATAAACCGTACACCTTTATTTCTAAACAATCAACAGCCCTATATGGAAATACAGGGCTGTTGATTAAACTTTTTATTTTTGAATATAGTTATTCGCAGCTCATTCTGATTTAAATTAATATAAACCGTACCAACCCTATTATAGCGAAACAAAACAGTACTGTACCCGCTCCGATACCGGTTATAGCGCTATTTGCTACGTTAAGCTTTTTAGAAAGAAATAAAGAAATGATTGAGACTGCGACAAGGAGCGTTGCTAGAAGATATAAACTGGAGTCTTGGAAGATGCTTTTTAACCAGATAAAATGAATACCAACGATAAAGGCAATCCAAGGGGCAACATAGTCTTTTGTCTTATATTTAATCAATAAGAAAGCACCGGTTCCTGCTATGAAGAATTCGACATACACAAAGATTAAGTAATTCTTGAAAACACCCGCTTCCGACAAAGCGCTCGATTCATTCCAATTAGTCACGCTTAAATAGATACCGAGTAAACCGACTAACAGCGAGAGTACAGAAGCAATGCCGAGATACTTTCTCCAGCTTTCTCTAGGTTTTTCTTGTGCCCAGCCAAACCAACATGATCCAAATACACCAAAAATCGCAATGTACATTGCATAGTCCCTTAAATCTACGCAAATCCCCTTTCTTTTTTTAAAATCTTGAATTATTAGCGCTATAAAGAAAGATAAGTTGTATTTATTTATATTGTTTACTAAATGGAGTTATGACCCTTTTATAGAAGTACTAATGAATCTTTAGATATTTCACTTCCAGAAGAATATACAAAAATCCCGTATTCCACAAAGAATACGGGATTTTATTAGATGTCTTCAATTTTTATTTTAATAAAAGATGATCTTTTAATGTTTGTTTAATTCCACTTAGTTCAGTTTCGTCAGGGTAAAAGTACCATACCCCCGCTTCTTTTCCTCCATTACCATCTTTAAATTGAATTTGTTCAATGTTTTTATTTAATGATTTATATTGTTTCTGAATACTTAACAGTTCTTTTAACGTAAAATTCGTTTTAATATTTTCACCTAATTTACCAAGAATATCATCTATTTTTAATAACGACGATAGATTTGTTCCTTTATCTAAAATGGCTTGAATGAGTTGCTTTTGTCTAATTTGACGTCCAAAGTCACCTCTTGGGTCTTCATAACGAATACGCGAGAATATTAGCGCTTCCTGACCGTTTAGCTCAATCTCGCCTTTCGGGAAATGGTATTTTTTATAAGTTAAATCCATATCATTTACAACTGTGACACCATTTAGCGTATTGATTATATCTTTAAAGCCTTCCATGTTTACCTTTACATAATAATCAATCGGCATATCTAAAAAGTGTTCAACAGTTGCAATGGACATCTCTGCTCCGCCTCTAGCATAGGCATGATTAATTTTCTCTACTGTTCCATTTCCTACGATCTCAGTTTTTGTATCGCGAGGAATACTTAACATTTTCACCGATTTCTCTTTTGGATTAACTGTTAGCACGATCATGGTATCTGATCTACCTGAATCATTAGCTCTTTCATCTACCCCCAGCATCAAAACAGAGAAAGGATCTTGCTTTTGCATGGATATATCATTTTCTCTCTTCTCAGTTTTATCTATAGGATGATGCATATTATCCAGAGCGGAATTGAAAGACTTATATATACTAAATGCATAGCCACCTACCCCTAATCCCATTAGCAGTACAATACTAAGTACAATCTGATATTTCTTTTGTTTATACCATTTTTTTTCTTCTTTCATCTTCATTCTCCTAATCTTTCTGATATATAGTAACTAGTTTATTGTTGGAATCACCGATAAATTTCATGATTTTTACTATAATCGTAAAATCTATTACTTATAACGAAAGAATTGTTTAAATGGTTGCCAAGGAGTATTATAAAAATTTTATTAGAAAGGTCAACAAAAAAAAGAGCTGCTCCAGCAACTCCATTTAAATAACCTATTATTAATTACATATTTAATAATTCATTAATTTCTTTAATCGCTTTGGAGGTTTGGGCATAAATTAACCAATCAGATTTAACCATATTATTATTAGTCGTAAGTATTTCTACAACATCCATATCATTTAGTACAGTTTGAATGGGCTTATTTTGTCCATTTACCTTTGCAGCAGACATACTGAAAGCTAATTGTGAATTTAGTGAAAAGGCAAAATCGATAATAGTTGAACCTTTTGGTAATGAGACCACATCCATTTTAGGTGTATATACTGTAATTATCCTTTGAAGCAATTCAAAGGCAATTAAATCATTACTTAGAGTAGTTATTTCGCTACTTGATAAATCGCCCTTTAGTAACTCAAACACTCCATTATCATTCATTTTTTTATCACACTCACTCTGAATTATAAAGATTACTTCGATATTGTTGATTAGTACTTTAGTTTTTAATTGTTTTAAAAATGGACTTTTCACGATGGCAATATTATCTATTAATTGATGTTCAATTGGTGTATAGAGCCTATGTATTATCCCCAGCGCAGTATAACAAAGAAGAGGTGCATTAGTGATCACTTTGATTGAAAATAAATCGGATAAAGCATGCTCTTCTAGTAATAAGCAATAAGATCTGTACAACGGTTCTTTATTCCATTCCAAATCTAAAATTAGAGAATCACCTTCCTTTTTTACTTCATCAAAACACTTGATAAAGATAGCTTCAAATTTAACAGCGTAATTGTTTATTAACTTTTGAACTGTTTTAGACTTAGGTGGGTTCAAATAATTGAATGATAACTCCTCCAACTCTTTTTGCATTCTATATAATCCAAGTCGCTCTGCAAGAGGTACAAAAAAGATAATTGTTTCATTTGCATAAGGGATCTTTTTTTCAATTTTTTTAACTGAAAGTGTTCTCATATTATGCAGCCTATCTGCAATTTTAATAATTGCAATTCTGATGTCATTTACTGAAGCAGAGAGCAGTTTTTCCGTATTAATCGCAGTATATTCTTCTTTCTCAAGTTGACCCTTCTCTACTTTGGTTAAACCCTCTACGATTGAAGAGACTTGTTCACCAAATTTTAGTTCAATTTCATGGATAGGAGTATCTGTATCTTCCACTACATCATGAAGTAATGCTGAAATTAAAGAAGTAACATCCGCCTTATATTCCAAAAGTATTTCGCAAACGGCTAAAGGATGAGTGATATACGGCTCTCCAGTAGCCCTTTTCTGTCCATGATGTGCGTTATCAGCAAAATTAATAGCTTGTTCTAATAGATCTATTTCACTCTGTGAAAGATAATTGCTCAATTGAATTAATCGTTCTTTTAAAGTATTTATCATGAAATCACCCACCTTTTTTAAATGAATTATAACCATTAAGGGTAAGTTTTCCAATAAGAGTAACAGAATTTAGTTTTAAATTTGAAAAAATTGATGATTAAAAAACTGAATTTATTCGCCTTTTTAAGTTAATATGATACATAACTGTAGGGACAAATAATACCACCAGGGTGTGACTGTAGTGACTTTAAATTATTTTCTTAAAACTAAACAAATGAACCCAGACACTTATTCAATATTGACATAGAATGAACTATCAGAGATATAGGAGGTGTACAGTATGGGCAATGGCGGTTTCGAAGGTGAACGTGAACGAAATGGATCAGGCTTCGCTTTACTTATCGTTCTGTTTATTCTTTTGATAATTATTGGCGCAAGTTTCATGGGTGGCTATGGCGGCTATGGTGGATGCTGTTAATGTAAGTACGCTGTAAACCTTTAGGTATAATAATAAATCCCACCATCTGAGACAGGGTTTTTTTACCTGTCTTTTTTCTTTGATTACATTATATATCTGGTAGGTAAGGTACATAAATGACGGGACCCTATTCATCATGATGAACAAACAATTGATCAAGAGAACTCGTTAGACAGAGGTGAACGTATTGTCGAGATTGAATCGATATCAATTACTGTTTTATAATGGACAGTACGACTAAAGATTAGAAGAGCCTGCATTGATTGAATCTCAATACAGGCTCTTCTTTCTTATTATAATACTTAACTGTTTAATCTGATATTTGCATTTTTTAACATACCGAAAGCAAGTCCCATCATTAAACCAATCCCCGTGATAATAAAGAATAATAAACCAATACTCTCTTTTAAAACGACCATTTGCAAAATAACACCTAATAACGCACCTAAGGTTAATCCGATGAACATAAATGCAGCGTAATATAGACCAATTGCTTCCTCTATATTCGGTTCAAGATATTGTAACCATTTCGCATTATTATCTAGCATAGGATTGTCTGGATTTTCAACTGCAAACGAGGCCTTAGCCTTTTCAAATGCATCTGCTTCTGAAATGCCTTCCTCTATTATCAAATCTTGTATAAAATCGTCCATATAACTGATTAATTCTTCTTGAGCTTCCTTATTTTTTTGTGAAGTCCATTTAAATTTAGCAGCCGTTTTCTTCGCCTCCCCAAATGTCTGATTCGCTTGAATTGCAAGTTCTTCAAAGTATGTAAGCTCTTTACTGTCACTTGCACTTAGCTTTGTATTCTGCTTCACGAATTGGTTGATTTTGTTTTTTGTAGCTTTACTTAATGTCATGTTATTCGACTCCTTCCAAAAATTGATCCATTAATTGTTTCATGAAAAGCCATTCCTCTTTTTTATGGCTTAAATACTCTTTTCCTGTATTCGTGAGATGATAGTACTTTCTCCTGGCCGCTGCACTTCCTTCTTGCCAATAACTTGTTACATAGCCATTTTTCTCTAAACGTTTAAATGATAAATACAAAGTTCCTTCTTTTATTTCAAATGAATTCTTACTTAGCTTTTTAACTTCTTTGCTCAGATCATAGCCATACATATCATCATGATAAAGCAAACTTAAAATGATTGTGTCTATATAACCTCTTAATATCTCCTTATCAATTTCCACGTAATTCTCTCCTTCAACTATACCTTGCTTTGTTAGGTACAAACAGATTATAAAACATCTATACCCTATAAAGCAATGTATAAATTAAAGTAAGGTATAAATAGTTCCTTCTTTTAAGATTGAGATAATGGTTCAATAGGCAAAAAAACCGTTTATAAAGCGTTAATCTACGCTGTACAAACGGTTTTTTTATGTGAATTTGAAAAAATTTATAATTTCCAAAATAAAGGGGTTTTCTGCATTTTTCTAGAAATATAAAATATACTTGCACTAGAGTAAGGAGTGAAGGAATTATCTTTAATCTCAAAAGAAGTTTACCTTGTATAGTGACTACAATTATTACCTTGATCTATTATTTTGTATTTCTATTATTGTATCTTAAAAATGTAATTGGAGGAGTATCATTTGTTGTACTATTATTACTTAGTTTAATTATCTTATTAATTACACTCATTGTGTATCGTAAAAAGCGTGCTATCAAACGCAAAGTCTTGTTAGCAACAACCATGATAGCTCTATTATTTTGTTACGAACTGCCACTACTATTTTATGATTCTTACACGCACGCTGCATACAGATATACGGATCCTTTAGAAGTATACGAAGGCTCAGGAATCTATTTAATAGGGGTAAATCGAGTTGATTTCCAATTTACTGAAAACAAAAACGCTGTTATAAACTTTTTAAAAGAACAACAAATAGACTTTCTGGATATTATTAAAATCACCAATTCGGACCGGTACGGAAGTAAGAACCGACAATTATTGAAGTGGTTCTATCTTGGGAAAGATAGCGTAGAACAAATGAGAGAAAACGTGAATCATTTTTTAGGACAAGAAGATGGAAACATTAACAAATTTTTAAATAACGATCATATTGATGGAAGTAGCGCTGGATTAGGTTTAGCGTTGACAGGGCTTATTTTGAGGGGTGATTTGCACACCGACTTAAAGATTGCTGTTACAGGGGCAATTAACGAAACGGGAGACGTATTAACCATAGGTATTTTAAAAGAAAAAATGCAAATTGCTGAAAAATCCGGTTTTTCATTGATGATCATTCCAAGTGCAAATAGAAAAGAAGCTTTGGAAATTCAGCAGAAACAAAATTTAAACATACAAATTCTTGATGTGTCACATGTAGATGAAGCAGCTCGACTGATTAATGAATTGAACGATAAAACTAATGAGCAAAATAAATAAGGCATTCTGCATTGCTGCTTATAAACAATACAGGATGCCTTGTGTGTATCTATAATAAAGTATTAGAGAAAGTTTCGTCTTGATTAGCAAGACGGATCTATAAAACTAATTCAAATGATACATCTTAGTTTCTTTTATGAAATCATGCTACTTATGGTTGAATGTCTAATAAAATCCAGTTTTTCATTGGCAAAACTACTATCAAAATTAATACGATTATTATCCAAATTACTGTATTTCTTGTTAATCCATTATCACCTCTATAGTTATTTGCGCAATTTTTGCTGTATTTGATGCTATACGGAGATTAAATAATAATGTTCTAGAGCAAACAGAAGAAATTAAAAAAATAGGTGACGAGCTAAAAGAACATCGTAAACGGCTGTAGCACAAATTTTAATTACGTATATGCGAAGTTTCCTTCTTTATCTTATTTACTTTGAATACCCAATACTAACTTAAGGGAGTTTCGCTTCTTTTTCATCTTCTTTAAACCTTCCTTTGAATCTAGGATTACTACCGTTTTAAATAACCAAATTCGAAGATAAACCGATTTAAAAATAATTGGTCCTATTATACCTCGTTCCTCAAATTCAGAACCGCCCTCTAATTCTGTCTCTATCCTAACAATCCACGTGTTGCCAATTCCTATTTCAATAAATTTCATTTTTGATCACCGCTTCACTTTTGTTAATCACTTAATGTAAATTAGTATTATTCGTCTTACTATCGAGAAAAAATAGATTGGTAAAAATGATAGTAACCTATCAAAACTCAAACCTGAATACATAAAATTACAAATACTCATAAAAATAGATTTATTTCCCTTTAATTATACGAAATGAATGATTTCTGCAATAAAAACACATGTGAATAATCTTTCGCAAATGCTTATGTATCAATGGTTTTCAAGTGTTTATTCGCGGATTTTAGTTGCTGTGAGCGTTCATGAAAAATAGATTTGTGTATCTTTGTGTTCTAAAACGTTATAATGTAACCCACTTTTTCTATTATTCGCTATTTTATTTATAGATTCTTTTGAATTTATAATATACTTTTTACATTACACTATTTTCAGTTATCACATTCAACAAAACTTTCATTTTTGAATAATTAAATTTCACTATTCTCTATCTACATTATCTTAATTCTAATTGTCCAGGTTTCTACAACAATAAACTAGTAACATCCCTCCCCTTCTTTAATGATTTGACAATTTTTTTCAGTTCTGTTACGATAATTTCCAATAAAAGCATACAAATTCGTTGATGAGAAAGAGTAACATTACATCTTATTCCCTAGAGAGCTGACAGATAGGTGCAAGTCAGTGTTTAAGAGTAATGTGAATATCCTCTCTGAGAAGATTGACTGAAGATTTAGTAGGTCTCTCCGGGTGTCCGCCGTTAAAAGGAACACGTATGATTGTACGTTGCTGAGTGCTATTGAGCGGTTTTCAATAGAATTAGGGTGGTATCGCGGTTAACCCCGTCCCTTACTTGGGACGGGGTTTTTTGTATGTTTTTAAATAATTTTTGTATTGGAGCGATATCAATGTATTCAAATGAAAGTAAAGAAAATACAGTACAGCGTGAACTACGCATTCGTAACCTCTGGATAGAGCAAAATACTTTCCAAGCTTCTGTTGACGCAAGAGATGGACGCACACCGTTTGTTTTTTATGAAGGACCACCAACAGCAAACGGACTTCCCCATGTAGGGCACGCATTTGGTAGAACGATTAAAGACGTTGTCGCACGTTATAAAACGATGCAAGGATTCCAGGTAGAAAGAAAAGCTGGATGGGATACTCACGGTCTTCCTGTAGAACTTGGTGTTGAAAAGCAACTGGGCATTTCAGGTAAACAAGAAATTGAACGTTATGGTATAGAGCCATTTATCAACAAGTGTAAGGAAAGTGTTTTCACTTACGAGAAGAAATGGCGTTCATTTACAGAAGAATTAGGTTATTGGGTTGATATGGATGATCCTTATATGACATTAAGCAATGACTATATCGAAAGTGTATGGCACATCTTGAGTAAAGTGCATAAAGACAAATTGTTATATAAAGGCCATCGTGTTTCACCTTACTGCCCTAGCTGTCAAACATCATTAAGTTCACATGAAGTCGCACAAGGGTATAAAGATGTTAAAGATTTATCTGCTACAGTGAAATTTAAATTAGCTGATAAAGAAAATGAAGTCTTCCTCGGTTGGACGACAACACCTTGGACTTTACCTGCTAACGTAGCACTTGCAATGAATCCAGAGTTAACTTATGTAAGAGTTCAAAAAGAAGAAGAAATCTTCATTGTTGCTAAATCGTTAGTTGAAAAAGTATTAGGTGGAGGTGTTGAAGTTCTAAGTGAGCATAAAGGACATGAATTTGAAGGCGTAAGGTATTTGCCTCCATTCAATTATGCAACTGTCGTAAAAGGACATATCGTTGTCTTAGCTGATTATGTAACAGAGAGCAGTGGTACGGGTATCGTTCATATCGCACCGGCTTACGGTGAAGATGACTATAAAACTATTCAACAAAATGGCTTATCTTTTGTGAATCTTGTTGACTTGCAAGGTCGTTACACAGCTGAGGTAGTTGATCTTGAAGGAAAATTTGTAAAAGACTGTGATGTAGATATTATTAAAATGCTTTCTGAAAAAGGTCTGCTATTTAGCAAAGAAAAGTATGAGCATAGTTACCCACACTGCTGGCGTTGCGATTCACCGCTTCTTTACTATGCGACAGATAGCTGGTTTATCAATATGTCGTCACTTAAAGAGCAAATGCTTGTGAACAACGAAACAGTCACTTGGTATCCTGAGCATATTAAAAACGGGCGTTTCGGAAAATTCCTTGAAAATCTAGTCGATTGGAATATTAGTCGAAACCGCTACTGGGGTACTCCATTAAATGTATGGATCTGTGATGATTGTGGCAATGAAGTTGCTCCTGGCAGTATAAAGGAATTAAAAGAAATTGCTACAACCAATTTGGACGATGGTATAGAGCTTCATAAGCCTTTTATTGATGATGTTCAATGCGTTTGCCCTAAATGTCATGGACAGATGGAAAGAACGCCAGAGGTTATTGACGTATGGTTTGACAGTGGTTCAATGCCGTTTGCGCAACACCACTATCCATTTGATAATAAAGAGAAATTTAAAAAGCAATTTCCTGCTGATGTCATTATTGAAGGCATCGACCAAACTCGTGGCTTCTTCTACAGCCTTTTAGCAGTCTCTACACTATTTACTGGGCAAGCACCATATAAGAATGTTTTATCATTAGGTCATGTATTAGATGAGAACGGCCAGAAAATGTCGAAGAGTAAAGGTAACGCGCTAGATCCAGTTGAATTGATCCAAGAATATGGTGCTGATGCTCTACGTTGGGCATTTTTAATAGATAGTTCGCCTTGGAATCCTAAACGATTCTCAAAAAAGACTGTGCAAGATGCAAAATCAAAGCTAGTTGATACATTAGATAATACGTATAAATTTTATGCGATGTATGCGAAAATTGATGGTTTTGAATATGATGCCAATCAAACTGGTAATAAAACAATATTAGATCAGTGGATGCTCTCCCGTTTGCATAATACAGTAAAAGTTGTAGCAGAGTTTATGGATGAATTCCAATTTACAGCTGCTACAAGAGAGATTGCAGAATTAGTTGATGAAGTGAGTAATTGGTATGTAAGACGCTCTAGAAATCGTTTCTGGGCTTCTGGTCTATCAGAGGATAAAAAAGCAGCATACTCTACCCTATTTGAGACATTAAGTACAATTAGCCGCTTATTAGCACCATTTGTACCTTTTATCGCAGAGGATATTCACTTAAAACTCCACAACAGTAGCGTACACCTACAAGACTATCCAAAAGCGGATGAAACAGTGATTAATCCTGAATTAGAAAATGATATGGCTACGATTCTAAAAATAGTTGAATTCGGTCGAAGTATTCGTAATAGCACATCATTAAAAACGAAACAACCGCTTCAACAAATAATCGTTTGGCGTAGTGAAGACAATGGTTCGTTAGATGAATATACAAATATCATCAAAGATGAATTAAACGTCAAAACTGTTACTTTTACTGATAATATATCGAAGTATGAATCAGCTAACTTCAAATTGAACTTCAAAACTGCTGGTGCAGCCTTTGGAAAGGCAGTTAACTCCGTTAAACAATATGTAGAAAACATGCCTGAAGAAGAGAAACAAACAATTCTATCGCAAGGCGAAGTACAGATTAAAATAAATGAAGAAGGCTATACTTTAAAATCTGAGCACCTCCTTGTTGAATCTGCTGTAACGTCTGGCTTTGAGTTAGCTGGTGATCAGCAATTAAAAGTACTGCTAGATGTACAATTAACGACTGTATTAATCGAAGAAGGCCAAATAAGAGAACTTATTCGTACAATTCAAGACACAAGAAAGAAATTAGATTTACCAGTTGAGATGTATGTATCTCTTAACATTGTAGCAATTACTGAAGTAGAAGAAATGATCCTTCGTTTTGAAGATTTAATGAGAGAAAATTTACTTGTAAATGAAATCACATTTAACACTTTAGAAGAAAGCGAGCAGCCTATTGATGTACACCTTGGTGCCGAACTTATGAAAGTTGCAATGCGTTATTAATTTAAATATACAAAGGGGCGTCCAATAGTCGATTTCCGGCTTTTGGACGCCCCTTTATTTTGAGGTTTTATTTAACATATAAAGAATAATACATTTAAATGTAAAGGGTATTCTCAATTTGATGAGTTAGAATTTTAAGAAGGAAGTATTATTTTGGAGATATTTTGTTAATGTAATGTTCGTTATTATTTGTGTGTTCGGAAGAAGAGAAAACGAATTGAGCAAAATCACCAACATTTACACATGATAATTTGACTTTATACGAAGTAGAGGAAAAAATCGGGCTTTCAAGAGAAAATGGCGAGGTAAATGAACGGTCTTAAAAAAGCATTTTTACGCTAATTGAATAGATCAAAATTATCAATGACATATTTCCTAAACAGGGGTAATTTACATAAAAAAACTGCACTTCCATGATTAATTACATCCAACGATAGAAGTGCAATTCTTATTATATTTTAAACTCACTAACAAAAAAAGATTTATCCGTTGACATTGATGGTGAAAAAAATAAGTAATAATTTTTAATTTCAAATTTGTTCGTTCAAGCAATATCTAAATTTTTCAGATCATAAATTCCCCCTATAAACCCAATAAAACCACCGATAGCAAA
Source organism: Viridibacillus sp. NPDC096237 (assembly GCF_050278625.1). NCBI lineage: Bacteria > Bacillati > Bacillota > Bacilli > Caryophanales > Caryophanaceae > Viridibacillus > Viridibacillus sp. NPDC096237. Next base: position 39,682 of record NZ_JBNNTI010000009.1, on the reverse strand, counting down.
TAAGACAGCAGGAATAACGGATGAACTTGCAGTTATCAAACTATATATTCCAAAAATGCATAAAACGAGAGAACACGTTGTTCCAATAATTGCTCTTATCCTTTTGTTCATTTACTCCACTCCTTAACGCTCATTTTTTAACTAGCATAGCTTAAGCACTTATATAACGTATTCCTTACTTAAATTCATATTAATATATCTTGCCATCCCAGTTTTTAATTTTTTAAATCCACATTTCCTGTAGTAGATATCAGGTGGATATACGATACATCTTGTATTACTATGCCAAGCATACTTAACTATATTCTCCTCGATTTTGTAGAAACTACACAATAAGTTTTGCAAATTCAAAGTAATAGATCCTTTTAAATCCATGATCAATAAACTTTTAGTAATTATAACAAATTTATCCATTATATTTTTGTATTATTAAGAAATCTTTACACAAATATTCGTCTCACTAAAATAATAATTTCCTTTTACATAAGTTAATCCAAACTGAAATGTATCTTTGCCATCTTGTACCAATGTAATTGAATAGTTTAAACCATCCTTTTTTTCTTAATTTTCATCCTTTATGAATTTTATGCCTTTGATGTTTTTTATAAACCTCTGTATCATTTTTTTCAGCACATACAGCTTTTTCTCCTATATTACCATCGACAATTTTAATCTCAGATACAAATAATTTAAATCTTTGTCATAGAATTCTTCAAGCGTTTTTATTTCTGATCTCACATCCTGTAAGCAATACAATATTATTTCTAAGTGTTTTTTTAAATACCGGCAAAATTTGACTAATAAAACAATCAAATGATATTATGGGGAAATTAGAACTATAAAAATATTTTCACGAACTATATATATCAATTTATTAAAATACAAAATTAAAGGAAGTATACAAATTGCTAGATAATAGTGGTCATTCAAATATAATTCACAATAGAGGTTACAGCAATCTACGTGCGGATTGTGAGAACTGCTTTGGTTTGTGCTGGTTGCACTCCCCTTTGCTGCTTCGGCAGATTTTGCAATTGATAAAGCAGGAAGTAAGCCATGCCAAAATTTGCGAGCCGACTTCCGATGTAGTATCCATAATAGCCTTAGACAGGAAGGATTTAAAGGTTGTACTGTTTTCGACTGCTTTGGTGCAGGGCAAAAGATTTCCCAATCTACATTTAGAGGAGTAGACTGGCGTGAAAGTCCAGAGATAGCTAAGAAAATGTTCGCTCTCTTCCCAACTATGCATCAACTTCATGAGATGCTCTGGTATTTGAACGAAGCTCTTTCCTTGAAAGACGCTAGGCCGATTCATAGAGAACTTCTCTCCGTGCTTGATGAGACGCAACGGCTTAGTAAACTTAGTACAGATGAACTCAAGGAACTAGATATTCCTTTACATCGATCAGTAGTAAACGCTTTACTTTTAAAAACAAGTGAGCTTGTTAGAACTAAAGCACTTCATAAGCATTCAAATTCTAAAAAAAGCAAAACAATTGACCATCGAGGAGCAGACCTTATGGGTGCTAAGCTTAAAGGTGCTGATCTAAGAGGAGCCAATTTAAGAGGTGCGTACCTTATTGGTGCTGATCTACGAAATGCAGACTTACGAGTGGCAGATCTTATTGGAGCAGATTTTCGTGACACCGATTTAAGAGGAGCAAATCTAACTGGTAGTATCTTTCTCACTCAAGTTCAAGTTAATGCTGCAAAAGGCGATGAAAACACGAAGCTTCCACTCTTACTTCTCGCCCAACGCACTGGGGTGCTAAATTCTCATTATAAAGCTAAAGCCTATAAAACTATCGAAAGTAAATAAGTCATGATACACATCCCAAAAACGCATATAATTGGGCAACTTAGTTGATAGCAGGTGACTGGCAGCCATTAGAGTACGCAAGACAAAGAAAACCATACTTTTCTAGGATAGGCCTACTCATTGGACTGGCGTCAACTGTAAGATAAGGATGCCCTTTTTCATATGCCTTTTTTGCACGAACTGCTAGAAGTCTACTATAATAACCTTTTCCTCGGTACATAGGTAGCGTTGAACCTCCCCATAAGCTTGCAAAGGAGGAATTGGTCTCTAAGTACATCCAAGCTGCACTTACAAGCTGACCATTTTCATATATCCCATAAAGATAAAGGGATTCAGGATTATTCTGTTTATCCCTCCAAAGTCTTTCTCCCAACTCAGCATGCGAAACATTCCAGTTGGCATCTTCTAAATCAATAATGTCTTGAATGCCTGGTTCATCCGTTATTTCATTTATATCTAAGTGCTGGTCATTATTCAGCAAGGGGTGCTGGTCATCTAGCTTCATAACCATGAGAGCTTCAGGTTCATCTATTGTAAATCCTTCTTGTACAAGAATATCTTTTAAACTATTAGGCTTATCGTAGCTATACACCTTCCACTCAAAACCCTGCCCAAGGTTACTAAAATAATTTATCTCTTCCTTAATGATTTCCCTTGAATTCTCTTCATTTACATTAGATGTGACAATAAACCCTTTTTCACCAAACTGTGAAATGTGACGCACTACATGCTCTGTTTCCTCTCTTATATAACCTTGAATTTGTGCCTCTTGTCGAAGTTCTTTGTGGAATAGTGAGATCAGTTTATTTTTATCCATGGTCAAGCTCCTTTCTCCTGTAGTTGAAATAGCAGATATTTTTGAATGGCGATTTATTAGAATAATGAATATTCCCTATATTTTTAGTTAAAAAAAGTTTGTAAAGAAAGAGCTACTTTCTCTACAAACTTTTTAGTCATTTCATTTAAATATCGATGGTTTCACTATCAGAGACGTTCTTTTTCTCTCTCTGTTTTTTTGATTTTTTAAAATACAGTAATTCATATATACATGGTATGACGATAAGAGTGAGCAATGTAGAAACAGCCAGCCCACCAATAACAACAATTGCTAAGCTTTGTGAAACTAGGCTTCCTGTTTCCGCTTTTTTATATAAAAGAGGTAACATTGCAAAAATAGTTGCTACAGCAGTCATTATTATTGGACGGAATCTTGTAGCTGTCGCTTCCACAACTGCATCACGAATAATCATTTTTTGTTCGTTTTGTTTGACTCGATCTAGAAGCACAATCGCATTTGTTACCACAATTCCAATTAACATAAGCGCACCCAATAAAGCCGTAACATCCACTGGAATTCTACTAATAACTAATCCTAGCACCGCTCCAATAGCAGCAAACGGCAATGAAAATAAAATCGCGAATGGCGCTTTAATTGATTTAAACGTTATAACCATTATCAAGAAGACAATACCTATTGATATTAACATCGTAAGGAACAAATCAGTAAAGTCATCTGCCTGCTGAGCACTAGCTCCTCCAACAAAAACCTTTACATCTTTTGGAATATCAAGGCCTTTGTTCTTCTTGTCTCCAAATATCTCAAGATTTACCTTGCTCGCAATTTCAGAAAGTTTTGCTGGATCTACCGTTGCTGTTACTTCAAGATACGTTTTTCCATCTTTATGATATTGGTTTGTTGAAGTTTCTTCGCTGTTTAGAGAAGCAACTTCTGCCACTGAAACTAAGCCACCCTCCGTCATAACAGGAATATTCTTTAAATCTTTTTTGTTTTTAGGATCTAAGATTGGTTCAAGAATAACAGGTGTCAGCTTTTCATCTAACGTAATATTACCGATTGGAGTTTTATTAAGCATAACACCTAGCTGTTGGCCTATTTGTTCTGTGTTCCCTTTAGCTGGATCTACCTTGAAAGTGTAAATAGTTTTCTTTTCGTCTTGATTTGTTGTAACTTTCTCAACACCTTGTATATCTTGAATGTTTTCTTTAATCTTATTAGCAGTTACTTCTATATCATTTATATTGTTGCCAGTCACATCTATCGTAATGTTCGTCTTTGCAGATCCCATCATTAGAGAAGAAGCGCTAGCCACAAGTTTCCCATTAGGATAATTTTCTTTTTGCTTTTCGATTTTTTCTAACACTGTATCTATGCTTTTTTTATCTTTCAATAAAATACCGAAAGTCGCTTCTGTAGGTGATCCAACGACCCCATATTGAGCACCTTCTGCAGAGTTTCCAAGTTGCATGAATATAGTATCAACTTCACTCATATCTTGAACCGTTTTTTCAAGTTCAATTGCTTTTTGCTTTACTTTATCAAAGGGTTCATCATTTGGATAAGTTAACGTTACTGACACATAATCAGCTGTAGAATTATCAATCGCACCTTTTGGCATCGCAAAATATGTTCCAATTGAACCAACAAACAGCAGCAAGGTAACAATCATGACAATCCATTTATGATTTAATGACCAAGTAGCAATTTTTGTAAAACGCTTCGCTGGTGTATGTTTTTGTAACTTTGCATTTCCCAATAATTTTGCACTCATTAACGGCACAACAGTTAATGCGACAATTAAAGAAGCTAGTAATGAATAAGTTACAGTTAAAGCAAATGGTAGTAAAAATTCTTGAAGCCCACCGTTTAATAATGCGACCGGTAAGAAAACGGCTACAGTAGTAAGAGTTGAAGCTGTTATCGCTACCCCTACTTCTTTTGTTGCATCTAGCACCAATTGAACTGAAAACTTCTCTTGTTGCATTTTACGGAAAATATTCTCGATAACAACAATACTATCATCTACTAATCGACCAATCGCTACAGCGACACCGCCTAGTGTCAAAATATTTAACGTCACTCCCGACAATGACAACATAAATAAAGTGAATCCGAGAGATAAAGGTATAGAGACGATTGTAATAAATGTAGACCGTACATTTCGTAAAAAGACCATAATCACAATGGTAGCAAACAGTGCACCAAGTAACACTTCTTTGACCATTGTCTGAACAGAAGTTTGCACCATGTCAGCTGTAGATAAATAGATAGTTGACTTCTGATCAGGATACTTTTCATTAATTTCTTTTGTTATTTTTTCGACTTCTTTACTAATTGTTACAGCATTTGATTGGCTATCTTTAGTAATATTTATTTGAAGACTTTCTTTTCCATTAAAACGACTAATGAAATTGTCATTCTTTGCTACGTCAACTTTTGCTATCTCTCCAAGCGTGACAGATGGAGTGACCTTTAACGCTTTTAGCTTTTTAATACTTGTTAAATCTCCGATAACCTTAATATTACTTGTCTTTCCATCAACTACCTTTTCACCGACAGTCAATGCTGTATTTTGACCATTAAGAACGCTCATTACATCTTGAATAGAAACTTGCTTTTGAGCCAATTTGTCATTATCTACTTTAACTGAAAGAATAGATTCTGAAATTCCAAATGTCTGCACACTCGAAACGCCTTTAATATCTTTATATTGAGGCTCTAATTCTTTCTTAGCAAAGTCCAGATTTTCAGCTGTTAATCTGTCCTTAAAAGTCACGGCTATAGATGAGATAGGAATCATTGAGGTATTAAGCTGTATAACAGTCGGCTTTGCTATATTTTTAGGTAACGCTACATTACCTAATGCTTCTTGAACATCAACTTTTGCTTGTTTCATATCAGATCCCGATTCAAAGAATAAATCTATCTTTGAGAAGCCATCCCCAGTTACAGAACTCACAGATTTCTTTCCTTTTAATCCTGTAACAGCTCTTTCAATCGGATCTGTAACATCCTTTTCCATTGTTTTTGAATCAGTGCCCTGTCCCATTGTGATAATCGTAACTTGTGGATTATCTGCAGAAGGTAAAAATTCCATCGGTAGTTTAAAATAACTAACTACCCCTACCAATAAAATAAAAATCGTTACTAATGAAACGGCAGCCTTGTTCTTAAATGCCCACTTCGTAAAAACTTCCACCCAAAAATCACCTCTAATTGTAAAATTATGAAAAATAACCATCTATAATACTAACATATTTTACTATTTGGAGTATATAAAAAATTATAGCTAAGTATTAAATTTACCTAATCTTAATAAACAACAAAGGGCTTCAATCGAACCATTACTTAGTTGTTAATAAAATGTTAGAAGTACACCTTAACATTTTCGGATAAGCACCTAATTGCAAAAGCACCTCACCATTAGTATCTATACGTAGATTAATGTAAAAAATTCGGGATAGTTATTAAAAATTCTTTTTTTATTTATGCATACGAATGCAGTCCGGCAATGACTAGATTGACAAATACTTGGTTGAAAATAATCGTACCAAAGCCAATAATGGATAACCAAGCTGTTTTTTCTCCTTCCCAGCCCTTACTTAAACGTAAGTGTAGGAATGCTGCGTAAAATAAGAATGTGATTAGAGCCCATACTTCTTTTGGGTCCCATCCCCAGAATCGGCTCCACGCCATTTGTGCCCAAATCATCGCAAAAACAAGTCCGCCTAATGTAAATAACGGGAAGCCAATGACAATTGATCTATAAGATATTTCGTCCATTGTTGGGGCATTGACTCGATTCGTTAGCGGCTTTAACAATGAAATAATCCTACGTCTTGTGATTAATCGAATGAGTAGATAAATCAGACTTCCCACTAGGAACGACCAAATGAGCGTATTTAATTTCATCGCATTTAAAAAACTAGACACTTCGAGAAAACCATTCTCCCCTGCCGTCTGGGTAATCTTCTTATCCTCAGTCATTTCAACTACTACCGATTTTTTTGGCACAGTAATAGCTGGCATCTTGTATTCATATACTTCCAGTTTCTCATCTTGATTTGTGAATTGAATATTCTTTTCGTATCCTGCTATATTAAATGCAGTTGTAGTGGCGATAAATCCGCAAACGACTACTAAGAAATACATAACCATTTCTAAATAGAACGTTCTTTTACTTCTTTCCTCAGTATTAATAACTTTTAATAAATAGATTACACTAGTCACAAAAGAAATCGATAATACTGCACTTGAGAATGCAACGGTAATGACATGGATTGTTAGCCATTTACTTTGAAGTGCTGGAATCAATGGCGTTACTTCCTTCGAAAATGCATTAGCATAACCAAGAATCAATAAAGAAATGGGTAATGCAAAAAGACCAATGACGCTTTGGTGATAAATATAGTACATAATCAAAAATGCTGCGACTAGCATAATACCAAAGAAAGTCATAAACTCATACATATTCCCAACTGGAGCGTGTCCAATTGCATACCATCTCAAAACAAAATATGTAACTTGTAAAATAAAGCCGATCCATGTCATGGATAAACCAATAATAGAAAATATCGTTTTATTTGACTTAACCGATAAACCTAAAGGTATAATCGCTATTAAATATGTTAGAAATGAGATATACAAAGCGGTACTACTAGTTTCAATTAATGATTGCATTGCTATTTAACCCCTCCAAATTATTTGAATATTTGCTGCCAATAGTCCGACATACGCCGCACAAAGAACAACATGAATAATTATCCTATATAAGCACACTTTTTACAGTATATACTAACGAAAAAGACTGACAATTTTATGTCAGTCTTTAAAAATCTATTTTTGAGAGTATATAAATCACTTTATAATCTCTATACAAGGGCTTATTTTTAAATCGAATACTATTATTTACAAATCTATTTCTCAAATTTTTCGGGATATAACCCTTCAGCAACTGTTTTTAAGGCAAGCGGCGCACGAATACCTTCTGCTCCTGCTGAAAGCGGAAGCACAATGAATTTCTTGTTTTTAATAGCAGGTAAATCTGCTAATTCTTTTTTATTTAGTAAGAACTTTTTCTTTTGTTCTACTGTAATATCACCATAATCGATGATGATAATAGCTTCAGGATTACGATTAACTATTTCTTCCCAGCTTACTTCAGGCCATCCACCTTTAGTATCATTAAAAATATTGTTACCACCAGCCATTGTAACTAAGTTAACTAGATAGTTATCTTTTGCTGCTGCCATAGGAACTTCTTCTCCACTATCATATACTAATACATTTAAAGGCTCTTCAACTTGCCCAACTTTCGCAATTGTTTCTTCAATATCTTGTTTTATTTGGTTAATGAGTTCGGTTGCTCTGTTTTCTACATGAAAAATACGCCCAATGTTTTCAATATCTTTATACATATCTTCAAGTGTGGGCGTAGTCGACATACTAGATGATTCTTGGATATATATATTAACACCTATTTTTTGTAACTCTTCAACAGTTCCTAATGATTGTTCTGTAAATGCACTTCTCCAGCCTGCATAAGCAAAGTCAGGCTCTACTCCAAAGAACACTTCTTTGGATGGGTATTCCTTCGCAAGCACTGGAATGTTCTCATAAGCTTTCTTAAACTCTGGTAGAATTTCGTCGTCTAAATAAGCTGTGCCTACCATTGAATCTTGTAATCCTAAAGCAAGCATAATTTCAGTTGCATGCTGATTAAGCGTAACCGCACGTTTTGGGGCTTCTGTATAGGTAAAGTTATGATCCATATTCGTGATAACTAATTCCTTACTTTCACTTACATTCTTCTGTTTGATATCTTCCCTCTTAGAAGGTTTCTCCGAATTACTACACGCAGACAACATTATTATTACTAGTAAACTAAAAATGATCCATAATTTTCTATACCTAGTCATATTATTCTCCTCAAATCTATGTGTTTTTAAATATGGGTTAAAAAAATGATATGTGTTTTATGTGTGATAGGATGAATCATTATTTCTGTTTCAACACCAAACACTTCTCGAATTAGCACAGTCGTTAATACGGTTTCAGGAGTTCCTGAACTGACAACCTTTCCATTTTGGATAACATATAAATAATCACAAAACATAGCTGCTAAGTTTAAATCGTGTATGGCGGCTAATATGGTAACATCCAGTTTTTTAACGAGGTCCAACAATTGAAGTTGGTGATGTATGTCTAAATGATTGGTTGGCTCATCCAAAACAATCATGTTTGCTTCTTGAGCAAGAGCCCTTGCAATAAGAACTCGCTGCTTCTCTCCTCCTGATAAGCTCATGAAACTTCTTTCTTTCAATCTATTCATTCCAACACGTCTTAAAGAGGCTTCGACAATCATACGGTCTTCTTGCGTATCAGTCTGAAAGAGCCGCTTATGAGGATGACGCCCCATCCAAACCATTTCTTGTACGCTAAAATCGAAGGTCAAAGAAGTTTCTTGACTAACAACTGATATTTCTTTCGCTGTTTGTTTTGGTGAAAGTTCGTATAAATTTTGTTCATCTAAATGAACTAATCCGGAATCGGGTTTTAATATTCGACAAGCTGTTTTTAAGAGAGTTGATTTCCCACTGCCATTCGGTCCAATAAGCCCTACAAATTGCTTCGCTTTAATTTGAATGGAAATATCCTCGATTATCGTTGTATCTTGTATTGAATAAGCAACATCCTTTAAAGTTAATCTCATTTAGTTCTACCTCCAAACGAATATGAGCTTCGACGTAAAAGCCAGATAAAGAATGGCCCACCGCATAATGCAGTGACAACTCCTATCGGAAGCTCTTGAGGAGCAAGTAACATTCGAGCACATACATCAGACCAAATGACAAGAATCATTCCTATTAAAACACTGAATGGTAATACTCGTTTATGATCTGTTCCAATGAGTAAACGTACAAAATGGGGAACAACCAATCCAATAAATCCTATAGAACCACTTACAGCTACAACAGTCCCAGTAAGAAGTGACGACACAATTATTAGTATTTTTCGAAAAGAGTCAATATTCACACCAAGTGTTGCAGCTGCTTCTTCTCCCATTAATAAAATATTTAATGAGCGGGCATTGAACAGCAGATAAATTGTACCAACAAACACGACAACTGTTGGAATCATTATGTACTCCCATTTGGCTCCAGCTAAACTACCCATCATCCAAAACATTGCACCTCGAATTCCTGATTCTTTTGGAGCGAGCGTAACAATGAAATTCGTTACAGCCGACATAATCATCGAAATAGCCACACCTGCTAGTAAGAGTCTAGTCGTTTCAATTCTCCCGCCTACTTGAGCTAATAAATAAACGGCTACCATTGCGATAATAGCACCAGTAAATGCACCTAAAGATAGCGCATATTGACCAAAAACTGGTAGCGCCCCAAATAAGATAACGAGCGTTGCCGCAACTGATGAACCAGAAGATATGCCAAGAATATAAGGATCCGCAAGTGGATTCCGTACTAAAGCTTGAATAACTACACCAACTACAGATAATCCAGCGCCTACAATAGCACCAAGTAAGACTCGAGGTAAACGAATGTCCCAAATAATTCTTTCTTGTGCTTGGGTCCATTTTATATCTATGTAATCACCGAAAATAGGAAGGTGAGATAGAGCGATTTTCCAAACAGTTATAGGTGACATCTTAACTGGTCCTAGAGTCAGGGCAAATGTAACAGATAATACAAGGGCACAAAAGAGCAGAAGCAACAACAATAGAAAGCGACGCTTTGCTTTTCTCTCATTCAACTGCTCGTCCGTAATATTATCTTTATTTCCTTTTTTCAACGAGTGAACTGGCAATACTTGTTTCAATAAAAAAATCCTCCTCCAAAGAAAATACAAAAAAGCCCTATCTTGTGACAAAGAACAGGGCTACGAGTATCGTTTTAAGACATAGCAAAAGTACAATAAATTAGTCTTTTAATCTCTCGAACACCGCTCCTCTCAGCGAAGGTAATTTGGTGGAACACACTAGGTAGGTCTCCTGGCTTTCCATATCATCATTTTCTTTCGTCTTCCCTGATTGATACAATCAAGTGACATCATGAAAGAGAACTCCTTGGTTACAGTGGCGCGACCACTCGGGATTTACACCCGATTCCCTGTTACCCTTTGCTTACACAAAGGCACCCAGTGGCATAATTATTAAATTTGAACTCAAATATTATGGTAGTATAGTTAGAATATTTTTACAAGTGAAATATTATTCTGTTTTTTTAACGTATTAAATTGTATATAAAAGTATTTGAGTGAATATCTATTAAATACATAGGAGGAGAATAGTACATCTAATAGAATTATATAAATTCTAGCTAATCTGAAGAAATATTCAAATAACTAAAAGTCTGGTCATAATAAGAACTACTTTCAATTTCATCAAACGTATAAAGTAAATCATATTGAGGAGAAAAGGGGTACGAATTACTTATGAATGGACTAATAGTAATTATTATTGTTCCTAACAACAATCGCTTACTCAGACAACTGAAGAAGACTAGGTGGGAAAGATAGCTTACTTTCTACGAAATAATAATGTATATAATAGCGACAATTGCAATTCTTCTTTATGGATTTAGTTTTTTTCTGCATTTACTTGGTACAACGGATTAAAGAAACTCAATACAATTAGTGAGAGAATACAATGCTTACTCTTTAAGTACATATTTCAGTAAAACGATTAACAAGCTAAACAGGCGTTTATCCATTTATCTATGAATGTATAAACGCCTTCTCATTATTCGGTTTGATGGTTTTCTATTTTTACCTCGATAGGTAATTTAAGTGCTTGAGTATTTTTAGTAAAAAAGAGGTTTACTCCATTATCTATTTGAATAAAATCTTGAATTCTTACTTTCTTGTTTATTTTTATAGATTCATCTGAAAGTGATATCCCCCATATGATACTCTCACCATTTTCTAATTCATGATATATCCACTCTATTGGGTCACCCTCGTGGTCCTTCCACTTCCAAACTTCATAATTCATACTTCCGTTATAATGAAGTACTCCATCTTCAAAGTAAAAGATACTAATTGTTTTGAGTTGTGAATCCGAATAAAAAAAAGTCTTCCCATTTTTGTTTTTCAGAGATTGGATTAGCTCACCGCTTTCTATCTTCGTATCAAGTGCTTCAGAAATTTTTTGTGCATAGTAGGTATTATCAAAATTAATAGTTGGTTTTATTGATAATGTTGGTAATAACAGGATGATAATTAGCAAAAAAAGAAGAATAATCGTTTTCTTAATCATAATTTTATATCACCTCTTTACACTTCTAATAATGCACGGGTTTAAGAATTTAATAAAATGAATGCTATGTTTAAATTTATCTAAATAAAGCACAACTTATGCATTGTCATTGATAAATTTTCAATAGAAAACATCAACATTTTCTCATCATAAAATAAAAGATGAGTGACCAGAGCCACTCATCTTTCTATTTCCATATTAAATATAATAATTATTTATCTAAAACTTCCCTATCATCCGCTTTGCATTTAATAAATATTTAACTGAAAACTTACTTATTCAACCGTCCAATTGATAAGTAATCCTGCGTGTGCCAAGCCGCCGCCGAAGCCGTATAATAATACCTTATCTCCGTACTTCACTTTGCCTTCACGTACGCCCTGATCTAATGACAATGGTATTGTTGCAGCTGATGTATTACCGTAATCTACTAGGCTATATAATGTTTGTTCAATTGAAAAACCACTTTTTTCGCATATTGACTCAATCATTCTTAAATTTGCACTATGAGGGATAAACCAATCTACATCTTTTAATTCCAATGACGCGTTTTGCATAACCGTTTTCATCCCTTTTGGAACAGTTGTAACAGCCCATTTATAGACCGCTCTACCATTCTGAACAAACTTACCATTATCCACAATTTCTTCACCATTCATCTTGTTCGATAAATTTGAACAATATAAGCTTTTGCCACCTTCACCTTGTGAACCAATATGAGAAGAAATGAAACTTGGTTGATGTTCATCATATTCTAAGAGTACTGCTCCAGCACCATCTCCAAAAAGGATACAAGTTGCTCTATCTGTATAATCCGTAATTCTAGATAAAGTCTCAGATCCGACGACAAGGATTTTCTTATTTAAACCTGATGTGATCATCCCATTTGCTACATATAATCCGTACGTAAAGCCTGAACAAGCAGTGTTTAGATCAAAAGCACCTGTATTCTTAATACCTAGTTTTGCTTGTAGTGTAGAAGCTACACTTGGTGTTTTAAAATCTGGCGTCATTGTACAAACAATAATCAAATCTACATCATCGACAGATTTATCGTATCGCTCCATTAAATTTAGAACAGCCTGATATGCTAAATCACTTGTAAACTCATCTTCTCGCGCCATTCTTCGTTCTTTTATTCCAGTACGTTGAACTATCCATTCATCATTTGTTTCAACAAGTTCTTCTAATTCTGTATTAGTTAATGTTCGCTCTGGCACATACGAACCGATTGCTGTTATACGCGCTTTTGAATTAAACATAAAAAACCTCCAAAATATTTATCCTTTTTATATTAACACTTATTTATAGCACCTGGTACTAAATAGTATTAAAAAATACACATTTTATGTTTTAACTTAATTGTTAGAGTGAGCTCATTATTAATATTAGAATGTGCTTGATTTGTAATAAGACGAATCAGTGTATAATGAATTGATAATCATTGATTTAAAATTTCGAATTCATCGATTATGAAAAAACAAATCAAATGGAATGAAGGTGAAAATCGTGAAACTATCAGTTATTAATACTTTTACAGACCAAGAGTTTAGTGGGAATCCAGCAGCTGTTTGTTATTTATGTGAAGAAAAAGAAAGTATCTGGATGCAGAAAGTGGCAAAAGAGATTAATCTACCGACTACAGCTTTTATTCATTTTTCAAATAATAAATATCATTTGCGTTGGTTCACACCTTCCACTGAGATACCAATTTGCGGTCATGGAACACTTGCAAGTTCTTATTTCTTATGGAAAAAAGGAATTGTTGATCCAAAGCAGAGTATCATCTTTCAAACAAAAAGTGGGGTTCTTAAAGCGCATTTAAGAGATGGGTGGGTTCAATTAAAGTTCCCTACTATTCATGAAAGGAAAGTGACGGCTCCAGATTTGTTACTCAAAGCTTTAGATGTTAAACCTGTTTATATTGGTAAAAGTAAACTCGACTATTTAGTTGAAGTAGAATCAGAAGAAATTGTAAGAAATCTAAAGCCCAATATTAATTTAATTGCACAACTACCAGTTAGAGGTGTCATCGTTACTAGTAAATCTAATACTGAAGAATTTGATTTTATATCCCGTTTCTTTTCCCCAGCCCAAGGGATAAATGAGGATTATGTAAATGGTTCATCCCATTGTTGTTTGGGGCCATATTGGATGAACAAATTAGATAAGGCTGATTTAATAGCTTATCAAGCTTCAGATAGAAATGGCATTTTAAAAGTCAGTGTATTGGATAATGATGTTTTACTATCAGGTAAAGCAGTAACCATTTTTGAAGGTAAACTAACAATTTAATAACTGGTTTATCTACAATTTAAAACTAAATAAAGTTACTAAATGTAGCCGATGCTAAAGAAAGTATCGGCTTTATCTATAAGATAAATGTTGCTTTTATAGTTTTCTATTTCGTTTGGTTTAGGAGCTCCCTCAATGAATACTGCTTAAACCAGAAGCAAAATGCTCCCTTTACTCTTCTATAGGTAACGTATTTTTAATTACTTCACTATAACGCGTGCTTATTTCTTTTAAATCTTTTTTTCCAATTTCTAATACGTATTTAATTTTAATCTTGTCATACTCTGCTTTTGTTTTGGTCTTTTTTAATTTTGTAACATTACTTTCACCTTTTTGAAAAGTGAAAATTGTAGAATTCTCTCTATACATCATGTCCGCTGTTTCAACAATTACTTGATTACTCTCCATCGCCTTACCTTTATAAAAATCAACATTTTCTACATCAAATGATTCATCTGAAATGATCTCTTGTTTTGCTGTTTTTTCATTCACACAACCAGCAAATGTGAAAGAGGATAAAGCCAAAATTAAAATTGATATTTTCTTTACCATTATTGTCTCCTTCCCTGCTACATGTATGAGTCACATACACAAATTTGGCATTAGTCGATAATAGAAATGTGTATATTTTTTCACACTGGTAATGTGTTAACCTCATAACTACTTAGGTTCACAATAGCTATTTCCTATGGATAAATAATGAAGTTTCTCTTACTATCCAAATATTTTTGTATCCGAGATTTGAAAGCTCTAAATTCGTATATACTAGTATTGCCGTTATATATGTATATTGCCCATTATTTGCCTTAATTAAAATGGAAATAAATACTATAATGAGTAAGCATGTGAAAATTTTTTTGCTATGAAAGAGGATTTATTTAAATCATTATGAAATTTTTAAAGCTAATAGAGGCAAGTGATTTGAAAGGTTGTTATTGACAATTATTAACATTAGTTTAAAGTAGATTATATAGGCAAAACAATTGATTGGGGTGAAAAAATGCTAGGGTTACCTAAAGGTGAAGTTTTTTTAACTCCTTGGTCACAAAATTGGGATAAAGAATTTTTATTAGAGAAAGAGAAGATACAAAAGAAAATTAGTAAGTATATTGTTGATGTTCATCACATTGGAAGTACAGCGATAAAGTATTTAAGTGCCAAACCGATTATAGATATCGCAGTTGAGGTTAAAGAATTTAGCGATGGTGAATGCTGTGCCTCGCTTTTAGATAGCCTTGGGTACTCTTACAAAGGAACAAATATTTTACCTGAAAGGCATTATTTTAGTAAAGGTGAACCCCGAACTCATCAAATTCATATGTACCAAAGTGGAAATAAGTATTTAATCGAACAGTTGAAATTTAGAGATTATTTAAGAAGTAATGATGAAACACGAGTTGAATATGAACGGCTTAAATTAAAATTATCAAAAATAAATAAAAATGATAAACACAAATATGCAGATAAAAAAACTGATTTTGTTAAATCTATCTTAGAAAAGTTTTAAATATTATTCTCCAACAATCGGGTGCTTTAACTATAGAAAAGAAGCAGAAAGAGGATTTCCTTGCGAAGTCCTCTCTTTTTTTACTTGTAGTGGTAACCATCTTTAATAAAATAGCCAATTGTTATTACACCTTTATATGAACACTTTCAAATATCTTACAATGACTTTTACTAATAACTCATATTAAGTTGACTGTCGTTTCTCTGCTTCTAATAAAAACTCTTCAACATTCTTCTCAATACACTTACCAAAATGGACTGCTTCTATTATCACAATTTGCCTCTGGTACACCAATGGCGCGGTATTATGTTAGTAGAGTTACTAACGATTTTCTGCTTTTGTATGGCTTAATAATTAAATTTGATAATTAATACTCTCATTGATTTTGTACTTCCTTCATTTTGTACATGCACTAAATAGTACGTCAAGAATCCCCACATGAACATCATGAATTCTCTTATTTTTTCCCCACAGTTTTCTCATTAGACACCAGTAGAATCGAAAGTGCTAGATAAATTCATTGATAAAAAAGCTTGAAGCTTACGTATCGTCATTTTATATACTGATTAGTGAATACTTTATTATCGTTCTCGAGGGAAAGAAATTGAAAAATCAGGAGGTTTTCAGATGAAACAGGGAGATATAATCATTTATGGATGTGTCCTTATCGGTGCTGGTATTGGACTGTTGCTTGATAATGCATTTCCTGGTGTACTAATTGGCTTAGGTGTAGGATATGTACTTCAAAACTTTTTCGTAAAGAAGAACGAATGAAGGAGTGGTAAAACTAGGTGATAAGTTAGAATGAATAAGGGGTTGTTTTTTGGACAGTAAACAAAAAAGAAAGGTAGGTTCATCAGTTGATACATATTAACAAGGTTGGAGCAATTACTAGTGTTACAGTGAGAACATTGCGTTACTACGATAAAATTGGCTTATTAAAACCAGCCTCACAAACAGAGGGCGGCCATCGTTTATATACAAATGAAGAAATAAAAAAACTACAAGAAATTCAATTCTTAAAAAAGATTGGATTTACATTACAAGAGATTAAAAATATGCTCGCTTCCAATGAGTGGGATTGGTCAAATAGTTTAAAAAATCAATTAACTTTCGTGCTAAAGGAACAAGAAAACTTGAAGAAGATAGAGTTAGCCCTACGTGAGCTTATACATGGGATAGCTATCGAAGGAGAAGAAAATTGGATGGCGATTCAGAAGATCATGCAATTATCCAGTAAAGATAAAGAAATACAGCAGTATTATCGCGAATCTGTATTTAAAGACAGAGAAATAGAACTATGGGAAAAGCTACCTAATATGACAAGTGACCGCCCTGGCTCACTTGAATGGATTGCTTTAATAGGTCAGTTAAAGCTTTATATGAAGGATGGTCCAACAACACCTAAAGTCCAGAATATCATTAGAAGAATGGAGGAAAAACGCTTAGAGGAATTTGAAGGCGAGGATGAAGTTCTGGATAAGTTATGGGAACTTAGGATGTCGCCAAACCAATCAGAGAAACTGGGATTATATCCAATTGATCAAGATGTACTTGAGTTTATGGACCAGGCATATGCCGTTTTTATGGCTGAAAAGGATAATACTTAACCGAAATAAGGAGGGAGTATGATAAATACAGAACTACTTCTCGTAATAGGAGGAATGGCTCTATTAGATATGTTAAGCCCTGCAACGATAGGGGTCTTGTGCTGTTTCTTTTTTATCTCCTGTTTGGTAGTTGGATACAAAAGTCGCTTGAGAAACTCCAGTTAAAAATATCAAATAGTTCAGGGGCGGCTCTTTCGTGGATAATGTGTATTGTTGGAATAATCCTGATTTTTAATAGCTTGGACTATTTATAGTATGTGATTAAGGTGAAAATAAAATAGGTTACTTTATATTTAAAAAAAGGTAATATAGTGTAATAAAGGAGGATTTTCATGAAGAAATTATTCAAGTATTTGTTATCATTTATTATTGCGCTTACTATCTTTTCACCTACATTTATGATAACTGAGGCCGCTTCTAAAAAAGCGCCCATTTCATCTCTTCGTTATATAAAAGTATCTGGTAGTAAAGCCATTGCGATTAAATCCGAGGCAAAGTCATCTTCATTTAGCTATACAAAAGTACAAAATGGTGATGCTGTTATGATTACAGGAAAGAAAAAGGGACAATGGACGGAGCTTTACACGACAAACTTGCGTGGCTATATCCAAACAAAGTATTTAGAAAAAGCAAAACCACAGCCAAATAAAAAGTACACAAGCTACACAATGAATACATCAAAAAAATATACGTATAAAGATCTAACACCTAGCAGCTATGATCACCGAGATACGATTACAACCAATTTCGTTAAGAAAAATTACGGCATCATCAATACTTGGGTTTTCACTCAAGACCCAACGCCTTGGGGATACTTTGAATTTGAAACGAGTAGAGGTCTATATACAGGAATTGGTGAAGAATTTACATTACATTTAACAGTAAAATATCCAGTTAAGAATAAACAGGAATTCGGAAGAGGTTATAAAGTTGTGAATACGAAAGCTACTATTTACACTAATGCCGGTACGTTTGATAATGTTATTGCTATTAAAAAAGGTAAAACAACTAACTTTTATTCACCGATTGTCGGCCTTATCCAAAGTATCAACCCTGATTATGGCTTTACACTTGTAAAATTGAAATAGTCCATTTCATAAATAAGTTCTACAATTATTTAAGACCCGTATCCATGATGGACTACGGGTCTTTCGTTGAGATTCCAATATAGATGCATTAATTTACTCGATTGTATTTTAGCTAAACATCCACACCCTAAAAGATCCAAATTAATTCAATCGAAACCTTTCTCTCTATTGCCCGTATACAGAATAAGGAAGTTATCATATGTTAAATCAACCCAAAACTACATATTCCCCGATCTGCACTGCTAAAGGCATTGGATTTTCTTGCAATCGTGGCATTTGTTGGAGCAATTATCTATGGCATTACACAATGGTCTATTCTGCCGGTGCAAGTACCGATTCATTATAATACATTGGGAGAGCCTGATGGATGGGGTTCTAAGTGGGTGTTTTTTATTGTCCCTGCGCTAGCTGTGGCGCTATGGATTTTCTAACATGTATTAGAGCTAAAGCCACATTTACATAATTATAGTAAATTAACAGTTGAAAATAATGAGCGTCTTTATAAGAATTCTATGCAGCTTTGTAATGTTATAAACAATGAAAGTCTACTAATTTCCGCTTATATTTCATGGGATATCATGCACATGGCCCATGGTAGTTAATCGTACTTTATTATAAGCGTATAGCTTCACAATCTCATTTCAAAGTACCGTCAGGAAAATAATGCGGATTTACAACGTTAAGGAATTTTCAAATTTAAAAGCCCAACTTCTCTGCAAATTAAAATAGAGAAAATGGACTTTTCCGTTCCTTCATTTATGAATATTCATTACTGACTGACATCTAGCTCTGTATTAAAAAAGCGCTTGTTCTAATGTCTATTTTAATTATTTTGCTCAAGGAATTGGTATATCGCCATCATCTCTCGTTTATTCAACTCACGAATACGATTGAAAATTGGAATATGTGCAACAGCCTCAAGTTTTAAGCTATCAGCAACAACATCACTCACTTTGCCAGTTAACCATGTTTGTACGTCTATGCCATCGATGATTTCCTTACGCCCTTCATCATTAATACCACTTTCATAACAACTAACACATGGTACCGATAATTTATATACTCCATCATGGAGTCCATCTTCTGAAATTACTTTCTTCCCTTTACAGAAAGGACATTGATGACTTTTTTTAATCTTATTAATTTGTGTGACAATTTTTTTGTAACCAAATGCTTCATAGACATAGGTAAGCTTTTTGTATTTTCCATTGATGAAATACTTATCAATGATCGTTTCTCTCGTTTCGGTAATATTGTCAAAATCACAGATGGTGATCCGATTATTCATGCTGATGGATTCGATATTGCCGCTAATACTGTCCCAGAATGGTAGGACATTTTGTAAAACCATTTCATAATGGGCAAAGCTTCCCTGCTCCAGTTCAAACATTTTCAGGGCGACCTGTGTTTCCCTAGGTAATAGAGAGACATCTTCAGTCAAAGTCATATTATCGCCGACGATAGCCTTTAGTTTTTCTAGTATTTGTAACTTACCTACTGTTTTCATCACTCGATCAATAGGCTGCTGAATAATCTCACGAATATCCGTGCCGCCAAATTTTAGCTTTTTATGATGGTTTAGCACAGTTCCTTGACAGATTGGACAGGTAATCATCTCTTTGGATGCTTTAATTTGCTCTTTAATAATCGATTTCGATACAACTATATAGCGTCCAATGATGAAATTAAAGCCTTCCCAAGTCCTCGACGCCTTGCCAGCTTTATCATAGAATGATTTTTCCCAATACCCATATAAAAAGGTATGTTTTTCAGCTTCAGTCATGTCATTATAACTTTTACTTATATCCTGACCGAGCTCATTCTTAATTTCATCAAAGAGGAATTGCAATTTTGGATATTGATAAAATTTTAAAACCTTCATCACGTCTGGATGGAATAGGCCATCCCAAAATGGTACGGTTTTGTCCTGAATAACAATATCAATATCAAATTTCTCAACCACTTGGCGTCCCGAGCAGGATGGACAATGGTTTTCTTGATTATAGAAATCGAAGCTATTCGTATTTTTATTGGTCGGATGAGCTGCCACAATATGGTTGATCAATCCGCCCATTTCATAGAGAAAACTATATTGACTATACAAATGCCGCTCTAAATCAATAGCGATGACGGGTGCAATTGTTTCAGATTCGTATTCACCATAAATCAAACGTGCCATTGATGATAAGCTTTTTAAGATGCCACCCTTATAGACGTTTTCTGCATTTTTAAAATAGGAGATATGATTTTCTTTTAAGTAGTTAACGTCATTTTGTTGATTGAGTGTTGAAGAAATTTGTAATGGCGCAATTCGATCTTCACTGTTTTTTTGACAATAATAGTCTTCGTGACAGACAACATCCAGATGCTCCACAGGTGCAAGCTGTCTTTTACCAAAATCAACGATAAAATCAGAGTTTTCTAGCATATACGCATTATGTTCAATCATTATTATCGAGACAGATTCATCTTGCAAAATGCTTCTGAGACTATCGATGAATTGATTTAAAATATTTTGTGATAAACCTTTTGAAGGCTCGTCAAAAATAAAAAGAGTATGTGGGTTTCTAGAGTTGGCAAACAGCTCCGAAACTAAATGGACACATTGAAATTCACCAGTCGATAAGGACTGAGTTTTTCTTTCCAACGTCAAATAACCTAGACCAAGTTTGATCAATAAACTCAAGCGTTTATGAGCGATTTCTCCTTCTGGGAGTTCATCAATAATATCTTCAATCGAACGTTGAAAAATATCCTCAATATCTTCACTATATTTTGTAAGTTTCCTTTTAATATCAAGAAACGTCGCAACTGTTGACCGACTCGTAATCGATTGGTTTCGTTCTTGCCCAACCATAACAATTTTATCTTTTGGATATCGCTTTAGAAAGTCTTGGGCCATGCACTCATTTACAAGTGTCGATTTACCACATCCTGATTCACCCGTAAACGTTACAAGTCTGTTTTGTGGAATTTGAATTTCTGCCATTTGAATATTACGACAGTAAAGCTCTTTGAATTGATAGTAGCCTGTTGGCAATGCCTCATTTCGTTCCCAAATGATTGGTTTTGGACGTGGTGATTCTTCAACAATTTTCCCGCCGTATTTACCGCTACCTGGACCAAAGAACAATTGCTCATTCGTTGTGTCAAGCACCGTATCAGAATGATCAATGAGCCAAATTTGATTTTTATAGCCCAATTGTTTAATCTGTTCTAAAATTTTCAATAGTGTTTGGTGATCAAGGCCCACAGAGATTTCATCAATTATAATAACGGTATTTTCACTTGATGCCATGAATTCTGCCAAGTACAGGCGTGTTAATTCTCCCCCTGACAATGTGCCCATAATGCGATTTAATGTTAAGTAACCAATATTCATATTGATCATATTTTTGAGAATATGTTGTTTACCTTCACTAATATTTAAAACTTCTGCAAGTGAAATAATAGATTCAATGCTTAAGTCGTTGATATCGGAAATATTATGTGGTTTATCTAATAATTCAATCATATATTGCTCAACTTCTTGATTATAGCGCTTTCCCTTACACTTAGGACATTCGACATTTTTAGTAGTTCCGCGACCTTTACAACTTGGACACCAACCTAACTCATTATTAAATGAAAAAACTTCTGGAGACAAATCAAATTTTTCAGCAAGAGTAACACGAATATCTTTGAATACGCCTGTATGTGTGCCAATTGTAGAACGTGGATTAGAAGAGATTGATGATTTTCCAAGGAAAAGGACTAAAGGCATTTCTTCCATCTTGATGGCACTGAAATTTGTTTCCATAATTGTTGGAAATAAATACTGATATTCAGCTTTTGGCAATAAAGAAACGAGACGCTTCTTGGATTCTTCACCAATTGTTTGACAAAAAGTAGTTTTACCAGATCCAGATAAACCAGCAATTCCTAACGATTTATCTACTGGTAGTACGGCATCTAATTTGTTAATATTATTCGCAATTAATTGATTGATTTTCATAGTGATGCCCTCTCGATTCTCTAAAATTAATATTGCCATAATTATAAAACTTCATTTGATTTTGTTGTGTTTTTTTAAAATCGACAAACTCATACTAATGAAAAAAATTTTTTGCTTAAATCCAGCAATTAGTGGTCTTTTTTACGTAACCCCACAAAGTATTTACTTAAGCCTCAGTTATATTATATGAACTTCTACAACCATCCAAATAAGCCATTACAAATGTAATAGTGCTTCTTTCTTGCTTCAGAAATATCTCTTATAATAAGAAAGAGCACAATTCTAGCTACGGAATTGCACCCTGTTAAAAATTGTTTTATTAGTATAAATGGTTAATATTATTGCTTCGTTTCTATTTGATTGATATATTTAAGTACCTACTCAAAATGTTGGTCCTGAAGGCATTATAGATAATGAAGATATCATTTTTATAGTTCGGCTAACACTTTTCCAAGCTGAGCACCCATATTTATCCAAGCATATTTAGCTCCCTCTATAGCTCCTTGGCGTGCTTTTGTTTCTTCACTAAATCCAGTTTGATCTAGATGTAGATGGATAGTTCCATCTGAACCTTTTTTCAAAGTCCATGTAATAGTAGTGCTTTCTCCGGCACTTAACCACGTGTAAGATAATGTATGAGGCTCGTCTACTTCGAGCACTTCGCAGTCTACAATTCCATCCCACCACTCATTTGGCTCAGCTCTGAATTGAAATTTATGTCCTACAATCGGTTTAAAGTCATTTTTCCATATCCATTTCGCTAGTGTATCCGAATCTGTTAAAGCGTTCCACACCTGCTCGATTGAATTTGTAAATTGAAAATCTAATGATACATCTGGTTTCATTTTTTGTTCCTCCAATATAAGATTTAATTTGATAATTCTCTCTTTCCAGAATCCTGTGTAAAAAGATACCCAATCTTGTATTTCTTTCAACGGATTGGCATTCAAGCGATACCTCGTTTCTCTACCAACCCTTCGAGCAATTACAAGATCAGCATCTTTAAGGATAGTCAAATGCTTAGAAACTGCTGTACGGCCCATTTGAAAATGAACCGTTATCTCATGTAGGGGTAATTCTTCGACATCTGACAACATTCGAAGCAATTTTCGCCTTGTTGGATCGGCAACAGCGTCATAAACATCCCTCACTTGACTTTTTTCCTTCAAAATCACCCCTACCTTTTCATTATTATTTCCTGTAATGTCAACGATTAAACTTCATAACGACCTAATAAGACACCTTTTAGTGTCTTATTGATTATAGGACACCAAAAAGTGACACGTCAAGTAATCCGCATTTTCCAAACGGTACCCCATTCAAAACAAATAATTTTTTTAACTACTTATAGGTACTTTCCCGCCTTGCTTTCTACGCCCAAACCCTAATGCGATTGCTGCCCCTATACAACTGGATATACAACCTGCAAACAAATAAAATGTTGGTTCTGATTCACCTATTATTATAGAAGCTATCCCCCCAATTGCTGGAAAAAGAGCCACCATATACCCACTCTGAGATGCCCCAACTTGCTCTACCAGCTTTAAATAAAATAGCCATGCAGCAAAAGAAGCAACTAAAGTTAAGTAGAGCAATGCCGATAAGTAAGAAATTGAAGTTGGAAGTACAATCTCTTCTCCTTGAATCCATACAATAGATCCCATCAGTACACTTCCAACTGTAAACCCAATTGCATTTGCATAAATCGGGTCTACCTTTTGCTTTGCATTCCTTGCAGAGCTGGCGTCACCTACAGCTGTAAGTAGCGTTCCTAAAAATGCAATCAGTATACCTTTAATGTCGTCAAAACCATGAAAGTTGTTCAAAGTGGGGTATATGAGAATACAGACACCTAAGACGCCTAGAGTACCTCCAATTAAAATACGTGAATGTAATTTTTCTTTTAGAAAAATCCGAAGAGCAATCGGTGTCAATATTACTTTAAGTGAAAAAATTAAAGTGACGATGGCTGCGGAGCTCATAATGGTTCCGTAATACAGACACAAGTAACTTAAAGCAAAATTACATATACCAAAGATCATTACGAATGGGAAATCTTTGTTTGTTGGTTTCCCTACGGGGCGTACAAACAAAACCAAAATAAAAAATAAAATAGCTGTGACAGCTAAACGATACGTTAGAGATAATTCTAAACTAACGGGAGTCCCTTGGATTTTAACCGCAATAAAATTTAGACCCCATACAATTAAGCAAAATATGTACATAAATTTTGTCATTAGATTTCCTTCTTCCTACCGTATTACTTATATACGTTAAAACCATGTCAGGATGAAATAATGAGTAGCTATATAAAAAGAAAAAAAGACTACATTTTTACTTAGGATAATGTCCTATACAATGCATCCCTAGACACATTTGTAAATGCACAAATTTGAATGACAGTCATATTTCCTTCTTTGTATAGCTTTACTGCATAATACATTCCTATATGATTTTTTAGTCGTCCTTTAAATTTCCCTTTTTTTATGAACAATTTCTAGAGATGTATTCCTTATACATTTCCCGTACTTTCAAAAAGTTTACCATTTTTATAGCAATTCAACCAGGTTTCGAAGGATTTTCAAATAGTAATAAATAATTGTAAATTATGATAAAAATTCTTAAGTTCGGGGTGATATACATCCTATGAGTTTAATAGACCGAATTGAACTTAAAATTCAAGCTCGTGGTATCAAGAAAAATTTAGTTTTAAGGAGGTTTACAGAGGTGCCAGCTATCATGTATTAAGTATTGCGGATAGTGCTGTGCCTCTAACGATTGTAGAAGGAATTATCCAAGTTCGTACAAGTATTGGCCATCTTTTTCACTAAAAACATTATTGAAACATACAAGGATTTGAAAAAACAGGGGGTAAATTGTAGTGAAGATCAGAAGGATGATGTAAAAATTTTTTTGATTTGGATAGTAATAAACTTCAAGTTTGTTACTATGAGTATTAATATTACATAAATTCAAACAATTCATAATATAAAGATCCGTCATGTGAAATTATCAATCTTTTTGTAAAACAAAGTATATTAAAAGAGCCTATTTTGATCAATTTATTTCGGAATAGGCTCCTTGTTTTTAATTATAAATAATGATTTAACTACAGCTATTACCAGATATTTTCATACTTCCAATAGTCCCCATTAAATTGTTGCTCGTAATTCATAAATTTTATCATAGGATCATCTTGAATCATGATGTAATCATTGCCTTTTCACTTCAATGATACTGGGGAAATTTTAAAGATTATGTAAAATTATTGATAGTCATTTCTAACAATGCAAAACTAGCTTCATTTCTTCTTAAGCATTTAAATCTGTTATGGCTGGTACGTTAATCTCTTTGACGCAAGAAACATTAGACAAGCTCACAACACAATTAACTAAAGAAACAATGTCTTGGACTGGAATTCTGGTACCGTTATATTCAGAAATAGCTTTTTCTGCTCCAGCCTCATACGGAATTTCCGCTGCAAGTTCACCTGGATTGATGCAAGTTACAGCAATTCTATCCTCTCTAACATGTTCTCTCAAAGCATTTGTTATACCACGTAGCCCAAATTTAGAAGTCACGAAAGATACCTGAGAATTATTTGTATTATCTAAACCAGCAGTTGATCCAATCAATACTATCTTACCACTATCTGACCTTCTTAGATTTGGTAGCAAGGCTTGAATATAAGTTATCGTGGACGTTATATTTATATTTATTATATTAGCAATATCTTCTGGATTATCATGTTCGAAGTCGTAATCATCTTCAAACCCTTCTTTTTCCCAAACTCCTACGTTATAAATGAGTACATCTATTTTATCATTTCGAAGAGCTTCCGTAATTTTTTCTCTTTTATTTTGTTGCGATAGATCTACTTCCAACCACATTCGCTGAATTCCGTCATTTAAGTCTAAGCTTTTGGGTCTGCTTCTGGAAACAATCCATACTTGGTCACCAGGATTGGGTAACCCTTTAACAAATGCGTCACCTAAACCTTTGCTAGCTCCAAATATTATATATTTTTTCATCAAATCGTCTCCCCGTTTCTGTAATTTATTTTGATCGTATCATCATTTGTAATTGAATTACTATCATTCTTTGTACGTAGATAGTTACGGCAACATTAATAATTCAAACTTACAGAGTGGTTTTATTTTAATTTAGATTTCTATCAATATAGTTGCAACATTCTTGAGGGTTGTGGAAGCACTCATGTATCTCATCATTTTGAATTTCATAAAATTTATTGGTACGTGCAACCTTGAAATTTTGAATTATAACATGTTCTCCAACTTGTAATTGCACTATTTTTTCAAATAATGGGTCTTCAGAAAATCCATTTAAGGTAAAAATACTAATTTGTTCGGCCATTTATACACCTCTACCTGGAATAGTGTCAGAAAAATGTAAAAATAAAATTATAAGAATGAAAAATAAAGAACCTAATCCTCACTTTTAATACATAGGATTCGTAAATTTAACAAACACATCCTTTAAAACGAATAGGGAGATCTTTCTTAGTGTCTACATTCAAATTTTCCATAAACCATTTTCCATTATTAAAACCTTTTCTTGATTAATAATTCCATAGACATTCATGGTATTGTTACCAATCATAATATCTTCATGAACTGCTGATTGATTCATCCCTAAATTTAATAGCTCTTTTTCTGTCTTTAATGCACCATCTGAAATATTATCAATATAGGCTTGTCCTAAGGCGATATGTGAAGCTGCATTTTCGTCAAACAAAGTACTTTTGAAAGTGATACCTGTTTTTGCAATATTTGAATTTACAGGAACAAGTGCAACTTCACCAAGCATTGCAGCCCCCCTCATCTGTTTGAATAAAACTAAGAATTACTTGATTTTCTGGGTCAATTTTTGTAACTTTTCCATTTTCAAAAAATAGAGTTAAATTTCGAATAATTTGACCTGCTAAAATAATAGGTTTGGTGACGAAAGCATATCCATTCACCTGATACTTATTTGGCATCGTCCATACTTCTTCAACAGGAATATTAGACATAAATTCTTTTCCATCTTTAGTAGTTTCTGAACCTCCTATCCAAACATGATTTTCGACTAACGAGACAGTCAAATCAGTTTTCTCACTAACATATTGCAATGCGGAAAACTGGTAATTATTTAATTTTTCAGCAATGTCTTTTAAGGTTTTATTCTGTTCTTTCCAAGCTGCTATTGGATCAGACTCATTCGATTTTGTTGCATCAAATATCTTTTCCCATAAAATCCCCATCGCTTCATCAATAGTATAATCAGGAAAAAGTTGCGACGCCCACTCCTTCGTCGGGGCGTTTACGACTACCCATTTATTATTATTCTCCATTCCATAAGTGCGAACTGGACTCATAGCCCTTGCTTTTGCTTTATTTATCATTGACGCTCTTTCAATCCATTTAGCATCATTATCTATGAAAGTTGGGGCAACAATCGTAATCGTTGAATATCCAGATTCTGCATAATTCAATTCGTTTTCAACTAGTGTTTTTGGATATTTTTCTAAATAATCGTCATCCAGATAAAGAACTCTTTCTTTTTCTATTTCCGAATCCCGTAGATCAAGTGAAACAAATTGAGCTCCATTCTTGTAAGCTTCTTTAGATATTTCACGAGCTAGTGATAAGTGTTCAGAAAGAAAATTGATTTTAACCAGATCCCCCTTTTCAACTGCCACTCCAATATTCACAATTACTTTTGCATAATTATTTAAACCCAATTAATTTACCTCCGAACGTGACTGAACAACCCAAACGGAATATCCTAATGTCACCATATTAAATCTTTGTCTGATACCTTCAAGTTTTTTAAATAAGAAAAACATTAAAAATTAACTTTCCAGGGATAAATTCCTTATTTTTCTTTCTCTTCTACTTCTATCCAATAATTAATGATTAAACGTAATTCTAATCGGCGTTTGTAAGACTGCAACCCTTTAAAGAAAAATGCAGTAAACAAAAGGAAAAGCATCATATTGAGTGTCACAAATATACGACCTTCTGTTAGGTACATAAAGTTCATAACAATTAGCACCAAAATCGATATAAGCAAAGGAATAAAAGCATTTCTCTTAGTTAATAAATCATTAAAATTAGTATTTTTTGGATTTCTATAATACTCTACATACTGTATATTGATCGCACTTAAATAAAAGAAACATGCCGAAATGAACGCTAAGATGACTTTAAGGATTAGTCCAATTTCAGAAGACAATTGGTCAATTTCATTTAGTCCGAGACTAATAGAACCTGCCCCTAAGACAGCTGGCACTATTAAACGGCGATACACAGGAAGATGGTCGAAAATACCTCTAATTATGTCCATCGTTTTCCTTTCTTGTTCTTTATTCATAATGAAAACCTTCCTTTCGATAACCATCTAGCCATGCAAATATATAAATATTAATATATATGATTCTCTCTTTATTATATATGTTTCCATGTATTTAATACAAAATATTGGTAAATTTAAATGATGTTCGAAACATTAAAATGACTTTAAATTATTCATTTAACAAACCCTACCATATCTATTCTATGTTCCGTTCATTAATTTGAAAAACAACTCTTTATTCCTAGTTGCTAATGCAAAATCAATCATCCATTCTTTATGCTTATTTTCAATTTCTGCAATTAGTTTTTCTGTTTCTGGTGATACATGTGGATCGTTTAATTTTTGTAATTTCGTAACGAAGCGACTTGTATATGTTTTAATAACCCCAATAAGGTTACTTTTTTCAGCTAGCTCATGAAGGGAAAGTACTTTATTTTTAGTAAACCTATATGTGGCTTTAGCATTTACAATCCCATTTTTATTTATATCAAACTCTATGCAATATCCATTAGTTGACTCTAAAAAGTACAATTCACCTTCAATTTCAATTACAATATCACCAGCTAAAAAGTCCATGCTTAGTGTTTTTCGTGAATTTATCCGTATTCTACTTGGTTCAAAACACAATATTTCCATAAAATCCTCTCCCTCCCCATACACCCTTGATTAATACTCGTTCGTGATGAAGGCCTTTCTAATGTAATAATTTTCACGCTTTTATATAATGTATTCCTAAAATGTAACGATATCTGGTTGAATTTCATGTACTGCTTCTATAAATTTAGAATTTTACAAAATAAAAATAAGTGTACTTTTTATGTAAGTTGCTTTCTTCAATTTAAAGATGCCGTTACCACTGGATAACCTATAACAGTTGCCTGAATGTTGCCATTAACTCAAGCGTTATTAACTTCCCCATTTAATGAATAAAATATTTTTTTTATAATTGGCCCCTGAAAACATTCGAATAATTGATTACCCACCTAACTCGTTTTTAAAACGCTTAGAAACGCCCTCAGAGATATCCGTTTTTTTCATATTCCGAAAATTTTAAGGAGATAAATAATGAATAGTATCCTTAACGTAAACGACTTATCTTTGCAAACTCTCAAAAAAGAGGTTGCAAACAGAAGCATGACAGCTGAACTTCAGAACCGCTTAGATATTGCAGAAAAAAATCACTCAACTCTTTACAGTGATTTCAATGATTTAAATATGATTGTTTGGTACATCAATAAGCGTGAACATTTAAATCCGGAGCATGACCGTAATGAAAGAACAAAACAAGAGTATGAACGAGAACTTGCGATGTTTGTACATCAGCTACTTATCTATTCCTTAGAAATGGACTTAGATATTGAAAAAGTTCAAGATAATTCTCTATTTAAGTCATTGCAGCCGCGGCATATTCGTAAATACCAAGATTGGTTAGCTACTAGTAGTCCGCATGTTAAACAAAAGGGGCCATACTCACCTGCTACTCTTGCACGCAAAACAACAATAATAAAATCATTCTTAGCATTTCTTTATGAATCGAAATATAATCAGGAAATCCTACATACAGGATTCTACAACGTTAAAGTTCGTGCAGATGATAGACCAAATCGAGATTTCAGCCCACTAGAGGTAATAAAATTATTGGATACTTATAAGGATATGAATCATGTTGTTATGTTCTCTATTATTCACGTCCTATCAACAACTGGCCTTCGAAACGAGGAATTTTGTCGGTTAAATGTAGGGGATCTTAAATTGGACTATAAAACGGTTTCTTATTATTTTGATGTGTTAGGGAAAGGAAATAAACGCAGACAGATACCTCTAAAGGAAAAAGTAGTATCAAGTATTCAGGAGTTTAGGAAAGTTAGATGCTTACCACCGTTAGATGCAGGTAAGCTTAATGAACCACTATTTACAACTGGCCGTTGTACCCGCTTCTCAGTTTCTTATTTCACACAGTATATTGCAAAAGAGATTAACAGTTTGGCACTTCCTATATTTGAAACACGTAACACAAATATAACTCCCCACTTTTTCCGTCATGCATTTGCTATTATTTCTAAAATGAACGGAGCAGATATATACGACATTATGCGCTCTCTAGGTCACTCGAAGATGATCTACTTAGATAAAATATTTGAAAAAGAACGTCATGCCATTCATTCATGGAAACCTGAATTGATGAAGAATTATATTTAAACTTTAAATTCAAAAATGAACCCAACATATTACACCAGTAGGAACTAAAACTTCGATATTTGTTTAGGGGATTGAATGAGATAAGAACGTCATCAAGAGTAATACGAAATAAATGAAAAAAGTCTATGAATATTCATTTAATGTTTAGGATGATTTTTTACAATAAAAAGCATATCTTAGTTTTCTCGGATATGCTTTCATTTTGTAATTACAGTTAAACATTATGTTTAACTTCAGGTTCTTCCCCTTGTACTGCCGATTTTTTAGGCATGAAAAACGCAAGGATTAATAATGGCTATAACTAACATATCATGTGGTGGATAAGAGATGGGCTTGATTACAGTTCAGAGTATATAGCTAATCAAATTTATTCGATGTATAAATCTTAAATTATTTATCCAACATCTTCTTTACTTATTATTCTAATTAAATTTAGTAACGCAAAATGAACCTCCCTATCAATACACTTTGAATTGATAGAAAGGTTCATACTATCTATTCTATTTAATTGATATTATCTTTTTATTGAGCAGTGTAACCTCCGTCAATTACAACAGCTTGTCCTGTCACACTCTTAGCTTTATCGCTCGCTAAGAACAAAGCATAATCAGCAATTTCACTAACATCTAATAATTTCTTTTGAGGAACCATAGGAAGAAGAACTTCTGCTAACACATCCTCCACAGGAACATTACGAGTTTTTGCTAAACCTTCCATTTGTCCACGGACAAGTGGAGTATCCACATAACCTGGGCATAATGCGTTAACAGTAATACCGTGTTCAGCACCTTCTAATGCAGCAACTTTTGTTAAACCTATAACACCATGTTTAGCACTGTTATATGCCGCTTTACCTGCAAATCCAACTAAGCCATTAATAGATGCAACATTAATAATTCGACCGAATCCTTGCTCTTTCATAATTGGGAAAACCGTTTTAGTAATAATGAAAGGAGCAATCAACATAATTTTTTGCATCATTTCGAATTTTTCAGTTGGGAAATCTTCTATTGGTGAAACGTATTGTAATCCCGCATTATTTATTGCGATATCAATCGTACCAAACGTTTCTTTCGCTACTTGTACTAAGTTTTGTAGTTCCTCTTCTTTTGTTACATCAGCTTTAATCCCTAATGATACAAAACCTAAATTTTTTAAGGATTCGGCAGCTACTTTTACCATTTCTTCGTTAATGTCAGAAAGGACTACTTTTGCTCCGTTTTCAGCAAAGAGTTTACCAATTTCAAATCCAATACCTCGAGCAGAACCTGTAATAATAACTACTTTATTTTCAACCATTATAAAGTCCCTCCTAATTTTATATAACCACTTTTATAAATAAATGATGCTGATACTCCATTACGACCTGGCAATAAACTTATTCGATTCTACTAATAAGAAGCCCCTCGAAAATACTGATTTTCGAGGGGGGTTATTATCTATTTTATAAAAAGTAGCTGAAAACCTACTATCTTTTCGATTGTTTGCATACCGTCATTATTAAATATTGTTTGAGCTACCTTATAATAGCCTATTTTGGAATACTTTCGTAAGCTAACTTCATAATAATATCCTTGTGTTGGGGGTATTTTAGTAATAGTTCTTCTTGTGTAAATAATTCGAAGTCTTGGAAATCAAAACCTGGAGAAACCATACAACCAACTAGAGAACAAACATCATTCTCCATAACAGAAGAACCAAAGATTGAATTTTTAGGAACTAACGCTTGAGGTACTTCTCCTTGTTCTAAATTAATTCCTAATTTAATTTCTTCATACTCTCCATTTTCATGAATAACATGGATTGTTAGGGAACTTCCGCCGTGATAATACCATAATTCATCCGATTTCAAACGATGAAAATGAGATACATCATTAGACGTTAAAAGAAAATAAATACTCGTATAAAGCTTTCTTTGACCTTCAAAGTTTACTTGCAATTCTTTGTCAGAAGTCCGTTCCTCAGATTCAAATGTTCTCTTGTAATATCCACCTTCTGGATGCGGAACAAGTCCAAGTTTTGATACCCAAGTTTGTAATTCATTTAAATTCATTGCAAAAATCCTCTCTCTATTTCGTTTGATTAAATGACTGCACTTAATGATGTTGGTTTATAAAAAAACTTCTACCTGAGGAAATCAAAAAAAGTTCCATTCTCTGAAGTAGGGATAGGATTCACGTTACCCTCTAATACATTTATTACTTTATCAAAATCTGTATTACTTAATATTATCATAATATTTACATCCTTCAATATTAACAGAATAAATCGGGCTACATATCTATAAAAATGATTATTATAAGTTTTGATATTTCACGCAATAGATCATCACATAAAATGAATTTTAGCCATCGCTTTTTCTTCGATGCCGTTAATTTCCGTTCCGGCGGACGCTTTCCTGGGGACGAACCTTGAGCCTCCTCGTCGCTAACGCTCCTGCGGGGTCTCAAGATGGAGTCGCCGCCTGCACTCCAATCAACTAGTTTTATCGTTTATCTGAGTTTTTCATTCTTTCCGATTCAAACCTAACCATTTATAATGAAAGGACTAATTCAAGGTGGAACTGTCCATGATTTCCAAACAAGAATTATTCACTCTAAGCTCTTATATGTTGCTTTACATTTAATTGTGCCTAAAATCAAAGAACTCGTTACGTATTACTTTGACATAGAAAAATGTGAGGTCTGTCCATTACAAGATGGCTATTATAAAGACGGCGCCAAAATCAAAACGTATTCAGTTTCCATAAAATCCACCGAACTTGAAGAGCAAGCTGCTTTTCAAGAAACGGCAAGATTCAAAGACTTAGCGAAAAAGCGCTATAAAATTGAAGCGAAGAATAGTGAGTTGAAAAATCCGCATGGCTGCAATACGGCAAAATCGGCGGGTTTATTTGGCCTGGAAATCCAAGGAGCTACAACATTATTTGCGGTGAATTTGAAACGTATCTTAAAGCTATTAAATGAAGAATAAGGGAAATACAAAAAACACCAGCACTTTCTGTTCAAAATCGAACGAAAAGTGCCGGTGTTTACTATTGAAGAACATTACATTTTAAAAACATAAGTTTTTCAGTGACCTAGCTTATGCAAGGGCTTCTTTTATTTTTGCAAATTATTGGCCTGATAGTAATCTGCAAGCTCGGACTCTAATCTGTCATATAAATGTATTTTTAGATAGTTAGAGATAAAGTATTCTTTTTCCTTCTCGACTTCCGAAGAATAGAATAGTTTTCTAAATAGCCCAATCTTATTTTGACTTTCAAACTCACTTAACGCTTCAGCTCGTAATTCAGAAACGACGACGTTTTCAATATGGCGTTCTCTTAACTTCACCGCAATATCCTTCACTTTGTGAGCGGTGATGTCTTGAATTTGATCTTTTAAAATCTCATTGTCCTTTATTAATTTCTCGGTTTGTACTTTTATCTCTTCTATCTGTTCATTCGAATCATTTGGTAGAGCAATGAATCTTTGATTGAGGAAATCATCGTTCACTACTATTTGTGTTTCTGAATCATCAAGCTTGTTGAATTTGAATAAGCCTGTTTGAAGCATTTGATTTAGTACATTACTAAGCATATCCACTTTTCCGCCTAAATCATCATGGACTGTTACTGCTGTTTCTGCGGAAAAATGCGGTCGTGGATTTACACGGCCTTCTTCATCTATTCCCAATAGTTGTTTTAAACCTTTGACCCGATACTCAACTTTTAACAATATAATCATTCTTAGTTTTAATATAGCCAAAAACGATAGACGTATTGTTGTAGGTGTAGAGGGTTTCAACTCTTGGTTGAGTAAGATATATTCTTGGAATGGCTTGATATAATATCGCAGCTGCGCATCGGATATGCCAAACCAAGTAGCGACTTCAATAATTGAATAGGACTTCTTTTCATTTATTTCTAGTAAATAAGAATCGTTGTATAATATGTCTTCCATAGGTGTATCACGTACGACTGTAAATAATGGATCATGAATCAATAATGCTCGTATCTTTTGTTTCATTTCTTCCGCTACTCTCAATTCGTTCACCTCTATCCTGTATATTCAAATAAAGATAAATTCTCTATTTTTAACTTAGAACTATCTTTATTTTTTCTACTCTTAATTCTATTCTATTAATTGCTACTATTTTCCTTCTATATTCCATAAATCACTGAATCATTAAAATACTTATTAATAATTTTTATAAGACTGGGAACATTAAATTCAAAATAAACCTTGAGGTAGTGTATATGAAAAAGTCTAGTTTACTTATCTTGATTTCATCTTGTATTGTGCTTTTTTTAACGGTATTCGCAAAAGCAAATGATGAACCTAGTCCATATGAAGAGATATATCCCGAAATTGGATACAAAACCGTAGAAGCAGCAGCCAACGATTTTGAACAGCATTTTAAAGAAAAACTTATGCTGCCGCTTAGATTACCTCCGATAAGCTTTACTCATTATTTTGGTCGATTTAATGACTTAGATAGTGACATGAATGACTCTTTTGAAGTAGTTTTTATTAATGATAAGGCTTCTGAAAATCATTATAAAATTAACATTCGACCTATCGAATTTAAATTACCCATAAGGACGAAATATGTACTAGAAACTTTGGAACTTAAGAATGGAAATGAAGCTACCTTGATGAGTCTTTCAGGTTTTAATGTACTTGTTTTTGAGAGAGATAATTGGCAGTATATGCTAAACATAGATAAGCGAGTTTCTGATAAGGTGACACCTGAAATTTTAGTGGAAATCGCAAATTCGATTGTTTATCCAAGTGAGTAGGAATACTAAGAATTGATCTTACGAGTGTTGGAATTGATAGAGATCTTAAAAAGACTTGTTCAGTATTAATTAACAAGTCTTTTTTGTTTCACGATATAACTAATAGCATTCAAAAAACTAATTCCGATAATGGCTATATAATAAGTAGAAACTGATGGAGTCGCCACCTAAATTAAATTCGTCTCGTTCTGGTTCAATTTCGTTTGAATTTTAGATTTAAACCATGACATCGGCGAATACATTTTAATAAATGTCTAATATCTGCAAAACTGACATATTATGAATTGGGCTTCAGACATTGAAGCAATACAAGATTTCTCTTCCAATTACTGCGAAAGCCAACGCGGTAAATCAAAGCTAGTATTGCGTCTGGTTGGATTTTGGTTACTTGCAAAAAGATCACTGTTAGATAAAATTGATGGTTTCGATGAGCGTTTTGAATATGGGTCTTTTGAAAATGACGATTTATGCATTCCGGCAGTGAAAACAGGCTATCAATTGCAAATTATCATAGAAACACATTTACGCTTTATCACTCCAAAAACTGTGCAATCTTTATTTACTACACATTTATTTGAAATTACATCGCGGACATATAAGTATATTGGGTTAGAATCAAATGTTGAGCTTTTTTAAACGAAGTAGGTTATCTTGCTGAAAACTTTGGTTTTTCAATGGAGCAGCTATCAGACTTTACTAAAATTTATCAAAAGAATCAATTCCTTACTTCTCAGAGATCACAATTGCGATATAGATGGGAAAACAAATCAACCAATACGTATATCTGTTATTAACTAACAGTGAGTTGTTGGAAATATAGCTAACTTTTATCTGAAGTGAAGAAATCCACATGATTGGATAATGTGAACATGCGGTTGTCTTAGTGCAACTCGGAATACGTATCCTTCATGGGTTATACCACAATTTGGCGTATTTCTTGTAAATTCCTCCCTGCCCTGGAACGCCTTATTATTGTGAGGTTCCTCGTTAATTTTGCATATACATGAAAATATTGAAAGGTGTGGAATGTTGATTACAATTAGTCTATGTATGATTGTAAGAAATGAACAAACTGTGATCGGTCGTTGTTTGAACTCTGTTAAAGACATAGTGGATGAAATTAACATTGTTGACACTGGTTCCACAGACAATACAAAAGAAATTGTTGCCAAATATACAGATCGGATTTTCGATTTTACTTGGATTGAAGATTTTGCTGCAGCACGAAATTTTTCATTTAAACAAGCAACAAAGGATTATATTTTATGGCTGGATGCAGATGATGTGTTATTAGAACAAGACCAGGAAAAATTGATGCAGTTGAAAAAAACTCTTGAATTAAGTGTTGATGCTGTTTCGATGAACTATAATCTGGCTTTTGATGAACAGAATAACGTCACCTCGAGTTTAACGAGAAATCGTTTAGCTAAACGGGAAAAAGGGTTTAAATGGATAGGGGCGGTACATGAGTACTTGGAAGTATACGGAAACATACTTAATAGCGATGTGGCTGTATCTCACAAGCCATTAAGCCACGATGCGGAGCGGAACTTGCGTATATATGAAAACTTTCTTTCATCAGGAAGAGAGTTTACGCCACGAGATTTATTTTACTATGCGAATGAATTAGTGGATCATGGAAAATTTGAAAAAGCTATTGAATACTATCTACAGTTTTTAAAATCGAAAAAAGGATGGGTCGAGGATAATATTACCGCTTGCAATAAATTGGCTAATTGCTATCAAAATTTAAATCTTAAAGAAGAGGAATTTAAATGGATTCTGCACACTCTTAGCTATGGCCCGCCTAGACCAGAAACTTGTTGTAAATTAGGATTTTCATTTTTGCAAAAAAATGATCTTTCCACCAGCGTATATTGGTATAAAAAAGCACTGGAAAATGTAGAGTTTCAGGGCACAGCATTTCAAGACCACTCTTACACGACTTGGTTACCACATTTGCAATTAGCTGTATGTTATGACAGGTTGGGTCAGTTTCAATTGGGTTATCAACACAACGAGAAAGCTCTAAAATTTAGACCTAAAGACTCTAGGATGTTAGCCAATAAAAAATATTTTGAGAAAGTGCTTAACTTGTAGGCTGATTTGTTATTAAATTCTTGTGAAAATATTGTAGGATTGCGATCTTATCGACTTTTCTTATGTCTATGACGAACTAAACAAGGAGCAATGGCCATATTCACTATCAATGTAAAAAGGATCCTAAAATCTACTGGGTAAAAAGGTATAATCCAAGCGTGCAAAATGAAGAAAATAGCCGACTCCCTCCAGAAAATATGGAAAGAGAGTCGGCTATTTTATCAAGTACGGAGTATTTTTAGCATTTTTTTATTATGAAGGGAATCTTGCTGCTTCAAAGTTTGTGTCTGTTACTCCTGGTACTGTGACCGCAGAAGCTTGAGTAGTAGAAATCGTTATAGTCACCTCATCACCGGCCTGTAGCTGAAGAATAGATGAAACTGTTACTGTAGTAGCTTGAGTTCCAAGTTCTTCCTCAACTTCCCTAGCTCTTACAATTCCATTAACAAGGATATCTAGTTCCACTACATAGGCACCTAGTACAATGGGATTTATACCGACAGAAGATAAAATAGAATATACCCCTGATTGTTGTGGAGTAAATATAGATGTAGCTGGGTCAAATTCATTATTCAAATCAAACTCTTCAACTTGAAATAAGACTTGAACGGTCGCTGGTTGAGAAGTATTACTAAATGCTCTAAATGCTGATTCGGGCTCAGTAGGACCTGTTGCTCCAGTTGCGCCTGTTGCGCCTGTTGCTCCAGTGTCACCCGTTGCTCCTGTTGCACCAGTATCACCCGTTGCTCCTGTTGCTCCAGTTGCTCCAGTTTCACCCGTTGCTCCTGTTGCTCCAGTTGCTCCAGTTGCTCCAGTGTCACCTGTTGCTCCTGTCGCTCCAGTTGCACCTGTTGCTCCAGTTTCACCCGTTGCTCCAGTTTCACCTGTTGCGCCTGTTGCTCCAGTGTCACCCGTTGCTCCTGTTGCTCCAGTATCACCCGTTGCTCCTGTTGCTCCAGTTTCACCTGTTGCTCCTGTTGCTCCAGTTTCACCTGTTGCTCCTGTTGCTCCAGTTTCACCTGTTGCTCCAGTTTCACCCGTTGCTCCAGTTTCACCTGTTGCTCCTGTTGCTCCAGTGTCGCCTGTTGCTCCTGTTGCACCAGTATCACCCGTTGCACCAGTATCACCTGTTGCTCCTGTTGCTCCAGTTGCTCCGGTGTCACCCGTTGCTCCAGTTTCACCCGTTGCTCCTGTTGCTCCAGTTTCACCCGTTGCTCCTGTTGCACCTGTTGCACCAGTATCACCTGTTGCTCCAGTTTCACCTGTTGCTCCTGTTGCACCAGTGTCACCTGTTGCTCCAGTTGCTCCAGTTGCTCCGGTGTCACCCGTTGCTCCTGTTGCTCCAGTTTCACCTGTTGCTCCAGTTTCACCTGTTGCTCCAGTTGCTCCAGTTTCACCTGTTGCTCCAGTTTCACCCGTTGCTCCAGTGTCGCCTGTTGCTCCTGTTGCACCAGTATCACCCGTTGCTCCAGTTTCACCTGTTGCTCCAGTTTCACCTGTTGCTCCTGTTGCTCCAGTTTCACCCGTTGCTCCAGTTTCACCCGTTGCTCCAGTTTCACCCGTTGCTCCAGTGTCGCCTGTTGCTCCTGTTGCACCAGTATCACCTGTTGCTCCTGTTGCACCAGTGTCACCCGTTGCGCCCGTTGCTCCAGTTTCACCTGTTGCTCCAGTGTCGCCCGTTGCACCTGTTGCTCCAGTGTCGCCTGTCGCTCCAGTAGCTCCAGTTTCACCCGTTGCACCTGTTGCTCCAGTGTCGCCTGTTGCACCTGTTGCTCCAGTGTCGCCTGTTGCACCTGTTGCTCCAGTGTCGCCTGTTGCACCTGTTGCTCCAGTGTCGCCTGTTGCACCTGTTGC
>NZ_JBNNTI010000008.1:0-111565 GCF_050278625.1 Viridibacillus sp. NPDC096237 | reverse complement strand
ATTGATTACACTGATTTACAACGCGAGCAAACTAGCAGTCGATCGTATCAACCAAGTTTTACGTGAACAACCAAACGTAGCTTAATTTTTAAAAACGGATTTTGTACTATGGGAGTTCTCTGTGCTCTAAAAAAATACGATTTATGAAATTGATTCAGGTGTAAAAAATCCAGAATTTATCATGTATTTAAAAAAGGGGGTAATAAGATGACCATTAAAGCACTAACAGAAAAATTATTACTTCAATTTTCTACACGCACATATAAAGACCGCCCTCTAATTGTTGCAATAGATGGTTTAAGTGGTGCAGGTAAAACCACATTAGTAAAAAAAATCGAGCAAGAATTAAATATCAATAATAAGTTGGTCATTTTACATATTGATGATCATATTGTAAAAAAAAATAAAAGATACCAAACCGGATACGAGGAATGGTATGAATATTACTATTTACAATGGGACATTAAGTTGTTAGCAACTAAATTATTCGAAGTGTTAAAAAATAGTATAAAAGATATCAATTTACCTTTCTATAATAAATCTACTGATACAATCACAACTAAACAAATTTCTGTAACATCTGATAGTATCATTCTTATAGAAGGTGTATTTCTACAAAGAAAAGAATGGAGAGAGTTTTACGACTTTATTATATTTTTAGACTGTCCTCGCGAAGTAAGATATGAGAGAATTTTAAATCGTGATTCGTATATTGGAGATAAACAAGCAATACTTTTAAAGTATAAAAGAAGATACTGGTTAGGAGAAGAACATTACCTGGATATAGAAAACCCCACTAGAAATGCAGATATAATATATAACGCATGTATTTAAACAAAGCCCCCTTGCTTTAGTAATTAAAGTAAGGGGGCCTCTTTTATATTATTGCTTATATACTATCTAAACACATAAACACTTTATCATGTCGTTACTTTTAAAACCGTTTTGATCTTTTGGATAATACCACCCGTGCTATAAGTTAATACGCTACGTTTATAGAACGATAGACTAAGCATGAATAATAAGACTACAGTCACAATAAGTATACCCAGTGAGATCATCGGTTCTGTTGCTGCAATATCAGTAGCCCCAATACGCAGTGGCATAATCATTCCTGATGTAAATGGAATATAAGAGAATACTTTTATAAGAATTGTATCTGGGCTATACAGACCAGACATTAAAACGTAAAATCCAATCATTCCAAGCATCATTGCTGGCATCATCGCTTGACTTGATTCCTCTACTTTAGACACAAGCGAACCAAGTAAAGCACCCATAATTAGGAACAACATAATTGATAATAATAAAAACGCAAGCGCATAACCAACATAGCCTGCAGACAATCCCCCTACCACTTTAATGACAGTATCCCATTTCGAACCGCCATCCACTACGATAAATAGCAGCGATAATGCCCCAAGTAAAATAACAATTTGCGTTAATGCTAAGAAAAATGTACCCGTTAGTTTCGCTAAAAAATGTGTAACCGGTTTGATACTTGCAAGTAGTACTTCTAAAACACGTGACCCCTTCTCAGATGCAACATCCGTCGTGATCATCGATAAGAATGAGATTACAAATGAGTAAATCATAATACCTACTAAAAATGAAGCTCCAATACCAGCTGATTTCTCTTCCTCACTTTTCCCACCAGCTGTATCTTCGTTTAAATTTTTCATTGAAATCTTTGTTTCAGATTGCAAAATTTTATCCGCTTGCTCTGCTGATAAATTAAGTTGCTGTACTTCATAAATCTTCCCTGCATATTGAATACTAGAAGATACCGTTTGTTGGTCATTAAACGTTAGCGGAGTAAATGTCGCAATTTCCGCTACTAACGATCCACCCTCGTCTTTAATAAAAATTGCAG
The DNA here is from genome assembly GCF_050278625.1 of Viridibacillus sp. NPDC096237. Taxonomy (NCBI): domain Bacteria; kingdom Bacillati; phylum Bacillota; class Bacilli; order Caryophanales; family Caryophanaceae; genus Viridibacillus; species Viridibacillus sp. NPDC096237. The sequence goes on along the minus strand of NZ_JBNNTI010000008.1, from coordinate 109,692 downwards.
CATCTAATTCTTCCTCTGTAACCTTTTTCTCAGCTGAAGCTCTATCTTCTTTTGGGAATGAAAATTCCATATCTGGACTTGAAGTAAATAGCGCTTTTAAATCTGCATCTGTATCATTTAACAAAGCAACCTTCAAAGGCTCCTCTGCAAACAGTGCATCTTTAATATTTGACCAGAACATAACACAACTAATGATTACAATATATAAAAGAATAGAGAAAATAAATGACTTCGCTTTAATCTTTTGTGTGTATAATTGCTTCACTAACAGCCAAAACTTAGACATTGACGCCACCTACCTTATCTTTGAAAATTTCATCTAAGGATAAATAATCAAGGCTGAATTTTTCAATATAACCACCATTCGAGACGATATCGAAAATCCCCTTTGCATACGATTCATCCTCTAAAGTAAGTGTGTATTGCTCTTTTCCTATGGCTACATCTTTAACACCTGGTAAAACACTAAGCTCCGCTACGGTCTTTTCAGTTCTCACAGTTAACTTTGTTTTACCATATTGTTTTTTCAAATCTAATAAACTACCAGAGAACAATGATACCCCTCTTTTTAACAAGCATAAATGATCACACAACTCTTCTACATTTTCCATCTGGTGACTTGAAAATAGAATTGTCGTACCATTATTCTTTAAGAATAATATCGCTTCTTTTAATAAATCTTTGTTCACTGGGTCTAACCCACTAAATGGTTCATCTAAAATCAAAAACTCCGGCTTATGTATGAAACTGGCAATAAGCTGAACTTTCTGTTGGTTCCCTTTAGAAAGCGTCTCTGCCTTGGCTTTACGCTTATCTTCTAGCTCAAAACGCTCAATCCAATAATTCACATCCACTTTTAAATCTTTTTTCTTACGACCTCTTAGTTCTCCAAAGAAATATAACTGATCTTCCACTGTCATAGTAGGAAAAATTCCTCGTTCCTCAGGCAAATAACCAAGCAAATCACGATCTATCGAGTGTATTGACTGCCCGTTCCACGAGATCGTCCCCGCAGTTGTTTCTTGCAAATCTAAAATCATACGGAAAGTCGTCGTTTTTCCAGCACCATTTTGACCAATCAGACCGAAAATCTCCCCTTGCTCAATCGTAAAAGAAAGATTATCTACCGCCACAAAATCTTGATATCTCTTTGTCACTTCTTGAATTACTAAAGCCATTGAAAGTCTCCTTTTATTCTAATTTCTTCAATATATTACTATACGTATGTACCTCAGATATGTATTCAATTTATTTATGGAAAATTTCTTTCTCTTTTTGTAAGGACCGTATTCTTGTATACACTTGTACCACTGCGATCAACATTATTAGCGATGCACTAACATTTAGTAACCCACCCCATACACTAGTCGATACAATAATATTTAAAATTGAACTAGCTATATTTAAAATCAATACAAAACTATAGAGAAATAAGATTTTACACAAATAAGCGATTTTAGATGTACTGTCCGAATACAATTCAAATGAACGCTCTTCTTCTTTTTTTCGGACATATGCCCAAAGAATGAAAATCGCTACTATCTCCACTCCAGTAGAGGCTAAAAATTCTAAATACTCCTTACGATCCTTTGGTAATAATACCAAGCGATAAGTGTATTTCTCTGGCACGCCTTCTTCAAATTGGTAGTAGAAGGGAATTGCTTTTTTTAAATGTAATCCTTTTTGACTTTGAGCATCGAGCCATTTTTCCTCCTTTTCATAATCGATAAAAAAGCGATGCGCTTTTATCATAAAGGACCCTCCTGATTTAGTATATTTTGCCCATTCATATATAATTCTTTTAAACGTCTCACCTCCTCTTCGACTACTTCTTTGCCAAGAGCTGTGATGACATATTCCTTTTTCCTCCCATCTTCTTCATAGGGCACAATCCACCTTTTAGTCACTAAAGACTTTATAGCCCCATATAATGTGCCTGGCCCAAGCTGCACCCGTCCATTACTTAATGACTCCACCAATTGCATAATGCCATATCCATGTCTTGGCTCATACAAGGCTAGCAAAATATAATAAACACCCTCTGTTAAAGGCGCATTTTGCTGCATAAACCCCACCTCTTTACATCGCTGGAAGATATATCAGCAGACGATATACAAAATATATCAGCAGACGGATATATTTGTCAATACATTTATGTCCATTTAATAGCTTTAATGGTATCTCTCACATAAAAAATAGTACAAAAGCATATTTGCTTCTGCACTATTTTTCACTGCACGAAAGAGACATTTCTAAACTTACGCTTAGTCTCTCACCGTTTTAATTTCAATATCACTCAAAATATCTCGCACTACCCAGCTAGCAGCGATTAAACCAACAGATGATGGTACAAACGCATTTGAAGATGGTGGCAATTGCGCTTTACGAATTTCCGCTTCTGGTTTACCGACTGTTTGTACAACATCTGGACGAACAACAATTGGGCTCTCATCAGAGAAAATTACAGGGATTCCTTTTTTAATACCTTCTTTACGCAATTTCACACGAATCACTTTTGCAAGAGGATCGGTATGTGTTTTTGAAATATCTGCAATTTGGAAACGTGTTGGATCCATTTTGTTTGCTGCACCCATACTTGCAATGATTTTCACGCCACGTTTTAAACATTCTTTCATAATATGAATTTTATAAATAACTGTATCTGATGCATCAATTACATAGTCAGGTTCATAGCTGAAGAATTTTTCGTACGTTTCTTCAGTATAGAACATATGCAAATCGATGACTTCGCAATCAGGATTAATATCAGCAATGCGTTCTTTCATAACAGCTGATTTTGAGCGACCAATTGTCGACATATAAGCAACTAATTGACGATTAATATTCGTAATATCTACATCGTCTTTGTCCACTAAAATAATACGCCCAACACCACTTCTTGCACAAGCTTCGGCAGCGAATGATCCAACACCGCCTATACCTAAAATTGCTACTGTTGTATTTTTTAGTTTATCTATTCCATCTGTTCCAATGGCTAATTCATTACGTGAAAATTGATGTAACATATACCTTTCACTCCGTTTTATTCAAATTTTGTAAGTAATCCTATCCTATTACTAAGAAAATAGGTATCGTGAAAAATATATACAAAAAGCAAGAGGATTGCAAGGATTGACTTGAGAAATATGTATGTCAAGATGAATTATATTAAATTAAGATTTCTTGAGGTACTACTTGATTCAAAGCAATCATTTCGATTTGATCTCTTTCAAGATTTTTACTACCATTTTTTCCATCGCCTCAGAAAATTGTTTTTATTACATGTCTAATTGATTGGAGCGAAGGTGGCGACTCCTGCGGGAATAGCGGGAAGTCCAAGACCCTGCAGGAGCATAGCGACGAAGCGACTTGGCGCCCGCCCGCGGAATGCGTCCACCGTAGCGGAAATAAACGGTCTTATTTATTTGTTTATATTACATGTCTAGTTGATTGAAGCGAAGGTGGCGACTCCTGCGGGAATAGCGGGAAGTCCAAGACCCTGCAGGAGCATAGCGACGAAGCGACTTGGGCGCTCGCCCGCGGAATGCGTCTACCGTAGCGGAAATCAACGGTCTTATCTATTTATATATATTTTAAAATAAAATGACTGTAGACAAACTCGAATTTCTTTAAGCTTGTCTACAGTCTGCAATATACAATCTATTAATAACTAATGGATTTCTCTAAAAAATAAGCAACTCGCCAAATAGAAATTGCTAATTTATACCAATTAAAATACAATGAAAGTAAGTTTTATTAAGTCGGTAAAAACGAAATGCTGAAATAAAGGAGAGAGGGTTTTTATGAGAACTATGAAATTTGTAAAAGCAATGTATATAATAATGGCTTTAATGATTATTGTTAACTCGATTAGTGAAGTAGTATTGAAGAGCAATTATTCTGCTATTGCTTTATGGATTTGTTTAATGCTTTTTTTATTTGGAACTATATTTTTTGTAAATGCTCGATATTATCATACAAGAAAAGACTGAAGTGCATATTACTTGCCCGAGACTCAATTTAGAATCCTATAATACCCAATACAAATACACAACAATCGTTTTTTACATCTAAATTCCCCAACTTCTTATCTCCATTTTCTAACACTAAAAAAAGATAATGCTTGTTTTTAGCATCATCTTCAGTATAAAGACAAAAGGTATTCAGTATGCTTACATCCTGAATATCTTTACTTTTATATTTTGGTCATTTAAAATACTTTTTATAGATAAAATATCCTTTGAGTGTTAACTTATATCCCATTTTTGAACTTAACTTTGCCAAGGACAATTGGCTAAATTCATAGCAGCAAAAGTAAGCATCTCCTGCATGGACATTTTTTTCAAAACTTTTTAAGGTTGTCCACCGTATCCTCAATTTTCCCCATAAGATTATTCTTGATGTACTGGGGGATCCAAATTTCAATTTGATCTCTTCCAGATTCTTTTACTATCATTATTTTCTATCACCTCAAAAAAAGCATTTATATTACATGTTCTAGTTGATTGAAGCGAAGGTGGCGACTCCTGCGGGACTAGCGGGAAGTCCAAGACCCTGCAAGAGCATAGCGACGAAGCGACTTGGCGCCCGCCCCGTGGAAAGCGTCCACCGTAGCGGAAATCAACGGTCTTTTTTATTTATTTGTTTATATTACATGTGTAGTTGATTGAAGGCGACTCCTGAGGGAATAGCGGGACAGTCCAAGACCCTGCAGGAGCATAGCGACGAAGCGACTTGGCGCCCGCCCGCGGAATGCGTCCACCGTAGCGGAAATCAACGGTCTTATCTAGATATTTTTTTATAATAATAGCAACATTGCAGTCTTCTGTAAATTTTACACTTCACTACCTGATGTCAACATTTGTTCATTAAAAGTCTCGACAAACCTTTGATCAACATATTGCCCACATTTTCTTAGCGCTCCTACGACTGCTCCACCAATTGGTGACATAAGGGCAGGCTGAAACTGCATTTCTACAACTTCTTTACTTGCTAATTTTTGAAGAATCGGAATGAAAAGTTCTACATTTGAGAACACACCCCCTGCTAATACAACAGGAATCGTCTCTTTTGACCAAGTCATTTGATCTATACATGCTTTGATTGATTGGAAGTATTTTTCGCAAGCTTTTTGAATAATAATTCTCGCGACGATATCGCCTTCTAGAGCTTCTTCGCTCACATACAAACTTAGTGGAGAAATAATAGCTCTTGGATGCCCCTCTCCATAGACATGATCTATTATTTGCGGAACCGCGTCTACTTGAAAGTGTTGGTATAACCTTGCTGTTAAATTGGTTTGATAACCTCGACCATCAAAAGCTTTAAATACTGCTTTTAAAGCTTGTACCCCTAAATCATAGCCACTTCCTTCATCATCAAATAGATATCCCCAACCGGAAGTACGTACTATGCGGTGTTGTTCATCTAACCCCAATGTAATTGCTCCAGTTCCTGCTATTTGTACAATCCCTTCAGAACCCAAAGTACCAGCATACAACGCATTAGTCGCATCATTTGCTATCTCAATCGTTGCCTCTTTTGGTAAGTGATTATGTAAAACATTCATTAGAATTGAATCATATTGTTTTTCTTTCACTCCAGCCATACCCGCAAAGCATCTTACAATTTGCGTAAAAGCGGTTGTGTTTTGTGAATTTAGTAGCATTAATGCTTGCTCAATTACAAGTTCAAATTCTATTTTACTCATAGTTGTCGGATTACTTTTACCGACTGTTACCATTGCATGGATATGCCCGCCTTCATCACAAATAACAGCACATGTTTTGGTGCCGCCGCCATCAATCGCTAATACAAACATCCTCATCCCCCTAGCTACTTACTTCATCCAATATAAGCAAAAAGGTTGAGAACTATAGATCATAGCACTCAACCCTTTTACTCATCCTAACTTTTTTTCTCTACCATTTTAAAACCAAATGATTCCCATGGTCGAATTTTCTCAAGCAAATAAATTTCTTCAGGTACTACTTTTGCTACAATATTCGCACTTCCTGAATTCGGTATATTCTTTAGCACTAATTGCAACTCACCTTTGTAGCGGATATCCTCGTCATTATCAATCGTAATATCACCTGTTTGAATATCAAATACATCATGCGATTTGAATTGCTCTGCTTTGTATTTAACGCGTGATTGCGTACTGCGAATCACATATTCAGAGACATCACCACGATTAAAGTGAGGTTCTTCAAAAATGATTTTATTTTCCACTTCTGAATTTTCCGCTGATGGTACAATATCAAGTTCTAATTTTTGGCGATTCAGTTTTCCTAATGCTTGTAGCTCTTCTTCCGATGCATACATATTCCCAATAATCAAATCATCTATTAAGCCCGTATGCCATAAATCCTTTGCTTGAACTGTAATTGGTAAACCGCGATGCTCCTCTAATGTAGGTAAGCCATGTAGTGTTTCCTCCCATGGTCCAAACTTTGCATGATTCGAAGAAATCATCGCCGCAGTACGGATATGATTATCTTTGAATAACTTTGAAGATTTAATAAAATGTGCTCTCGAAAGACCTGTAAACTTTCTTGGATAGAAATTATGGCAGCCGATAATATTTTCACGATTTGGTTGATAAGACAAAATATTTTCTACATACTTTGTTCCATTACTAATATTAAGTTCGACTTTTAAGTTAGAAGTGTCCAATGACATGAACGCCTCCTCCTGTCCAGAGAATCCCATATCTAAGCGTAATGCAGATAAATGATACTGTTCTTTCAAGGCTCCAATATCACGATAAGTTAAGTCTAATTCCTCAAAAACTTGCGGAGCGATGTCAGCGGAAATATGAAAGCCAAGCTGTTGCGCAAACTGATTGATTTGTTGTAACTTTTCTTTTTCCTCAGTATTTTTCACAGACATTAGACAAGTAAAAATGCGACTAAAACCATGATCATGCGCTAGTTGGATATAGTTTTGCATTTCTTCTAGCGTACTGTGTTGAGGATAAATTGAAATTCCTAATCTTCTCATTTGAATACCTCCGCTTACCATCTATTAAACGTTCACTTTTTCTGCTTCTGGTTTTTTCATTAGTTCTGCTTGATTTGTTGTAGATTGTTTTTTTCCTTCTGTTTTATCTACTTTAATTCTTGATGCTGCCACTATGAACGGTAAGTAGATACAAACTGAAATAGCGATTAATACGACACTTAAAACTCCACCTGTCCATGATTGCGTTGTTAACCACCCATTGATGACTGGTGGAACCATCCAAGGCGTCGCAACTGTTGCTGCAGGAACCCATCCCCATTTCGTTACGAAATAAGCAATTGATACATTGATCATTGGTGTTAGAACAAAAGGAATAACTAAGCTTGGATTTAAAATGATTGGTAAACCGAACATCAACGGCTCATTAATATTGAATAACGAAGGTGCGGCACCAACTTTACCTACCGTAGTGTACTGCTTATTCTTTCTAGCGAAAAGGAATATAGCAATAACTAAAGCAATTGTTGTACCAGACCCACCCATATTTACGAAAGCATCAAAGAATGGTTTGTTAATAATATATGGTGCAACTTCACCAGCATTAACTGCTTGAACGTTTTTAGCAATTGCATCAAGATTAATAGTTTGCATAAATGGATCGATAATATTCGCACCGTGAATACCAAATGACCAGAAGAATACAGGAACAAATGCTAAGATCAAGGCTGCAACCCACGTGTTTGTTAAACCCATAAATGGTTCTTGAACTGCTGCATAGAATGATGAAATAATATCAGGCATATCAAAACTTGTTGAAATGATTGTTCTTACTAAAGCAAATAATGAAATTGTTATAATAGCGGGTAATAATGCCGCAAATGATTTTGTAACTGCCGGCGGAACACCATCAGGCATTTTAATCAATAAACGCTTGTTGCCAGATAATCGTGAAAATAGTTCCGAAGATACGAGTGCAGCTATTAATGCAACGAATATACCTCCGGTTCCTGTGGTTAGACCACTTAAGCCGCCTTCACCGAATGTTCCGAATGTCAAATAACAAGATAAACCAATTGCCCCGGCAGATAAGCCATCTTTACCATAGCTTTTAGCTAAATGGTACGAAACTGTAAAGGCAAGAAGTAGAGACATGATGGCAAATGTCGCACTCCACACGTTCCCCCCCCATTGCGTCCATGTTCCATGTTCCCAAATTGAATCCATTAATTTTTGATAACCTTTAATCGGTAAGTTATTGATTATTACTGCTAACGAACCTGCAATAGTTAACGGCATAATTGTGATAAAGCCGTCACGAATCGCAACTAAGTGTCTTTGATTCCCAATCCTCGCTGCTACTGGAACGAACTTCTCCTCAAAAAAACGAAACATCCCTCTCCACTCTCCTTTGTGTTATAGATTATTTCTATGGTAAACATCAAGATTGATGTTAAGCCCCTTGTGGACGGTCATATAAATCTATAATTTCTATTGCTAAATCCTTAAAAGTTATGGCATTCATCAAGTGATCCTGTGCATGGATCAACATTATTGAAACCTCTACTTTTTCTCCTCTAGCTTCTTGTGTTAATAATGCGGTTTGAGAATGATGTGCTTCTACTAAAGATTTATTAGCTAATGTTATTTTCTCTTTAGCAGCGCTTACATTTCCTTGTTTAGCAAGTTGAATCGCTTCCATACAATCACTTTTTACGTTTCCACTATGCAAAATCAGCCCCATAATTGACTGTAACAAATCCGTTTCTTGCATGACCGTAACCCTCCTTGACTATCCGATTAAATTAAGTGCGTGCTGCAATACTTTTTCGCCGTTCATCATGCCATAATCACTCATATTGATCACTTCGATTGGGAAGTTTTTAGCTTTATATTTTGCTTCAAAAGGTCCTTTCAAATAACGTACTTGAGGCCCCAATAATAAGACATCGATATTTTTTGTTTTTAATGTTGAATCAACTTCACTTTCTGAAATTGCGAAAATATCTGCAGCTAAATTTTGTCCCTCAGCAGCCTTTTGCATTTTAGTTACTAGTAAACTAGTACTCATACCTGCAGCACAAACGAGCATAATATTTTTCATGAAGAGCACCCCTTTTTTGTAATATAACTCCTAAATTGAGAATAGCAGAAATTGGTCTATACCACAATACCCTTAAAACGCATTATTTTCCTTTTTTTTCGCATTTTTTTATTGGCACATCACTAAATAGCTTGAATTTACTGTTTTTTCTAGCAACTGGTATAGTCCAAAATTTTTCTCGAAAAATTTTTTGCATAAAATATCTTTGTCTAAGTACATATTAAAAATACTCATAAAATGACGGTTTTTCTGATTTTAAAGCTTTAATCCAAAGATTTAAGGCTTTTCCATCTAGTAGATGATTAGCATAGAGCACGGCTTCTGTAACAGTTAAATACCCTACTATTAAAGCTGAAAAAATATTAATCGACAACGATAAAACTTGATCTTTCTCAATGTTATCTGTTTTGACTACTTCAATATGCCCCCCATTAGTAATACAGTAAAGCTTCTCATTCCACTGGGCAAACGGGTCCTGAATACGTAAATACAAGTTTTCCGTTAATTCCGCCCAATTGTATTCTTTTAAAAACGCTGCAACATCTACAATTCTCACCATACAGTCTTGAACAACTTCTTTTTTAAACTGTGGCTGGTTAAAATGGAATCCAAAATGACTCGTTGCTGTAGTATTACCAGTAATATGATAAACACTTGCACTATGAGAAGAAACATAACGCCAAATTGCCTGTTCAGCAAAATAATCCTTTACGACAAATTCTTTAATAATAAAAGTGAGATTTTGAATTTGATAGCGTATAAAACCATGGATTTTATCGTCTTTATAATAAACCGCAAAATGACTATCAGACTCTCTGCGTTTAATTCTTTTCCACCAAGTAGCATCACGCTTCATAAAGCCATTAACACCATCTGCATTGTCATTATAAAAAGTATAGACGTCTTCAAAAAGTTGTTCATCAAGCCATTCAAAACTAAATCTTTTTATATCATCTAACTGGTTACCGAAATTAGGGAACGCTTCACTAGGTATTGAGTAATTGAGCTTATCAAAAAATAATTCCCACCCAAAATAACGATAAAAAGAGACAGAAAATGGAGCTAATACAGAAATACATTGGCCATTTTCTCGCATTTCTTCCAAAGCACGAATCATGAGTTTTTTCATAATTCCTCTATTTCGATACTCTGGATAAGTACATACAAATCCAATCCCCCCCATTTTGTACGAGATTTGATGAATAGTCATATTCAAAGGGAGTATGAGCAATTGACCAACTAATTTTCTTCCATCATATGCTCCAATCGTTGTACTATATTCTATCCAGTGTTGGAAATCTTCTCTTTTTTCTCCAATATATTTATTCGAAAAACTATAATCTCGCAATCGATGAACTTGTTCACTATCCTCTAGTGGTACTAATTGAATCATCGGTATCTCCCCCTTAATAGTACAACTGCGTTATATCTTCTAATTATGGGAATTATAATGGTTTTATTGATATTTTTTTGTATAAAAAATGTCGGCAATTCCAATCTTCAGGGGTTGCCGACATTCCATTGACACATGAAAAATTCCTTTGTAGTAATAATCAAATTAATTGTTCATATCTAATAGTTTTTTCATATATTGTTCTACTTCCATTGATGTAGCTAGTAGCATTATTTTTTCTAAATGTTGTGTTAATTCTTCTTTTGAGAGGTCCGAAATTTGCGCACGCGCACGTAATATAGAAGATGCACTCATTGAAAATTCATCCAATCCTAAAGCAAGAAGAATAGGTATAGCTATCTCATCTCCAGCCATTTCTCCACACATTCCTACCCATTTACCATTAGCATGAGCGGCATCAATCACCATTTTCACTAGGCGCAAAATGGCAGGATGAAATGGTTGATACAAGTAAGCAACTTTTTCATTCATACGATCAGCAGCTAAAGTATATTGGATTAAATCATTTGTACCAATAGATAAGAAATCAGCTTCTTTAGCAAATAAATCTGCAATGAGAGCCGCTGAAGGAATTTCTACCATCATTCCAATTTCAATATCTGTTGAAACTTCAATTCCTTCTATTAATAACTTCTCTTGTTCCTCATCTAATAATGCCTTCGCTTTGCGGAATTCATCGAGTGTTGCAATCATAGGGAACATGATTTTCAAATTACCGTATATACTTGCACGGAGAAGTGCACGTAGCTGCGTACGGAATATATCCTGTTGTTCCAAACAAAGTCTTACAGCTCTATGTCCTAAGAAAGGATTCATCTCATGCTCTAATTTCAAATATGGTAATTCTTTGTCACCACCTATATCCAATGTTCTAACAACAGTTGGTTTACTTCCCATCTTTTCAAGTACTGTTTTGTAAGCCGTAAATTGCTCTTCTTCTGATGGTAATTCTTGACGGTCCATATATAAAAACTCTGTGCGGAATAAGCCAATTCCATCACCTCCGTTAGCCAAAACATTATCTACATCCTCTGGCTTACCAATATTGCCTGCTAACTCTATATAGTATCCATCTGCACTTACGCTTTCAGATGTCACAAAGTGCTGGAACATTGCACTCTCTGCTACAAACGCTTCTTGAGCTAATAAATAGTCCGCAACGATTTCTTCTGTGGCATCTAATATTACAGTTCCTTTTGCGCCATCTAATATAAGCTTTGCTCCATGAGGTATAATAGTTGTTGCCAATTTCGTACCTACAACAGCAGGTATCTCCATTGTTCTTGCAAGAATAGCTGAGTGAGATGTACGCCCTCCAATATTTGTTACAAAGCCCTTTACATGCGTTTTATCAAGCTGTGCAGTCATCGATGGTGTCAAATCATCAGCAACGATAATTACATCATTTGATAAACGACTATAATCAGGTAATTCAATGCCCAATAAATTTGCCAATAAACGCTTTGCTACATCGCGAATATCAGCTGCGCGTTCTTGCATGTATTCATTATCCATAGATTCAAATAACTTAATAAACATAGTTGATGTTTCTTGTAAAGCAAATTCGGCATTTATACCTTCACTAATCTGGACTTCAATCGCGTTTAACATCTCTGGGTCTTGTAATACTAGTAAGTGTGCGGAAAAGATTTCTGCTTTATCGTGACCAAATTTCTTCTCCGCAGCTTCACGAATCGCTTCTAGTTCCATTTTCGTCTTAGAAACAACTGCATTAAAGCGTAATTTCTCCGCTTCTATATTAGTAATAGTCAATTTGTCAAAGGAAAGATCTGGTTCTACTAAGCAGTACGCATTCGCTATAGCTATACCATTTGAGACTGCAATGCCTTTAATCTCTAACATTCTTGTCCTAGGCCTTCTGAAATCATCAATTCTGAAACTTTTGCGAGTGCTGCTTCTGCATCTGGACCATCTGCTTTAATAGTTACAACTTCACCGGTTGGAACGCCTAATGACATAACGCCCAAAATAGATTTTAAATTGACTGTTTTACCTTTGTACTCGAGCTGTATATCTGATGCAAAAGGTGTTACACCTGCAACTAATACTGTTGATGGACGTGCATGTAATCCTACTGGACTAGTAATTTTAAATGTTTTCTCCATATTAATCTCCCCCGTACTTATATTTATTCGAAGTTTATTCGTCTACTATACTTTGCTATCATATAATCATTTTTCTCTTGACTACCATCTAGATTTGCACTTTCAAATACAGGTGGCTCTTCACCTTCTCTAGCAAGAATTTCAATCACTTGAGATAGCGTCGTATTCAATATGGCTGAACCGATTGTTGTAGAAGCAGGGCCATACTGTACGCTATCTTGCCATAACAATCCATCACCTATTGGAATATGTGTATCTAAAACGAAATCTACTGTTTCCTCTAGACGTTTTCGTGTGCTATGTTTTGATACTTGCTCTTTATAATGAAGAGACTGTAATGAAATTACACGCACCCCAGATTCTTTTGCTAGTAGTGCTACATCAATGGGTACAACATTTCTACCTGACGTGGAAACAATAATTAATACATCATTTGAGTTAAACTCAAATTGATGACGATGTTGTGCTATGAAATTAGGATCCTTTTCATTAGAAGAAGAAGTTAGTGCACCTTTATGTAGCATCAAAGGCTCTATGAATATGGGGCGAACAGGTACTAAACCACCTGCCCGGTAAAAAGCTTCTTGAGCTAATATATGCGAGTGACCACAACCGAATAGTTGTAAAATGCCTCCTTTTTGAATACGCTCTGCAATCAATTCGGCAGCTTTTGTCATATTAGATTGTTCTTCTTCTACAATAACGTTTAATAATTGTTGAACCTCTTGAAAATATTGATGCATGTTATCACCTCTGAATTTCACTGATAAATTTATAGCGATCTGCACGATATGTACTACGCACTAATTCAAATGGTACTCCAGTGTTTAAATAACTTTTTCGTTCGATAATTAATACAGCTGATGGTTGCTCAATATTCAGTAGTTTGCTATCTTCTTTTGTTACGAGTGCTGCTTCCATTAATTGAGAAGCATGACCAATCTTTTGATGATTTCGTTCTTCAATTAGTGAGTATAACGAACCCAAAACCATACTCTTATCTAAATCGGGAATAATTTCTACAGGTATATACGTTCTTTCAATGGCCATTGGTAGCTGATCTGCGTTACGAATTCGAACAACCGAAAATACTTCATCACCTGTTTTCATTTGCAATGCTTTGGCAATGTCGATTGGAGGTATAATCTTTTCGAAACGAATGAGCTTATTGCTAGGTTCATAGCCTCTTGAACGCATATCTTCCGTAAAACTAGTCAGTCCACTTAACGGCTGCTCTAATTTTGGATTCGCTACGTAAGTACCTCGACCTTTTTCTCGATAAAGCAAACCGCTATTAACTAAATTTGTGATAGCATGCCTTACAGTCATACGACTTACGCCTAACTGTTCGGAAAACTCTCTTTCAGAAGGAATATTTTCACCTACTTTATATTCCTCTTCAAAAATTTTGCCTTTTAAAAACTCTTCAATTTGTATATACATTGGAACTGGTGAATTTTTATCTAACAAGCATTTCTCCACCTTTCATGTAGTTAATTACTAAACTACAGCTTGTTATTCTTTCTCAAATACAACTTTACCGTGGCATATAGTCTTTTGTACATTTAAATTTGCATCTAAAATAACTAAATCTGCATCCATCCCTGGATTAATATACCCTTTCAAAGGTAATTTCAGTTGTCTAGCAGCGTTATTTGAAGACATAGACACTAATTCCTGTAATGAACATTTCGTGACAGCATACACGTTTTTTACGGCTTGCTCCATCGTTAACACGCTTCCAGCTAACGTACCATCAGATAAATGTGCACCAGTTTCTGTTACCTTTACTGCTTGACCGCCTAAATCATACACTCCGTATTCGAGTCCTTTAGCTCTCATTGCATCAGTAATCAATATAATTCGTGAGGCTTGCTTTAACCGATAAGCAAATTTCACTGATTTTGGATGACTATGAATGAAATCTGCTATTATTTCTACTTTTAAGTCATCTTCTAGTAGGACATCACCGACAACTCCTGGTTCTCGATGGTGAAAAGGACGCATTTGGTTATATAGATGAGTTGCTTGCTTTGCACCGAGCAGAACGGCACGCTCAACTTCATCTGACTTAGCATCTGAATGCCCTATTGATACTACGATTCCTACTTTACTAACAGCTTCGATAAATTCAAAACCGTTATTCACTTCAGGAGCTACTGTAATTTGTTTAATACGACCTTCACTAATCTCCTGCCATTGAAGAAACTGTTGAATTGAAGGTTCAATAATATATTGTAGTGGCTGTGCTCCAGCTCTTTCCTTAGAAATATACGGGCCTTCGACATGTATCCCTAACATTTCCGCTTCATCCAAACCACCTTTATATGCAGCAGCAGTTTGAAGAGTTTTCTCAATAACATCTATAGACTGCGTCATAGTAGTGGCAAGAAAACTTGTTGTACCCTCTTTAGGTAATGAACGAGCAATGCCTTGCAACGCTTCTTCCGTTGCATCCATTACGTCAAAACCGTCTGAACCGTGTATATGCATATCAATATATCCAGGGAAAACAATCCAACCTTTAGAAGTTCCGTCAATAGTATGTTGTGCTTTAACTCTTAATCTCTTACCAACTTTAGCAATTTTACCACCTTCAAGGTAAAGATCACCTATAAATACATCTTGGTCATAGTTAACAATCGTTACGTTTGAAATTAAAATTGTTCCACTCATATACTGTCTCTCCTAAGTAAAATCAGAATTAAATATGTATATTCTGATTTTTAGTATCCTAACTTACCTCAGCTAAATTGCTTACAAGTATAAAAAGTGACGAGTTCTCGTTCTCTATTGTATACACATTAATATTTGAAAACTCTATCCTACTCTCTTAACCTATCTTCACTGATCATTGTCATGATTGTGAATTTCAAAGATTCAATCATCTTTAATGACACTTAGTTAAAATATCTTATCTTATATATACATAAAAATCTTTTGGTATAGTTGTCTATACCAATTATAAAACGTTTCCATATAAATGAAAAGAAAAAATTCAATATTTCTTTATTTTTTTACAAAATAAATAGAATAGTAAGTCTGTTTCAACTTATAACAGTTAGTTTATAAGCTTCTTTTCTCAGTTTCGAGTTCATACTTTATTCCGCAAAAATACTCCTCCTATATCTAAACTATATTCTCTCTCATAAGTATTTACTACTCTCACCGACATTTTTTTATCTGCGAAATTCAAAAAATCTTTCAAGTTGCTTGGGATAGACAATACCCATTCACCTGAAAGATTTGTGTAAACACTCTATTTAGATAACCAAATCTGTTAACACAATTACATTCGGATGTTTTTTTAAGATCGTTACTGGTATTTCCTCTGTAACTTCACCTTTTAACAATGCTTCTAAAGCAGGACGTTTCTTTTCACCAACTGCAATTAATAAAATTTGTTTAGCACGCATGATTGAAGAAATCCCCATTGTAATTGCTTCTGTAGGTACTTCATTTAAAGAATTGAAAAATCGTGCATTTGCTATTCTTGTTGATTCTTCAAGTTCTACAACATGTGTTTCGCTATCAAATGGTGTACCTGGTTCATTAAAGCCAATATGTCCGTTTTCCCCAATACCAAGTAATTGGAAATCCAAAGTCATTTGTTGTAAAAGCATTTCATAACGAGCAGCTTCTGCGTGTGGATCTACTGCTTCGCCATTAGGTAAATTAGATTTTTTAAATGGTTTATCATGGAACAGTTGTTGTTTCATAAATGCTATGTAACTCTCAGGATGAGCTTTTGGTAGTCCAACATATTCATCTAAGTTAACACTTTTACACTGAGTAAAATCAAGATCACTATTACGAATTCGGTCATAAAGAGGTAACATTGTACCACCTGTAGCCAAGCCAAAGTTTTTAGAACCCTTATCTAAGGCGTTTTTTACAACATTAAATGCTCGGTCATATAATGCACCTAAATCATTTATTGTTTCAATCTTCAATTCTGTTTTTATGTGATTGCTCAACTTAATACACCTTCTCATTTCAATTTATTTACTTACACTTTAAACCATTGTTTCAATGGACGCCAACAAAAAAATAAAAAAGTGTTTATTTCCCCAATGATATACCCATACTAAAGAAAAAATTATATAAAAAAACCTCCCAATTTTCATTGAGAGGGTGTGATTTAATAGTTAACGAATCCCGATTGTGCCGTCTTAAAATCTAATCGTTTTGAACCCGCAATAAGCAGGTGGGTGTTCTCTTCAAAACTTTAAACGTCCCATTACAGGCATGTTCGCCATCTCAAAATGTGAACTCCCAACGATAAAATGTTCGGTCAAAACTGATAAGCTTATAACGAACACATCAGGATTCGCTTTAAATACATATTACCACATTAATTCTGACAATTCAAAAGATTCACTTCTCGTCTGCCAATGTTTTTGTGCGGATATTTAACTCATCTAATTGCGCTAATGATACTGTACTTGGCGCATTTGTTAAGACACAACTTGCACTTGCAGTTTTAGGGAATGCAATAGTATCACGTAAGTTGTCACGACCAGCTAGTAACATAATGAAACGGTCAAGACCGAATGCTAAACCACCGTGTGGAGGAGTACCATACTCAAACGCATTCATTAGGAAACCAAATTGTTCTTTTGCTTCTTCATCAGTGAAGCCAAGTGTTTTGAACATTTTTTCTTGTAAATCTTTCTCGTGAATACGTAATGATCCGCCACCAAGTTCGTAGCCATTTAATACGATGTCATACGCTTGTGCTTTAACTGCATCTGGTTCAGTATCCATTTTTTCAAGATCTTCATCGAATGGACGAGTGAATGGGTGGTGTGCCGCATAGTAACGGTCATCATCTTCGCTGTATTCAAGTAATGGCCACTCTGTAATCCATAGGAATGCAAAACGAGATTCATCAATTAATCCAAGGTCTTTTCCAAGTTTTTTACGTAAAGCACCTAGCGAATCAGCAACAACTGATTTTTTATCAGCTACGAATACTAATGTATCACCTGGTTCAGCTTGCATACGTTCAACAAGTTTTTCACCAAATTCATCATCAAAGAACTTACCGATTGGACCAGTTAATCCTTCTTCAGTTACCTTAATCCACGCAAGGCCTTTCGCACCGTAACGACCAACAAATTTCGTTAATTCGTCAAGATCTTTACGAGAATATTTATCATTTGCACCTTTAATGTTAAGACCTTTTACTTGTCCACCGTTTTCAACAGTACTGGCGAATACTTTGAAGTTACAACCTGCAACAACATCGCTTAATTCAATAAGTTCTAAATCAAAACGAACATCAGGCTTATCAGAACCATAACGAGACATTGCATCGTTATAAGTCATACGTTGGAATGGAGCTGGAATATTAATTCCTTTAACTTCTTTCATAACTTTTTGAATTAATTTTTCGTTTAATTCGATGATTTCATCTTGTGACATGAAACTCATTTCCATATCAATCTGAGTGAATTCAGGCTGACGATCAGCACGTAAATCTTCATCACGGAAGCAGCGTGCGATTTGGAAGTAGCGCTCAAATCCACCAATCATTAATAATTGTTTAAATAATTGTGGTGATTGTGGTAAAGCGTAAAATTCACCTTCATGTACACGTGAAGGAACTAAATAGTCACGTGCGCCTTCTGGAGTTGATTTTGTTAAAATTGGCGTTTCAACTTCTAAGAAACCTTCATCTTGTAAAAAGTTACGAATTACTTTTGTCACGTCAGAGCGAAGTTTGAATGTATCAAACATTACTGGACGACGTAAGTCTAAGTAACGGTATTTTAAACGCAAGTCTTCGTTTACTTCAGTGCGATCCTCAATTGCAAACGGTGGTGTTTTAGCTTTGTTAATGATTGTTATTTGATCAATTAAAACTTCAACCATACCAGTTTCCATGTTTGGATTGATCATTTCCGGATCACGTAATGCTACAGTACCTTCTACTTCTACAACGAATTCGCTACGAAGAGAATCCGCAATATCTAATGCTTCTTGAGAATTTTCAGGATTGAAAACGATTTGTACAAGTCCTGTACGGTCACGTAGGTCAACGAAAATTAGTCCGCCGAAATCGCGACGACGTTGTACCCATCCTTTTAATACAACGCGTTCGCCTTCATGAGCGCCACGTAAAATACCACATTCATGTGTTCTTTTTGCCATGATTATTTCCTCCAATTATTGTACTTTATGTTTTGTTAAATATTTCACTAAGTCATGGAATGGCACTTTTTCTTGGCTACCCAATTCCATGTTTTTCACATTAGCAGCTTGTTCATTTAATTCTGATTCACCAAGTACGATGACCCATTTAGCACCTAAACGATCTGCTGATTTCATCTGTGCTTTTACTTTGCGACTTGCATAATCAAGCTCAGTTGAAATACCTTTTGCTCTAAATGAGCTCGCTAATTCTACTGCTTTTAACTTCGCTTGGTCATCCATTGCAACGATGTACATGTCAAGTGCACTATCAGTATCAAGTGAACGTCCCTCAGCTTCTAGAGCAAGCAATAGGCGTTCAATACTCATTGCAAAACCGATACCAGGTGATTCTGGGCCACCAATTTGTTCAACTAGCCCATTATAACGACCACCACCACATAAAGTAGTGATTGCGCCCAGGTCCTCTGCCGTGCTCATAATTTCGAAAGTCGTATGGTTATAATAATCCAAGCCACGTACTAAGTTCGGATCTACTACATACGTAATACCTAACACATCTAAGTATTTTTTAACAGCTTCGAAGTAAGCAGCTGATTCCTCATTTAAGTAATCTGTTAACGCTGGTGCAGTAGCCATTAACGGATTTTCGCGATCTACTTTACAATCTAAAATACGTAACGGATTTTTTTCTAGACGATTTTGACAATCTGAACAGAAATCTCCGATATGTGGTTCAAAATGTTTGATTAAAGCATCACGGTGCGCTGCACGAACATCTGCATCACCTAAAGAATTAATCACTAATTTTAAGTTTTTCAATCCAGCAGTTTCATACACATCCATCGCAAGCGCAATGACTTCGGCATCAATTGCAGGATCTTTACTACCAATTGCTTCTACTCCGAATTGTACGAACTGGCGGTAACGCCCAGCTTGCTGACGCTCATAACGGAACATTGGACCGATATACGATAATTTTACTGGTTGATCAGGTTGACCAAACATTTTGTGCTCAACGTAAGATCGTACAACAGCTGCTGTACCTTCTGGACGAAGTGTCAATGAACGGTCTCCTCTATCTTTAAATGTGTACATTTCTTTTTGCACGATATCTGTCGTATCTCCAACACTACGTTGGAATAATTCCGTTTGCTCGAAGATTGGAGTACGAATTTCTTGATATCTATATACTTGGCAAAGCTGACGAATGATTTCCTCAACCTTTTGCCATTTCTCAGACTGTCCAGGTAAAATATCTTGAGTGCCTCTAGGTACTTTATAATTCATCACATTAACTCCTTTCAAAAATTCAGATTAATTGTGGACCTACGATGTCCTTTATCACACTATTCTCTATGATGAAACTAAAAAAGCCCCCGTCCCTTGCATTAAATGCAAGGGACGAGAGCTATATAAGCTTCCGCGGTTCCACCCTAGTTGATCTAGTATAACTAAATCCTCTCATGTCGGATAACGGCCGATTCCGTTTTCCCCTAATAAGCAAAACATATGCCTTTCGAAGAAAAACCTCTCGAGTGTTATTCACCATACTGTACTGTAGAAAAGATTTCAGCCACGTCTTTTCCTCTCTTTATCAGCCTCAAAAATATAGTTACTTGCTCGGTCATAGGTGATCTTAAATAAATTCAGATTACTAAATATCTTACCCACTATAAAGAAATATGTCAACTTTTTTGAAAAACTATAGATTTTTCATGTCACTTCCTTTTACAATAGATAAAAAGGAGGATTAACATGAAAACAAAAATAGTAAAAACGTTTAGTACTTTTTTGATATTAGCCACACTTATATACTCATATTTTTACCAACCAATACATATGAAGGCATCTTCTTCAATATCTTATAAGGTAACAGCAAGTCAGCTTACTTTACGTGAAGGTCCTAGTACAAGCACTAAAAAACTTACGTTAATTCCAAAAAGCACAAAATTAACAAAAATTTCATCTAAAGGATCTTGGATTAAAGTAAAATATAGTGGGAAAACAGGTTGGGTTTCTTCCCAGTACTTATCTAAAGTAAATACAAACGTTGTAACTGCTGCTGCATCGAAAACAGCTGTTGCAAAAATAGGTAATCTAAATATTCGCACCGGTGCTGCAGTCAGCTATAAAAGTCTTGGTAAATTAGCAAAAGGAACAAAAGGGACTGTATTAGACGAAAAAAATGGTTGGGTGAATATTAAAACATCAAAATATACAGGCTGGGTCTCTAAAAGTTATGTAACGATTAATTCAACTACTTCTTCCAATACAACTACTTTGGCTAGTAATGTTGGTAAATATTACTACATTACGATTGCTAATTTAAATGTACGAGAAAAAGCTTCTTCATCAGCTGACTCTGCTATTATTGGTAGTGTAGTAAAAGGCAATGAATTTAAAATTTTAAAGGAATCTGGTACATGGGTACAAATTCAATATACGACTACTAAAAAAGGTTGGGTTTCTTCCAAGTCAGTATACGGGAAGATAAGTTCTAAAAAACATACGAGCCAAACATCTAATCCAAACGGACCGGATGAGGAGACCGATTTAGAAACGGACCCATCAGAACCTGAAAATCCAACACCAGAGGAACCGACTGACACGCCTGAAGATAATGTCGTTTATACGAAGCCTTCAAAACCAGAATATATCGTTATACAATCTGGTTACTTAAATATCCGTTCAAAACCGAATACAACTGGAGATATACTTTCTGAAGCTAATGCTGGAAGTTACTATAAAGTACTACAATATGCAACGTATCCATCAAATGAATGGGCTGAAGTAATGTATGCTTCTGGACAAAAAGGCTGGATTTCAAATAACACATCAAATAGTTATATAACATTATCGAATCCAGCTACAAACCCACCTGCTTCAAAGAAAAAAACGATTATTTTAGATGCAGGGCATGGTGGTTTTGACCCAGGTTCAGGTGGTGGTGGTTATAACGAAGCCGCTCTTACTTATGCATTTACATTAAAAACTAAAAGCCAGCTAGAGAAAATGGGCTATACCGTATATACAACTCGTGGACAATTTACAGCTTGCTCTGCATCTACTAATAAAACGGTAGATTTACAATGTCGAGTAAACGTTGCAAAAACGAAAAAAGCAGATATTTTCGTTAGTATTCATATGAACTCTGCAAGTGCTACTGCAAAGGGAACTGAAACTTATTATGCTTCAGGTAATCCATATCCAACTAGAAGCAGACAATTAGCAAATGCAGTACACAATGCGTATCAACCTACAATGGGGAGTAGTAATAGAGGTGTCAAACCGAATATCTTTTATGTAAACCGAATGGCTACAGTTCCTTCTATCCTTTTAGAAGTTGGTTTCATTTCAAATGTTGAGGATCGCAGTAAACTTATTAATGCGACTCATCAAAATAATGTATGTAGAAGTATTGCACAAGGTATTCACAATTACTTCAAAACGCAATAACCATATTTAGTAACTAACAGCCTTACTAGTTCTTCTACAAGAAAACTATAGTAAGGCTGTTTTTTTAGATTCTTCTATGTACGCATACTTAAATCCTATAAAAAATAACTAATACTTTGTAACTATTATCTTGAGCTTATTAACTTCTCGCTTGTTTCAACTTGTAACAACTTCTAAGTCGCTAATATTACATTGGCCTTACTGATCTTGACAGAACAAAAAAGCCTCGGGAACTTCCATACAAAATTGTATGAAAGAGTCCAAGGCTTTATGATTTTCAAAATAGTAATATAGTCGATTGATATACATTCACCCTTATATTCATATATGAATAGTTGCTAAAGTAATGACTATTATCATTTTGATTCAATGATTATTGTGACAGGTCCATCGTTTATTAATTGGATATCCATCATGGCGCCAAAAATTCCTGTTTCAACACTTAAACCTAAGTTGCGAAGTGTTTCATTGAAATACTCCCATAAAGGTTCTGCTTCCTCAGGGCGAGCGGCTTCAATAAAGCTCGGACGATTTCCTTTGCGTATATCAGCATACAAAGTAAATTGTGATACAGACAAAATAGCGCCACCGTGATCTAAAATAGAGTGATTCATTTTGCCACCAGCATCTTCCCATAGACGCATCTTCGCAATTTTATTTGCGATATACTCAGCATCTGCTTTTGTATCACCATGTGCAAGTCCAACTAACAATACATACCCTTGATCAATCGCACCTGTAACTTGTCCATCTACAGTCACTGATGCCTTTCTACTACGTTGCAGTACTACTTTCAAAATGAAAACTCCTATCTTAGTTTGTTACACGTTGTACAGAATAAATGTCAGGAATTTGTTTAATACGATCAACGACTTTGTATAAATGAGCAATGTCACGAATACGAATTGTTAAGTTAATAGTAGCTAATTTATCTCTATCAGCTCTTCCACTCACAGCACTAATATTCGTTTTAGCTTCATTCACAACTTGCATTACTTCATTCAGTAAACCCGGACGATCATAGCCTGACACTTCGATATCAACAGAATACTCTTTTTTCTCATGAGCAAAAGCAGAATCCCATTCAACATCGATTAAGCGTTCCTGTTCTTCATTGGATTGCACATTTGGACAATCTGCACGGTGAACAGAAACACCTCGACCTTTAGTGATAAAACCAACAATATCATCCCCTGGTACTGGGCTACAACAGCGCGAAAGACGAATTAGTAGATTCTCTAACCCTTTTACGACAACGCCGGACTCCGTAGACTTTCTCTTTTCAGGTGAATTCATTTCCTTATTGATTTTCACTAACGCTTCTTCATGATCTCGTTGTTTACGAATTTTTTCTGCAAGACGATTAACGACTTGTTGTGCAGTCATGCCATTAAAGCCAACAGCTGCTACTAAATCGTCTTCACTGGCAAAATTCATCTTCTCACATACTCGTTTAAAGTTTTCAGGAGTTAAAACTTCTTTAGGATCGAAGTTTTGCTCTTTAATTTCTTTATCAATTAATTCGCGACCTTTTACAACATTGTCTTCACGTAATTGCTTTTTAAAGAATTGTTTAATTTTGTGCTTGGCTTGTGAGGACTGTGCAATTTTCAGCCAATCACGACTTGGTCCAAATGATTGCTTAGACGTCATAATCTCAATAATATCACCTGTTTTTAAAGGTGTATCGAGTGGCACCATTTTGCCATTTACTTTTGCTCCGATAGTTTTATTACCTATTTCAGAGTGTACGCGATATGCAAAGTCAATCGGTACAGATCCTGCAGGCAATTCCATGACATCGCCTTTTGGAGAAAAAACATAGACCATATCAGAGAATAAATCAAATTTTAAAGATTCCATAAATTCTTCTGCATCAGAAGATTCATTTTGGAACTCTAAAATTTCACGGAACCATGTTAGTTTACTATCGACATTTGAGTTACTCATATCGATATTTTTGCCTTCTTTATAAGCCCAGTGTGCAGCAACCCCGTATTCTGCGATGTTATGCATGTCCATCGTTCGTATCTGCACTTCTAATGGGTCACCATACGGACCAATTACTGTCGTATGCAACGATTGGTATAAGTTTTGTTTTGGCATTGCAATATAGTCCTTAAAACGGCCTGGCATCGGCTTCCAAAGAGTATGCACTATTCCTAACACAGCATAACAGTCTTTAATACTATCCACGATTACACGTACGGCAAGTAAATCATAAATTTCACTAAATTGTTTATTTTGCATAACCATTTTGCGGTAAATACTATATATATGTTTTGGACGACCTGATAAATCTGCCTTGATTTCAATATCATCTAGTTGTGTATTAATCTCACCCATAACAGACGATAAATAAGCTTCACGTTCTACACGCTTTTTCTTCATCAAATTAACGATACGGTAATATTGCTGTGGGTTTAAATAACGAAGTGCTGTATCCTCTAACTCCCATTTAATCGCTGATATACCTAAGCGATGAGCTAGTGGGGCAAAAATTTCAAGCGTTTCCTTCGCAATACGTCGTTGCTTTTCAACAGGTAAATGTTTTAATGTACGCATATTATGTAAGCGGTCCGCTAATTTGATTAAAATTACACGGATGTCTTGCGCCATAGCAACAAACATTTTACGATGATTCTCAGCCTGCTGTTCTGCTTTCGATTTATATTTAATCTTCCCTAGCTTTGTAACACCATCCACAAGCATAGCAACATCTTCACTGAACGCTTCTACTAGATCCTCGCGTGTTACTGTAGTATCTTCTACAACGTCATGTAGAAAGCCTGCTGATACTGTTTCTGGATCCATTTGAAGTTCAGCTAAAATACCTGCTACTTGAATGGGATGTAAAATATAAGGCTCCCCCGAGCTTCGAAACTGTTCTTTATGCGCTTCTCTCGCAACCTCATATGCTTTTTGTACAAAAGCAACATGTTCGGTATTCATATAAGAAGAAAGAGTTGCAAAAACGTCTTCTACTGTCATCACTTGATCCTTCGCCATGTTAGCCACCCTATTCCGTAAATTTTCCGATTAGATTTAACTTTTATTGTATAAAAAAAATAGCCTTGTTGTAAAGGTTATTTGCGTTAAAAGCGGTTGGCAATCATAATAACTCCATTTAAATGATAAAAATCCCCTTGTAAAAACGAGGGACTAAAAAAGTCCATAAAATGAATTTTAGCCATGGCGGGAACGATTAATCGTTTCTGCCATGGCTTTTTCTTCGATACCGTTAATTTCCGTTCCGGCGGACGCTTTCCTGGGGGCGAACCTTGAGCCTCCTCGTCCTAACGCTCCTCCAGGGTCTCAAGATGTTCTCTAGTTCCCTAAGGAGTCGCCGCCTGCACTCCAATCAACTAGTTTTATCGTTTTTCTGAGTTTTTCATTCTTTCCGATTCATACCTACCTTTTATAATGAAAGGACTATTCAAGTGGTGTTGTCCATGATTTCCAAACAAGAAACATTCACTCTAGCCCTTATATGGCGCTTTACGATTTAATTGTGTCTAAAGAGGATATGCTTCGTCAAATCAAAGAACTCGTTGATTTTTCTTTTATTTTAGAGGAGTTTAAAATAAAATATTGTTGAATAATGGACGGAATGCATTCCACCGATTCGGATGTTCAAATATTTATTACTAAAATCAATTTTTGATAGCTCAGATGTAGACCTAGTGGACGTTCAAAAAATACGATATGTCGTTTAAATATTTCTTAGATATGGTACCAGAAGAAGATGTTATCGATCCTAACTCTCTCACAAGCTATTAAATGAGGAATAAGAGAAATACAAAAAAACACCTGCACTATCTGTTCAAAATCGAACAAAAAGCCGGTGTTCACTTTCAGTACCCTCATTAAAAACAAGGAGGTCAATTTATTAGTATTGCATTAATGTAAATATATCATGCCCTTTAATCTTATCACGGCCGTTAAGCTCTTCTAATTCGATTAAGAATGCACACCCTACTACTTCTCCACCTAATTCTTCAATAAGTCGGATTGCTGCTGCTACAGTTCCACCAGTTGCAAGTAAATCATCAACGATTAATACTTTTTGACCAGGTTTAACAGCATCTTTGTGCATTGTTAATGTGTCTTTACCATATTCCAAACCGTAATCAGCACTGATTACTTCACGTGGTAATTTACCTGGTTTACGAACAGGGGCAAAACCGATTTCTAAAGCATAAGCAACTGGGCATCCTGTAATGAACCCACGAGCCTCAGGACCAACGATTAATTCGGCCCCTACTTTTTTTGCATATTCCACGATTTGATCTGTTGCGTATTTATATGCTGTTCCATTATCCATAATTGTCGTGATATCCTTGAAAGAAATACCTTCTTTTGGCCAGTCTTCAACGACCGTCACGTATTTTTTTAAATCCATTACTGTTCCTCCTCAGAAACTGTTTGAGCGAATAATCTCGCATCAAACCACTCTCTTAAATCTTTATATGGTGCATACAACAAAGTCTGTTCTAAATCCATTTGTTGAGCGCGCGTTTTATAAACGTTTGCACTTGATAATTGTTTTTTTGGAGCACCTTCTACAATTTTTGCAAGTCCGTTCTCTATTGTAACAAAACCGAGTTCAAAAAACACCTGGGTCATAAAAATTAACATATCACGACTCCACCCTTTATGTTTAGCCAAATCGTTCAAATGTTGTCTTAAATGGAATTCACGACGTTTATTTAAAAACGTATAGTACCAACCGAACTGTTCTCTCGTTGGCATACCATCAAAATAATGCGAATCTGGAATATAAAAGTGAGCATAAATTCGAGTTGGTTTTACTTTTGTTAATAGTTCTTCTAACATTTGAACATCTTGTGGCATATCTAATAAGACGATAAAAGGACTAACATTTTCTAATATTAGCTCTTCACTATAGGGCATTATCTTTTTTAGAATTAAAGATTCATAATATTGCATTGTATCAGACTTAAATGCTATAAATGTAGATTCCTCTAAAGGTACCGTTTGTAACCATCTAGCAACTTGTCTAATTCCTCGTAAGTCAAATAGCTGCCATTCATCTGTACGTACATCTGAGATCATAAACTGTGGCTTCTTTCGGCCATTCCATTCATTAATTTGCAAATCACCTGCAAAAGAAACATTTATACCATAAGTGAGCTCATCTGCAAGATATCCTTTGTGGAATCCAACTGCATCAATGGTAGCATCCGGTTGGCCAATTTCCATCTTCAAATGATCTTCATTGGCACCAATTTTCCGCATAGATTGTATATGTTCATCTTCAATACCATACATGGGTTTTGGAAAACTCATTCCAAAAGGGGCTAATTCTCTTACTTCTGCAATTGAGTCCGTATCAATCTCATCTATTTTCAGAGGAATATCTACTTGAAGAATCGGAATTAAGTCTTCTTCAGTTAAACATTCTCTTCCTTGTATATCTAAGCGCTCACGCAATTCATCTACATCTTCCATCGCTAGTGTCATACCGGCTGCCATTGGATGTCCACCGAATGCCGTTAAAATGTCTCGATTTTTTGCAAGCTCTTGATACATATTAAAGCCTTCAATGCTTCGCGCTGAGCCCTTTGCGATACCTTTTTCAATATCAATGCATAAGATAATCGTCGGTTTATAGTATTTTTCAACAAGTCTTGAGGCAACAATTCCTACGACACCTGGATTCCAACCTTCTTCTGCTATAACTAGTACTTGTGAATTGCGAATTTCATCGATATTTTCAACCATTGCAACAGCTTGCTCAGTAATATCAGAAACAATTCCTTGACGCTCTTTGTTTTTATCATTTAAGAGACTAGCCATTGTCGCAGCACTTGCCTCATCTTCTTCAAGTAAGAAGTCTACACCAGGGTTGGCATCACCAAGTCGTCCTAATGCATTTAACCTTGGACCAAATCCAAAGCCAATGGTCTCTTCTGTAATGTCATTTTGTTTTGTACCAGCTACTGTACATAATGCCTTTATCGACGGTCTTGATGATTTTTGCATTGCTAGAAAACCTTGCTTTACTAAATAACGGTTTTCATCTAATAAAGGCACTAAATCAGCTATCGTTCCAATAGCTACAAATTCTAGCAAGTGTTTTGGAAATTCACCGTATAAAGCATGTGCCACTTTAAATGCTACACCGACACCCGCAAGCTCTCCGAAAGGATAGTCCCCCTCTGGATGTCTCGGATGAATAATGACATCGGCTGGTGGCAATTCCTCTCCTATTTCATGGTGATCTGTCACAATGACATCCATCCCAAGCTCTTTTGCCACTTGTACTTCATGATTCCCTGAAATACCATTATCAACTGTGATGATTAAATTGAACCCTTGCTCATATGCTTCTCGGAATAACCGTTCACTTGGACCATAACCATCTGTAAATCTATTAGGAATTTTGTGTTCTACTTTCGCATCCAAGTCTCTTAAAACGGTCATCATAACAGCTGTACTCGTTATGCCATCAGCATCATAATCACCATAAACAAGAATTTTCTCATCATTATTAATTGCTTGATGAATACGATCTACTGCCTGTTGCATTCCGTACATTAGGAATGGATCATTTACAGATTGATGATCTATATTTAAAAAGGCACGTGCAGATTCGACTGTATCAAAACCACGTGCTGCTAATATTTTTGCAGAAATTCCAGGTATACCGAGTTCCTTTTGAAATGTCTTTACAAGCATTTCATCTGGTCTTTCTATTCGCCATCTTTTTGTTGTCATTACCATTCTGTCACTTCCTCACGCGTTTCATTATACCTAATTTTGCTTACGAAAAAAACCTTTAGACATAGTAGCTTAAAAGTCTAGTCTTTTAAAAAGAGCTTAAACCTATATGTCCTAACCTATTGAATCATTTACTTTCGATATTAATAAATCAAACTCTATCTAAAACTATTCATACTCTTATAAATCCATAAAAAAACTACCCTACACTTTATAAGTGCAGAGTAGTAGGTGAGCTGAACATTTTCGTATTTATTTATACGACTGGTTCGTCACTGCCCCATTGTTTTTTCTTTTTACCAACGTCTAAGTTACCTTGTTTTTTCATTTGGCGTTTTTTCAGTGAGAACCAAACTTGTGCTGCGATAAAGATTGATGAATACATACCTGTAATTAATCCAATTAATAATGCGATTGAGAAGTTTTGGATTGAAGGTGCACCGAATAATAACAATGCAATGACAACAATAATTACTGTTAATACTGTATTTACAGATCGCCCTAAAGTTTGACGAAGTGATTTGTTGACAATATTGGCAAGGTCTTCAGAATCTTTCACTTTACCAACACGATGTAAGTTTTCACGAATACGGTCAAACGTTACGATCGTATCGTTTATTGAATAACCAACGATTGTTAATACTGCGGCTATAAACGTAATATCCACTTCTAAGCGGAAGAAACTAAATAACGCGACCATAAAGAATACGTCATGTAGTAATGATGCAATCGCTCCGACACCCATGCGCCATTCGAAACGGAAGGCTACATAAATAATGATGCCAAGCGCAGCAATTGATAATGCTTTAATTGCATTCTTCACTAACTCTTTTCCTACTGTTGGAGATACTGTACTAATACTTGGATCATGACCAAATTCTTTTTTGAATTCTGTTTTAACTTTTTTCACTTCATCTTTTGTTAAATCGTCTTTATAACGAATAACACCGATATCACTTTTATCACCAGAAATGACAATATCTTCTGATTCAAAGCCGATTTTAGTAATAAAATTAGATACTTCTTCTTTAGTTAACTTATGTTCAGATTGAACTTCCACACGTGTACCACTTGAGAAATCAATCCCTAAGTTAAGCTTGAAGATTCCTAAAATAGTAAACCCAGCAATAATAAAGATCAGTGAAGCTGTGTAGAATTTTCTACGATTATGAACAAAGTCTAATTTATCAAAGCGAGTTGATAAATCTAGCGTGTCCAGGCCTTCTTCAATTTTGTGTACTCTCTTTTTACTTACACCAAACCAAGCAGGCTTATTATCAAAGAATCCGCTGTTTACAAGTAAGCCTAGTAAAATACGAGTTCCCCAAACAGCTGTGATAAAGCTGACTAAAATACTGATCATTAATGTTGTTGCGAAACCTTTAACAGAGCTTGTCCCAAAGTAAAATAATACAGCTGCTGCAAGAAGCGTTGTAATATTAGCATCGAAAATCGCTGTGAATGACGATTTCGAACCTGAATTAAATGCTGCCTTAATGGACTTACCTACACGTAATTCTTCACGAATACGCTCGTACATTAAGATATTGGCATCTACGGCCATCCCTACCCCCAGTACGATAGCTGCGATACCTGGTAGTGTAAGAACTGCATTAATCCAGTCAAAGATAACAAGGACTAAGAATGTGAAAACAACTAATGTTAAATTCGCTACTAAACCTGGTAAACGGTAAT
This sequence comes from Viridibacillus sp. NPDC096237, assembly GCF_050278625.1. NCBI lineage: Bacteria > Bacillati > Bacillota > Bacilli > Caryophanales > Caryophanaceae > Viridibacillus > Viridibacillus sp. NPDC096237. The sequence continues at coordinate 79,031 of NZ_JBNNTI010000008.1, read as the reverse complement.
ATACAAGCATAAAAATAAAGATTAATCCAATACCTACAAGACTTGCAAAAATAGTACTTTTCAGCGCTTGGTCACCAAATTGTGCTCCTACTGAAGTAGAATATTTCTCAACTAATTTAACAGGTAATGCACCAGCATTTAATATACCCGATAAATCTTTTGTTTGTTGGACAGTAAATGCACCTGAAATTTGAACATCCGGTGAATTGATGACTTTCGATACACGGGGATCAGAAACAAATTTCGGGTTTGCCTTTTTAACTTCTTTTGCGTAAGAGTCTTTACCTTCTTCAAAGTCTAACCAAATGACTAATAAGTTATTTGGTTCTCCCATAGCTGCAATTTTCGATGTTACTTCAGCAAATTTCGCGGGATCTTTTAATTTCAAAGTAACTATCGGACGATTTTGATCATCAAAGGAATCTTTTGCTCCACCCTGTTTTAAGTCGTTCCCGTCTAACAATACTTTGTCATTAACGTCACGGAATGTAAGGTTAGCCTCAGTAGCAAGTAGTTCACGAGCAGTTTCTTGATCTTCAACACCTGCTAATTGAACTCGGATACGTTTGCCGCTTTCAATTTGAATACTTGGTTCACTTACCCCAATTGCATTTACACGTCGTGAAAGTGCGTCAGTTGTAGCTATAACATCGTCTTCCGTAATTTTCGGACCATCTTTTTTTAATGGCTCTACTTGATAAAGAACTTCAAAACCACCTTGTAAATCAAGGCCTAGTTTAATATTGTTCAAGACTCCCTGAACAGTTGTACTCATCGTTGCACCTAAAACAACTACTAGTAGTAAAAAAGCAACGATACGGCTTCTTAATTTCATTCAAACTTCCTCCTCAAACAAATACAACGGTATGACTTTAAAAACATTTTACTCAATAATCTATATTATGACACGAATTTATTCATAAAGCTTGTAAAAACTTCGAGACTAAATACTCATAACCTATGAGAAGTGATATAAAAAGTACCGAAAAATGTTTTTTAGTATAAAACTTGTTTTATTCGTACTGCATTGAACTTTATAACATAACAGGTCTATTATGAAACACGTTGACCCTACTGTCAAATTGACCCTTTTTTCGTTTATATAAATTTATCACTATTTCTTTTTAGGGTTCTTCATTACCATTCCCGTGTAATAGCAGTTGTAATTCATCTTGGTTTAACTCAGAGAACCAATTAGATGTCCTTGATTCTTCGATTTGAGTATAAGTCATATATTGTGCTGCGCTTAGAGAAAATAAATCCTCAACCAATTCATAGGCATGCAACGTCTGAACATTTCGCTTTTTCCACTTCTTTTTCACACACACTCCCCAGATGTCCTCCACTGTAACAGTGTTATACCCTTGCATAATAAATTCATTTCTTTTACTAATTAAAGCTGGTAAAAACTTTTGAAATAAAGCTTCGTACTCAATCGCCATCATTTCACTTCCTTTATGGTAGTTTTATCCGCTTCTGTTCGTGCATAGGATAATTGTATACGAATTTTCTTGAATTGAGAAGGAAGGGATAGTATTGACTTCTTTTTTTCATGGCACTTTTTTATTAATGGGTGCTGTGTTCTTATCTAAGCTCTTGGGTTTCTTGTTTCGAATGCAATTTATGAGGGTTGCGGGCGAAGAGGCTGTCGGCACATATATGGCGGCATATCCGGCTTTTATTTTCTTCCTATCCCTAGTCCAACTTGGCATTCCAATTGCAGTAGCGAAAATTATTGCTGAACTGCATGCGAAAAAAAAGAAAGACCAATTAAGTGCTGTTATGAGAACAGCTACTTTACTGACCTTTCTTGCTGGTATTATCTTATTTCCTTTGATAATGCTTTTCATTCCGTATTTGTCCAACAATTTACTTCATGACGGACAGACCATGCTTATTTTATATGTTGGCTTGGCAACGGTTCCAGTTGCCGCTGCATCCGCCCTACTCAAATCTTTCTTTCAAGGGCTAGCACGCATTGCAGAAACAGCTTGGTCTCAAACGATGGAACAAGTTATCCGTATTATTCTTATTACATTTTTATTACCTTATGGTGTAAATGTAGAAGAACCAGCTTTAACTGCAGGGTTTGCTATGGTCATTACAGCAATTGCTGAAGCCGTCGCTTTCCTCTATCTGTATTGGCATTATCGAAAAGTAAATCGTTCAGGTATTCTACAGCCATCAAAAGAGTATTATCCACCTAATCCAATATTAAAAGTAGCTCTTCCCTCAACTGGTAGTAAAATTTTTGGTACATTCACATGGTTTTTAGAGCCCATTGTCTTTTTAAAAGCACTAACTTTAGCTGGTATGACAACCGTCGTTGCGACAAAATTATACGGGGTCATTTCTGGAGTGCTTGTTCCATTATTATTATTCCCAGCTTTTGTGCCATTTGCTCTATCAGTTGTACTTATACCCGCTGTAAGTGATGCTGTTGCTCGTGGTAATCACAAGTTATTAAAAGATCGTGTCCAAATTTCACTTCGATTATCGACGCTTGTAGGTTGTTTTACGGCTACATATTTTTTCATTCACGGTGATGAACTTGCGATGAAACTTTTTCATCTACAAGAAAATCGTGGTTATGTGAAGTTATTATCGCCTGTCTTTTTCTTTTATTATATTCAAAGTCCACTAAATTCAATTTTACAGGCAGTAGATGAGGCAAATGCAGCTATGATGAATGCTGTGTACGGCGGTATTGGTAAATTATTTATCATGTTCGTCCTTGCTTCTCAATCAGGTTTACAAGAAAAAGGTGCGGTCATTGCGATTGGTTTCGGCGTGCTCGTCACATCTTTCTTACATATCGCAACTATTCGTCAGAAAAAATACTTGCATACTGGTTTCCGATTATTTGTCGTCCCATATGGCTTATTCATTTTCGTAATCGTATTACGAACCATTCTAATGCCTACTGCAGGTCTTTCTGTTATCTGGAATAGTGCTATAACCTTAGGTATACTTTCTGTACTTTTAATACTTTTCAATCAAATTAGATGGCGTGACTTTATGTATTTAACAAGAACAATGAGGAAACGGCTATGATGCCGCTTCCTTTTTTTGTACGTACAATTCATTTTTCTCAAAACAGCAATAGAATACTTCCGTAATATCATTAATGTCTTGTTGCAATAGCTTCTCCAATAACCATTCTTCTGTTTTTTGTATTAAATGAAGATGGCGATTTTGTATCTCTCCATCAACAATTAAGGGTAATACATAAAAGTGCTCATTTTTTATGAAAACAGAAAGGTTACCCGAGGGCTCTAAAAAGGCATATGCAACTTGCTGGATAGAACCTACTTGCTGTTCTCTTAATTGTTGAAATAAGTCATCTAAATTATAACGTTGCTTCCGCATTTCCTTTTCCATAATGACACCGTTTCGAATAATTGTTATCGGATCACCATCAATTAAGTCTCGGATTTTTTTATTTTTCAAAGTAATAATTGAAATAACAATTTGAATGATTAGTAAAATAATCATCGGTAATATAGACTCGAATAGATTACGTTTCGGCTCACTAAGAGCAAATGCCGCTACTTCTGCGATGAGTATGAATATGACGAGGTCCATCAAGCTCAACTCGCCAATCTCTCGCTTTCCCATCAAGCGAAAAATAATCAATATGACAAAATATAACAAGAAGGTACGATATGCAATGATTATTAAATCGTTCATAGACGACTCCTTTTTTAAATAGAATGTGGAATATTGAACGATTTATACGAAAAAACATTGGTATTGTTGACACTTTAATTAATGTTTTACTTATAAATTTCTGGTTATATACTTTCTTAAATTATTGTTTTAAAAAAAGACTACTCCACAACTAAAGTGTGGAATAGTCTTTTGCTTCGCTTTTAATTAGTTAGTTGCATCTTCAACTATGCGACCTATTGCTGCGCGCTCGAAACGTAGTTTTGTGCCATCAGCAACTTTGATGACAACTGTTGTATCGTCAATCGCGTCAACTTCACCGTGTAATCCACCGATTGTCACGATTTGATTGCCACGTGATAAACTATTTTGCATTTGAGATGTTTTCTTACGTTGTTTTTGTGCTGGACGAATTAATAGTAAATACATCACACCAAACATAAGAATAATCGGGCCAATACCTTGTAAAATATCCATTGTATAAAATCCCCCTTTCTATATCTTTCAATAGTATACAAGAATCAGAAATTTTTTGCATTTGGTTTGTTAAAACCATATGCTTCAAAAAATTCTTCTCGGAAATCACCAAGTCGATCTTCACGAATCGCTTGTCTTACTTTTCTCATTAAATCTTGTAAGAAATATAAATTATGATAAGAAGTTAATCGGATTCCAAATGTTTCTTCCGCTTTCAACAAGTGACGAATATACGCACGTGAATAGTTGCGACAAGTATAGCAATCACAGTTCGGATCAAGCGGACCAAAGTCTCTTGCGAATTTCGCATTTTTGATCACTAAACGACCTTCGCTTGTCATGCATGTACCATTACGAGCAATACGTGTTGGTAATACGCAGTCAAACATGTCAATACCGCGAATTGCACCATCGATTAATGAGTCAGGAGAGCCTACTCCCATTAAATAACGTGGTTTTTCTGCTGGTAATAACGGTGTTGTATATTCAAGCATACGGTTCATAATATCTTTTGGTTCCCCTACAGATAGACCACCGATAGCGTAGCCTGGGAAATCCATTGATACAAGATCCTTGGCAGATTGCTTACGTAACTCTTCAAATTCTCCACCCTGCACGATACCAAATAGACCTTGGTCTTGCGGACGAGCATGAGCTTCTAGACAACGTTCTGCCCAACGAGAAGTACGTTCTACACTAGCTTTCATATATTCAAAAGTCGCTGGGAACGGAGGACATTCATCAAATGCCATCATAATATCTGCTCCAAGCGCATTTTGAATTTCCATCGCTTTTTCAGGACTTAAGAATAGTTTATCACCATTTAAGTGATTACGGAAATGAACGCCTTCTTCTTCAATCTTACGGATGTGGCTTAAGCTAAATACTTGAAAGCCACCCGAATCTGTTAAAATCGGACGATCCCAGTTCATAAATTTGTGGAGACCACCTGCTTCACGAACAATTTCGTGACCTGGGCGTAACCATAGGTGGTAAGTATTACTTAAGATTATTCCTGCTCCCATATCTTTTACTTCTTCTGGAGACATTGTTTTAACAGATGCTTGAGTACCTACTGGCATAAATGCTGGTGTCTCGAAAGAACCGTGCGGAGTATGCACAATACCAAGGCGTGCGCCTGTTTGCTTATCTGTTTTAATTAGCTCATATCTGATTGCTTGAGACATTGATTAATTTCCTTTCTGTGCTTTTGGACGGATAAACATCGCATCGCCAAAGCTAAAGAAGCGATAGCGTTCTTGTACTGCGATATTGTAAGCATTTAATATTATTTCACGAGTTGTTAATGCACTTACTAACATAACTAGTGTTGATTTTGGTAAATGGAAGTTTGTGATTAGACCATCAATTGCTTTGTATTCAAAACCTGGATAGATGAAAATTGAAGTCCAACCACTATCAGCTACAATCTTACCATCATGGCGCTCTGCTATAGTTTCAAGTGTACGAGTAGATGTTGTACCTACTGCAATTACACGACCACCTTTTTGTTTCGTATCATTAATAATAGCTGCTGTTTCTTCTGTTAGATTATAAAATTCAGAGTGCATTGCATGTGTTTCAATTGTTTCGACATTAACAGGACGGAATGTTCCTAAACCAACATGCAATGTTAAGAAAGCAATTTTAACACCTTTCGCACGAATTTCATCTAATAAGTCTGATGTGAAGTGTAGACCTGCTGTAGGAGCCGCAGCTGAACCACGTTCTTTCGCAAAAACAGTTTGATAACGATCTTGATCATCTAGTTTTTCACGAATGTATGGTGGTAGAGGCATTTCTCCAAGTTGATCTAAAATTTCATAGAAGATTCCTTCGTAGTTGAATTTGAATAGCCTTCCACCATGATCTAACTCACCTGTACATGTTGCTTTTAGTAGTCCTTCACCGAAAGTAATTTCGGTACCCACTTTCACACGTTTTGCAGGTTTCACCAGTGTTTCCCATTCATCTTCATTTGACGTTTGTTTTAATAATAATACTTCGACATGCGCGCCTGTTTCTTCCTTCACACCCATCAAGCGTGCAGGCAATACACGTGTATCATTTAATACAAGGCAATCACCATCGCGTAGTTCTTCGATAATATCACGGAAAGTATGATGTGTCACTTCACCTGAATCACGATCTACTGCCATTAAGCGGCTTGAAGTACGGTCTTTCAGTGGTGTTTGTGCAATTAACTCTTCTGGTAGTTCAAAATCAAAGTCTTCTAATTTCATTGTTAACTTCCTTTTGTTTTATGTTTGTGATGGCAATGGATAGCCAAAATGCTCATAAGCTAGCGCAGTAGCTAAGCGACCTCTTGGCGTTCGCTGAACGAAACCAATTTGCATTAAATACGGCTCATAGACATCTTCAATTGTCATCGATTCTTCGCCAATACTTGCTGCAATCGTATCTAAACCAACAGGACCACCTCTGAAACGTTCAATCATCGTTGTGATTAGTTTGTGATCGATATGATCTAAACCTAACGGATCAACTTGTAGTAACTCAAGTGCAGCTTGTGCCATTTCTAGTGTAATATCCCCGTCTCCGATAACTTGTGCATAGTCTCTAACCCTTTTTAATAACCGGTTTGCGATACGAGGTGTTCCACGGGACCTTCGAGCAATTTCTCCTGCTGCTATTTTATCAATATTGACATCAAAAAGCTCAGCACTTCTACAAACAATTTCTGTTAATGATAGCTCGTCATAATAATCAAGTCGTAACAACACACCAAAGCGATCTCGAAGCGGAGCTGATAATGCACCTGCTCTTGTAGTTGCTCCTACTAATGTAAAAGGAGGTAAGTCAAGGCGAACAGAGCGTGCCGCAGGACCTTTCCCAACGACGATATCTAAACAAAAGTCTTCCATCGCAGGATACAGTACTTCCTCAATTGCTCGAGGTAGACGATGAATTTCATCGATAAATAAGACATCTCCAGGCTCAAGAGAGCTAACGATTGCTGCCAAATCTCCTGGTCGCTCAATAGCAGGTCCGCTAGTCATACGAATTTGGACATTCATCTCATTAGCAATAACTGCTGCTAAGGTTGTTTTACCGAGCCCTGGAGGTCCATATAGAAGTACATGATCCAGACTTTCTTCGCGCATTCTCGCCGCTTCGATAAATATCTTCAAATTGTCTTTAACTTTTTGTTGACCAATATATTGTGCTAGGTTCTGAGGTCTTAGTGATTGCTCAAATTGTTCATCAAAGTTAGATGCTTCACTCGATACAACGCGCTCATCCATGAACTATTCCTCCTTTCTTTTATTTTTGTTTTAATAATAGCTGTAAGGCTTTCTTCATATATGCTTCAGTTGAAGTAAGTAGATTATCTTCATCAAGTTGCGGTCGAATTTTTGTTAACTCACGTTCAGAATATCCTAAAGCCGTTAACGCTAGTAAAGCTTCATCTAATTCATGTTTGTTTGGATTCACTCCAAATAGAGGCAACTCATCTTCTCCACTTGGTAACTCAACATGATCAAGTAATGCATCTAGTTTTCCTTTTAGATCTAAAATCATTTGGCGAGCTGTTTTTTTTCCGACACCAGGGAACTTTACAAGGAATACTTCATCTTCTTGTTCAATTGCTTGAATAACTTGAGATGGATTGCCACTTGCTAAAATAGCCATTGCCCCTTTAGGTCCAATACCTGATACTTGTATTAGTTTACGGAATAATTCGCGTTGCTCTAATGATTTAAAAGCAAATAATAGATGTGCATCTTCTCTTACGTGATGATGCGTATAGACTTGTAGTAATTCTTTTTGAACATGAAACGCAAATGGATTTGGCGTATACAATTGCCAACCAATTCCTTGCTGCTCCATGACGATATATTCTGGAGTGACTCTTGTTACTTGTCCAATTATGTAGTCATACATAGCAATTCCCCTTATATTCAACGCTATGATTATAGCATATTATTTGTTTCATTAGGATGTCAGACCTTTTTCAGATGACAGTAGAAAAAGATAGATCGCCTAAACGACCTATCTGAAGCTTATATGTCATATCCTTTTCTCAAAAAAGACAAACACCTATTCTATTTCGGACTTCCACTATCATACCATAATTTCGGCCAAGATGAGAGCGCCACATTTGTAAATGCCACAAGTTCTTCGATGAAAGCCGCTTTGCGCTGTGTAGCAATGACATCAACATAGAGCCATTCTCTTAACAGCTCATTAGGATAACGAATCGCCAGTAATTGCTCTTTCGGAAATCCTTGCAAAAGTGGCTGCTCCTCTAAAAGTTTAGGCAAATTGTAATCGACATGAGGAAGTACACGATGCATCCACATGATGATCTCATCCTCAGCATGACCAATTGCCGCTAAATCAAAATCAATCAAATACACCTTGCCTTTCTCTGTCATTAAAAAATTATGATGCACAACATCTCCATGCAAAATTGTTGTTTTTTTGTTTTTTACAGGTTGCATACTTTTTAGCGCCTGTTCTGCATAAATAATAAGCTGATCTACAGCCGAGACACCTAAAAAATGTGCTATCTGCTCTTTTTTTGCCTTGAATTTTAACAACCGATCGTGCCACTTCAACTGTAAATCATATTGTGGCAAAAACACCCCGAACTCAGACCAATTAATGTCACTATTTGTTGCATGTAGCTTATACAACAATTCTAAAGTTTTTTTACGTTCTTCAATACGGTTAAATTTCACTGATCGCACATTAGATGCCCATGGCTGCACTATAGCAGTAGGATCATCACTTGCAATAACCGGTAATATATTCGGAAATTCAACCTTTTTTAATTGGTGATGAACAATACGAACCTTGTCAGCCGTTCCTTTATTCCCGTACCGTTTAATCGAATAATTATGCCCATTAATAGTCCATTGCCAAACGTTTGGCTTAACCCTCCTGAAAATACCGCTCTGATTCACATCAATTATAATCTACAAAAGACCTAGGTTGCGGGTACGGTTGTGGCTGTGGTTGCTGACAACCGCACGGAGATGTTGGCCAATTTGGCATCGGCATACTTGGCATCGGCATACTTGGCATTGCCATACCTGGCATTGGCATTGGCATCGGCATACCTGGCATTGGCATCGGCATCATATTGTTAGGTTGCTGCCATTGTTGTCCTTGAACTGGCCACTGCGGTTGCATTGGTTGTTGCCACTGTGGCGGCATTGGTTGCTGCCATTGCGGTGGCATTGGTTGTAACGGACCATGTTGATGCCCAAAACCTAAAGACTCATCAAATCCACAATCTCTAGTTGATTCAGGCATTTGCCAACCTGATGGCGGACTTGGTGGCATGCTTGTTGGTGGCCACTGTTGTTGATTTTGCCAATCTGGTTCTTGTGGCATTGGCATTGGTGCTACACCACCCCATGGCGACATTTCACCTGGCAGACTTGGTGGCATGCCTGTTGGTTGCCATGGTTGTTGATTTTGCCAATTAGGTTCTTGTGGCATTGGCATTGGCATTGGCATTGGCATCGGCATCGGCATTGGTGCTACACCACCCCATGGCGGCATTTCATTTGGCGGACATGGTGGCATGCCTGTTGGTGGGCATGGTGGCATCATTGGTGGACATGGTGGCATCATTGGTTGTGGCATTGGTTGCGGCGTTGGTTGCGGCGTTGGTTGCGGCGTTGGTTGCGGCATTGGTTGCGGCGTTGGTTGCGGCGTTGGTTGCGGCGTTGGTTTATGTTCTCTTAGCGGTTGAATAATTATTTCCTCTTCACGTTGTTCAACAAACTCTATACGTGTTTTGACTGGACGATGATGTTCATGTGGATGCACATGTGGTACTGGTACTGGCTCGACTATTGGTACTTCTTTTACTGGATGATGGTGATGTATTGGTGCCTCTTTCACCGGATGGTGATGTATTGGTGCTTCCTTCCCGTGATGATGGTGATGTATTGGTGCTTCCTTCCCGTGATGATGGTGATGTGTTGGCGCTTCCTTCCCGTGATGATGGTGATGCATCGGCGCTTCCTTCTCATGATGATGGTGATGCATTGGCGCTTCCTTCTCATGATGATGGTGATGCATTGGTGCTGCTTTCTCATGATGATGGTGATGCATTGGTGCTGTTTTTTCGTGATGGTGGTGATGCATTGGTGATGCTTTTTCGTGATGGTGGTGATGCATTGGCGCTGCTTTCTCCGGATGATGATGGTGTATTGGTGCTTGTTTTACCGGTTGGTGCATTGGTGCTTCTCTTACTGGATGATGTATTGGTGCTTCTTTCACTGGGTGCTCCTTATGTGAATGAGTCGGCGCGTCCTTTTTAGGTACAGCAGGCAAGAAAATCTCCATACCCGGTACGATATAATCGGGATTCGCCAAATGGGCATTTAAGCGTTTCAAATCTTCAAAAGAAATGCCATACTGTCTTGCGATTTTCCATAAAGTATCGCCTTTTTGGACCGTATGAGTGCGCATTTTATTCCTCCTTCCGTCTTTACATCATATGAAAAGCTTTCACAATTGGTCACCCGATTTTATATTTCAGTGAGGGCCTTTCATGTTACACTATGAGTTGAGAAGGGCAATTTATGCTTGCATTAGAGGTGATTTAGATGAAAAAATTATTAGGAGAAGAACGTAGAGAGATACTTCTGGACATGCTAAAGCAAGAAGGACAACCAATTACCGGTACTGAACTTGCAAAACGCACCAGTGTATCGAGACAAGTTATTGTCAGCGATATAGCCTTACTAAAAGCACGTAACGCACCGATTATTGCGACTAGCCAAGGTTATGTATTATTTACTGCTAATGCAGATACAACGCTCTATGAACGCCAAATTGCATGTCGTCACACATCTGCCGATACTGAAGAAGAATTAAATATAATCGTTGATGCCGGAGTCACGGTGAAAAACGTTACTGTAGAACATGCCGTATATGGGGAAATAACAGCTTCCATCATGGTCTCAAGTCGTCACGACGTACAACAATTTATGCAAAAGCTAACCGATACAAAATCAAATCTTTTATTGGAGCTAACAGAAGGAATTCATATCCACCTTATTTCTGCTTCCTCTGAAGATAAATTAAATTTTGCTGCACAGCAATTACAACAAAAAGGCTTTTTAGTTGCGACAAATTAATTTTCTGTATGTAAAAACCTCTTAGCATTTTTGATCTGACCCAAGAAAGTTAGACATATTTAGTTAAGCAGCTTCTAAGACCTAAGTTCGGTATTCCACCGGGCTTAGGTCTTTTAATTTTTCCTTCATTCGTTTGTGATTGTAATAGTGAATATAATCTGCGAGCTCCTGTTCAAAATGTGCCATGGATTCAAATTCTTGTAGGTAAAGGAGTTCAGATTTTAATAAGCCAAAGAAGTTTTCGATGACTGCGTTGTCCAAACAATTACCCTTACGGGACATACTCTGTTTAATCCCATGTTGTTTTAATGTTCGCTGATACTTTTGCATTCGATAGTGCCAACCTTGGTCCGAATGAAGGATGACTTGATCACCTGATTGAAGGCGCTCCAATGCTTGTTCTAACATATCATGGACTAGTTTATACACTGGACGATTCATTACCGTGTAGGCTATGATTTCACCATTGCACAAATCAAGTACCGGTGATAAATAGCGTTTCTCACCAAATAGATGGAACTCTGTCACGTCTGTTACCCATTTCTCGTTCATCTTCTCCGCTGTAAAATCACGTTGTAATATGTTTGGAGCAATTTTCCCGACGTTTCCTTTATACGAACGGTATTTCTTCATACGACTTCACATTTTATGCCAAGGGTATTCATCAAACAATTAATCGTTTTAGGATCATGATGAAAGCCGTATTTTTTCAATTCTTTGGCAATCCGACGATAACCATAACGTCCCTTATGTTCATGGTAAATGGACTGGATTGCGACTTTCACATCAGCATATTTATCAATACGGTTCAAACGCTTTTCCCAGTAATAATACGTGCTACGTGGAATATCAGCGACTTTGATTAATTCCACTACTTCATAGGTTTCCTTTAGTTCATAAATTACTTGCGCTTTGATTTGATTGGTAATTTTTCTTGCATTTGAACTAAAGCATTTAACTTTTTTAGTACGCATTCTCCATTTCTAATTGTTTAATACGTGCCTCTAATGCCTCGACAGATCCTTTAGCTGATGTTGGTTTCGTTGTTCTTTTTGTTTCTTTTTTCATGGATGGACGCCCCTTTTTCTTAGAAACAAGGGCATCATAACCACCAAACTCAAACTTCCTTCGCCATTTTCGAATCATGCCAGGAGATGAAATGTTAAATAGTGCAGCTGCGTCAATTGAAGATGTACCTGTTTCGTTCATATAATTTAGTACATTCATTTTATATTCAGCGGAATATTTTGTATAGGACTTTAAGAAAGTCTCTATACCATTTTCTTGATAACGGCGAACCCATTCACTGACAACCCGATTTGTGATACCGATATCTTTCGCGATTTCACTCATGGATTCATAGCCATTTAAGTATCGTTGAACCGCTTGAATACGTTGTTCAACACTTACTTTTGTCATAAAAAAACCCCCGTAAAAGTTAGATTGGTGTCTAACTTTTACGGGGCAGTTCATTTTGCTAAGAGGTTTTACATTTGTTTTTCAACCTTGACTATTTTTATATGTATAATACGTGCCGAGTGATTTTACCGAACATCCTAATGCAGATAGCTCATCAATCGCACCTCTCATCATCGGTGCATTTTCATCTTCTAGCACATCAACAATAAAGAAATAGTCCCCTAAACCTGTTTTCAACGGTCTTGACTCGATTTTACTTAAGTTGATTTGGCGCCATGCAAATACAGAAAGTACTTGATGTAATGCTCCTGAACGGTCATTAGGTAATGTAATCATTACCGTTGTTTTAATTTGTTCCTCACGATGCTCTTTTTCAATCCGTTGATTAGTTCTTGATAGAACGAAAAACCGTGTATGATTGAAATGGAAATCATGAATATTATCTTGGACAATGTTTAAGCCATACGTTTCTGCTGCAGAAATATTACCAATTGCAGCAATACATTGATCAGGGTTTTCAGCTATATATTGAGCTGCTGCTGCCGTTGATGTCGTTTGATTTAACGGAGTCCCTCTAAATCTGTAATATAAATACTTGTGACATTGAGCAAGAGCATGAGGGTGTGAATAGATGCCCTCAATACCTTCCCAATGATCAGCGTATTTTGGATTTACCATTAAATGTTGTGCAATTGGCGATAATACTTCTCCTACTACATATAAATCCGCTTCATGATATAAATAGTCAATTGTTAACGGTACAGATCCTTCAAGCGCATTTTCTACAGGTACTACCGCTAAATCCACTTTACTGGATGCGACTGCTTCAATGCACTCCGGAATTGTTTTGTAAGGAATAAGCCATTCGTTTGGAAATAACTCTTGCGTAGCTAAATACGTAAACGTGCCTGCTGGGCCTAAATAAGCCACTCTATTTTCCCACTCTTTTGATGTCAATTCAAAAAAGCCCCCTTATAATGCGCCTGAACTAATTACCTCTGCTGACTCTACAAAATCTAATTTTTTAAGTTGCTGTATTAAATCATCTAACTCTATATCCATAGCTGTCACATCTAACGATAAAGTCACGTTTGCTCTTCCTTGAATTGGAATCGTTTGGTGAATGGTCAAAATATTACAATGCGTTTCAGTGACAGTCGATAATAGACGTGCTAATGTTCCTTTACGATCTTCAAGCTGTAAAAAAACAGTTAAAATACGCTCTTGAACGATAGAGTGAAAGGGGAAAACAGCATCTCGGTATTTATAAAATGCACTACGAGATAAATCTACTTGCTTAACAGCATCCCATATTGAAGAAACGGCACCCGTTTGTAATAGAGACTTCGCATCTAGTGTCTTTTGCATGGCATCTGTCAGAACATCTTCGCGTACTAAATAATAGCGTTGATCTGCTACATTTTTCATCTCTTTCCCCCCTAAATACTTACTCTATAAATTCAAATTCAAATTCAAGTAATCGAACAATATCGCCGTTTTCAGCGCCACGTTCTCTTAATGCTTCATCAACACCCATACCGCGTAATTGACGTGCAAAACGTCGAATTGAATCTTCACGACTGAAGTCAGTCATTTTGAATAATCTTTCGATAGAAGAGCCACTTAATACGTACGAACCATCATCGTCACGTGAAATTTCAAAGTCAGGACCTTGTGATTCATGTTTGTATAAAACAGTAGCATCTGTTTCTTCTTCTTCTACATCATTCAATGCAAATTCAGGTGTTACTTCTAATAAATCTGCTACAGCGAATAGTAATTCTTTCAACCCTTTACGAGAAACAGCAGAAATTGGGAAAATTTTTGCATCTTCTCCTACTTTTTCACGGAAAGCTTGTAAGTTTTCTTCCGCATCAGGCATGTCCATTTTATTGGCAACGATAATTTGTGGACGTTCTGTTAAACGTAGATTATATTGTTCTAATTCTTTGTTAATTGTTAAGTAATCTTCATAAGGTTCGCGGCCTTCCATACTAGACATATCAATAACATGCACGATTACGCGTGTACGCTCAATATGACGTAGGAATTGATGTCCTAGTCCAACACCTTGGTGTGCACCTTCAATCAATCCTGGTAAATCTGCCATTGCGAAACTACGACCATCTTCTGTTTCAACCATACCTAAATTTGGCACGATTGTTGTGAAATGATAAGCACCGATTTTTGGTTTTGCTGCAGTAACAACTGATAGTAATGTTGATTTACCTACACTTGGGAAACCGACTAAGCCTACATCAGCTAATACCTTTAACTCTAATATAACATTAAGCTCTTGTCCTGGCTCGCCTTTTTCAGAAAGTTCTGGCGCAGGATTAGATGGTGTTGCAAAACGAGAGTTTCCTCGTCCTCCACGTCCACCGCGAGCAATAATAGCCGTTTGACCGTGTTCTACTAAATCAGCAATAACTCGTCCATCTTCTTCAGAAGTTACAATTGTACCAGGTGGCACTTTTACATAATAATCTCCTGCATTTTTACCATGTTGGTTTTTACTCATACCATGATTACCGCGTTCTGCTTTGAAATGACGTTTATAACGGAAATCCATTAATGTACGTAGACCTTCTTCAACAATAAAGATTAAGTCCCCACCGTTACCACCATCGCCACCTGCTGGGCCACCATTTGGTATAAATTTTTCGCGACGGAAAGCTACCATACCATCTCCGCCGTCTCCACCTTTAACAAAGACCTTTACGTGATCAACAAACATTTAAATACCCTCCTTGCTTACTTCTATGCAATAACACCAATCTTCATTTGTATAATGATTATTTTTAATCATTATTGATTGATGCTCTAATTTTTCTTCGAATGGCTTCATATCCCATGAGCCCTTTAAATGAAATGAAATTTTTAATTTTTCTTGCGTTGAGTTGATGTGAAGTGATAGATTTTGCTCTATATATGGGTTTAATGAAGAATATACATAGGAGACAGTCCGCTCTAAATGATCTTTGATTGGTCTATCTAATGCTATATCTACCTCAGAGTCAACGTTACTTTGAATTGTCACTTGATAGGACGGATAACGCCATTTCAATGTGTGTAACCATTCAATCGTTTTTGGTAATCCTAATTGATTAATATTGAAAAAAATACGGCATTGTTCGGCCACTCCAGAAATAACTTCCTTTGAGCCCTCAACACGTCCCATATCCAAATTAATCTTTATTAGTTGAAGCTGATTTAAAAAATCATGGTGTGCAAAGCGTAGCACTTCATTTACGGTGAGAGGCTTTTCAGTCATTGTACACACTCCTCCAATAAGATGTTCAGTCTTCAGTATACCAATTTTTCATCGGTTTTTCTCGCATTAGAAAAACAAGGCTTCCGCTAACTTGAGCGAAAGCCGATTTAGAACAGGAACTGGTTACTAAAAACATACTTTTTACCAGTGCATGAAAAAGGACTGCAATAAATGCAGTCCTTAGCTTTTGAAATTAAGCTTCTTGAGCGACAGGGTATACACTTACTTTTTTCTTGTCGCGACCGTAGCGTTCGAATTTAACTACGCCGTCAACTTTTGCAAAAAGTGTATCGTCTCCACCGCGGCCAACGTTTTCACCTGGATAAATTTTAGTACCGCGTTGACGGTAAAGAATTGATCCACCAGAAACGAATTGACCATCAGCACGTTTAGCTCCAAGGCGTTTTGACTCAGAGTCACGACCGTTCTTAGTAGAACCTACCCCTTTTTTCGAAGCGAAAAACTGAAGATCTAAAGTTAATAACATCATCTGTTCCACCTCCTACATTTGGGAATATGATATCTGAATATATTGTCCGTAACTCCCACGACTTTCCACAATTGATTCCAACTGTGTAATCATTGTTCGAACAATAAGTTGTAATTGACTGTCTAATTCTTCATCTAAATCGGCTGGCAATGTGACGTGGAGGTATCCACCTTCACCATCTTGCTGAATAGTCGGCTCAACCTTTAGTATTTTGTACATGGCATTAACACCGCCAAAGGCAACTGTTGATGCTGATGCACATACTAAATCTTTACCATGTTCATCAAAGTCTGCGTGACCTTTCATTTCAAATGAAGATACATGTCTTTTTTCATCGTGATTAATCGTTACTTGGATCATTTAATCACCTCACTATTAAGCGTTGATAGCTTCAACTACTAATTTAGTGTAAGGTTGACGGTGACCTTGTTTACGACGGTAGTTTTTCTTAGCTTTAAGTTTGAAAACAACGATTTTCTTTTGACGACCGTGTTTTTCAACTTTAGCTGTTACAGTAGCGCCTGCCACGAATGGAGCACCAACTTTAACTGCTTCGCCACCTACGAATAAAACTTTGTCAAAAGTAACCACTTCACCATCTTCTGCGTTTAATTTCTCAACGTAGATTTCTTGGCCAGCTTCAACTTTGATTTGTTTACCACCAGTTTCGATAATTGCGTACATATCTGCACCTCCTCTTATAACTCAGACTCGCCCTCAATCAGGTGATCCCGAAAGATACTTAAAACCTTTTCAGCGCGGTTGTAGTAGCACGGGTGCTACAAACAATAACATTAAAATACTACCACATAGAATCTACTAAGTCAATATATTCAACGCATACTTTTCAAATGCTTTAGTATATTTTCGATATCGCCACTCTTTTATATTTTGAAATAAAATAAATAGAAATAAAAAGAGCAAAAAAACGGATTTTGGTAAAAATAAAATACAGCATACCAAAACCGCTAAACAAGTGATTATTGAATACTTTAAAAAAAACTCATGTATTTCATACATTGGTTGTTTTCCACTTATTAAGATTTCAACTATACGACCGCCATCCAACGGCCAAATCGGCAATAAATTGATAAATAAAATAAAGCACTGTATGTATATTAGCGGTTCTTGAAGAGGCCCTGGTATGAATAGAGCCATAATTAAGAGAAAAGAAGTAGCAATAGGTCCGGCAGCCGCAACTACCAACCTATGCTTTTTACGAATCCTCTGTGTTTTCGAAAGTCTAATTTCCCCACCATAAGGCATGATCGTACAACCTTCAATTATAAGCTTATACTTACTTGCAGCTATTAAATGACCACACTCATGCCAAAGCAATGAGCCAAGAATCATGGCATAATGAGCTACATTACCTGATAACAACAATATAATTATTATCGGTATCATTGTTGGATGTATGCGAAATTTCTGTAACTTTATTTTCATCCTCACTTCATCCACTCTTTTATCGCAGTTGAATCAAGCATAGTCCCCTTTTTCTCAACTTGTAAATAAAGTCGACCTGACGTTAAATTCGAAATTGTTTCTCCCTCTTTAATGGAGGTATATGGTAGTATTGTCAACTCATCTAGAAAACCATACGTAACATTTTCTCCATTTTCATAAATGACAGTCATCGTCTTCCCTAACGATTGCGTATGTCCAGTAAAAATGACAAGTCCATCTTGTCTTGCTCGGATACTAATATTCTCTTTATAAGAAAGTAAAGTACCGTTCGAAAAAGGCTGTAAAGTGGAAAATGTAGCGAGCTCTCCCTCATATAGAGGAGCTGTTACAGTAATTGAATCATCTTGTTTACCATCCGGATTAAGTAAACCCTTTGTCCAATTTCGTAGCATAACAAAGTCTTCACCAGAACTTGTAATTTGCTTAATATTCGTCTGCATCGTGCCATTTTTTTCAAGCACTGAAACCATGACTACACTAAGTGTAATGAGGAATGCCAAAATCCACTTCATTTTATTTTTCAAAATCTTCACCTCATAGTATT
The DNA here is from genome assembly GCF_050278625.1 of Viridibacillus sp. NPDC096237. NCBI lineage: Bacteria > Bacillati > Bacillota > Bacilli > Caryophanales > Caryophanaceae > Viridibacillus > Viridibacillus sp. NPDC096237. The sequence continues at coordinate 60,567 of NZ_JBNNTI010000008.1, read as the reverse complement.
CTTTATTGCAATATATGAGAAGAGTCAATACTTCATTACAGACTATAGACAAACTCGAAAAAAACGAGTTTTTGCAGTCTTTTTATTTTTATGCAGGATAGATCTCTCCGAAGCTTAACAGCTCCCTTTCCACGGGCGAGCGAACGTTTCTCCAAACCAATAAAACGTTACCTTCTACTTTACTATTATTTATATATAAACTTTATGGCAATATATTTATGATTTTTGAGAAAAATGAATAATTAAATTCGGTATTTCGGTACTTAGTTTAATTTCCCTACTTTCATATTACTTCCAAACAAAAAGACTACTCCACACATTTTAAATGTGGAGTAGCCCAACTAATAGATAACAATATTTACCCCATCCATGCTTGTCCAGTACGGAAGAGGTTATCTAGCACTTATTTAGAAAACAGTGATTTGAGTTTAGCAAATACGCCTTTACTCTCACCTTCCAATGTCATAAGTGGCACTGATTCACCTAGGATTCGTCGTACGATATTGCGATATGCTAAAGCCGCTTGTGTAGTTGGCTCCATCACAATTGGCTCACCTTTATTGGATGAGCTAATCACATTTTCATCATCTGGAATGATTCCTACCAAATCAATTGATAAGTGTGTAGTAATTTCGTTCACATCTAATGTATCGCCGCGATTCATTAAATGTGGACGAATCCGATTAATAATTAATTTAGGTGGTTCTATTTCTTCTTGTTCTAACAAACCAATAATACGATCAGCATCACGTACCGCTGAAATTTCAGGTGTTGTTACAACTATTGCTTTATCTGCACCAGCAACAGCATTTTTATAACCTTGTTCAATCCCTGCTGGACAGTCAATTAAGACAAAATCATAATCTCTTTTTAATTCACCAATTAACTGCTTCATTTGTTGTGGTGTTACTGCGGTCTTATCTGTCGTTTGAGCAGCAGGTAATAAAAATAGTAATTCATCAAAGCGTTTATCTTTTACAAGCGCTTGATGAATTTTACATCGACCTTCAATAGCATCTACTAAATCATAAATAATGCGGTTTTCTAATCCAAGGATAACATCAAGGTTGCGTAAACCGATGTCTGTATCAACTAAGCATACTTTTTTTCCTTGAAGGGCCAATGCAGTTCCTAGATTTGCAGTAGTCGTTGTTTTACCAACGCCTCCCTTACCAGAAGTTATTACAATTGCTTCTCCCACATTAGCTTCCTCCTTTAAACGTAGACAGATTTGGTCTAAATAAACGCAAATCTTGCAAGCGGTCAATCATAATATGACCATTTGAATGTATGTACGCACATTCCATTTCAGGTGTTTCAGACAAAACGGCTAATTCATTTGTCATAAGTTCCATCAAGTCTGCAATCAGTAGATGGGTGGCTTCAAGCCAAGACGCTGCTATAACTGCTTCACGGTTACCTTTTGCTCCTGCATGAGCAATTCCCTTTAAACGCCCTAAGACGAAAATACTACCGCCAGCTTCAACTCTAGCATTAGGATTTACATCTCCAACAACTACTAAGTCACCTTCCGCACGAATCGTTTGTCCCGACCGTACGATACCCACATAAGTAGCTGATCTGCTTTCTACCACTCTACGATTACTTTCCTCTACAGAAATTACATCGCTCTTAATCTTTGAAACTTTTAAATGCTCGGATTGCTGAACAATATGCAATATTTCTTTTAATTGTTCTTCATCACAATATCGATTTCCTAATTGAATCTGTACTTCAGCTTGACCTTCCATACCTTCTTCGGACACCTTACGCTTAAGTTCATCGATTAACTCTGAGTAAGCGCATTGATCGTCTAGTCGAAGCACAAGTCCATCCTTCGTACCTTTAATATAGACTAGCTGCTTTGTCGACAAATGCGTCACCTCACGATTTTTTATAAAATGGATTGATTTGCTTTTTGCAATACGCGCGCTTGTATTAAATATCTAAACGTCCAACCAAGCATAATGAGGAAAATCGAGTTCGCAATCATTGTTGGTATTAGACGGTGATTTAAAAATTCTGAAAATGGAAGAGTCGTAAATGAAATTATTAAGAAAAATTGATGTAAGATTATCTCTAGTAAAGCGACTAATAGTAACGATAATGTTGTTGTTACAAACAAATGTTGATGGATATATTTTACTGTAGAACCTGCTATAAAACAAATAAATGGGTACAGGAATGAATATAATCCAATAATATCAATGTAAAAGATATCATACAAGAGTCCAAAAATTAATCCATATAGCATAGCTCGTTTCCGATTATAATAAATCGAAAGAAATATCAAATATAGTATCAAAAATCTCGGTACTAAATAAGCTAACTCCCCATTCCACTCAATCGGTGAAAATAGAGCGAATTCAGTTTCCAAAAAAAACAGCACAACAGCGACTAGAGGAATTAGAAAACGTGCCATTATTCTCCATCCCCAGTCGTGTTAGCAGTTTTATTTGTTTCGTCATTATTTGTACTATTACCATCAGAACCATCGATATTAATAGATTCTCTTTTCGCAATAATAACATGATCTAGCATTGAAAAATTAGCAGCTGGTTTCACATAAGCAAGTTTTGTTAAACCATAATCATCTGTAGTAACTTTCGTTACTTCCCCAATCAGAATACCTTTCGGGAAAATACCGCCTAAACCAGATGTCATAACTTTATCGCCTTTTTTCACATTCAAACTAGAGTCAATACGTTTTAGTATTAATTCGTTACGTTTTTCATCAAATCCTTCTATTAAACCAAATACTTGTTTTTTATTTGCAACAACCGCGGATACACGATAGTTCGGATTATTGGTAGTCAATAACTCTACTTCGGATGTATACGGTGTAGTTTGCACGATTTTACCGATTAAGCCTTCAGATGTTCTAACAGCCATGTTGACTTTTATACCATCCATCGTCCCTTGGTCCAGGATCAACTTTTCTTCCCATTGATCAGGATTACGTGCAATAACAGTTGCTTGAATTGGGTTGAATTTCTTCAAATCCGCTTTTTTATCAATTATAGCTCTGACCTTGTCATTTTCAATCTTTAAATCATTGACTTCGCCCTGCAGTACTGCAAATTCTTCCAAACGCGATTTTAATCTTTTGTTTTCATCATACGTCTTTAATAATGCATCGACATTATTAAAGATTCCTGTTATATAATGCGCCGGCTTGGACACTATAGATTGTCCAAAACCGACCGTATCTTTAATGATTTGTTCAGGAAGCGAGGCGTTTTGACGATCGCGTAAGGAGAAGCTAATCAATGCCACGAGGAAAATTACACCGACAAGCAGCAAAATTAATCGCTTATTCGAGAAAAACTGTGGCATTGCCTAAACCCCCTTAACCTTTCGTTTGTTGACGACGTACTAAATCGATATGATCTAGCGCCATACCAGTACCAACTGCAACACAATCTAGAGGATTTTCAGCAATAAATACCGGCATATTTGTTTCGCTACTAATAACTTTATCTAAGCTTTTCAGTAAAGCTCCACCACCAGTTAATACAATACCGCGTTCCATAACATCAGCAGAAAGCTCTGGAGGAGTTTGTTCTAATGTTTTCTTCACGCCATCGATAATAGCAGAGATAGATTCACGTAATGCTTCAGCAATTTCGATAGAAGAAATTTCAATTGTTTTTGGTAAACCAGTTACTAAATCACGACCGCGAATTTCCATGCGCTCTTCTGGACCTTCAGTGCTAGCAGAACCAATTTCCATTTTAATAGCTTCAGAAGTACGTTCACCAATTGTTAAATTATATGATTTACGAATATAAGCTGTGATAGCTTGATCCATTGCATCACCTGCAACACGTACAGATTCACTTGTCACAATACCACCTAATGAGATAACAGCCACTTCAGTCGTACCACCACCGATATCAACAACCATACTACCTGTTGGTTCCCAAACTGGTAAGTTAGCACCAATTGCTGCTGCAAATGGCTCTTCAATTGTGAAAGCATCTTTCGCGCCCGCATGACGAGATGCATCTATAACAGCACGTTGTTCAACAGATGTAATACCATAAGGTACACAAATCATCACATTCGGCTTCTTCCAGTTTCCACCTGAAGATTTCATAGCCTCACGCAAATAATACTGAATCATAGTAGTAGTAATATCAAAATCAGCAATAACGCCGTCTTTCATTGGACGGATTGCTACGATTGAACCTGGAGTACGTCCAATCATATTTTTTGCATCGTTACCTACTGCTACGATTTCACCTGTTTTTGTATTTTTCGCAACTACAGAAGGTTCTCTGAGTACGATTCCTTTTCCTTTAATAAATACCAATGTATTTGCTGTGCCGAGGTCAATCCCGACATCTTTCCCACCTAATCCAAACACTATTATGTTCTTCCTTTCTCTATAGCCATAACTTTCTAGCTGTCATTAAATCATAAGTTTTATTATAACGGAAAGGAATGAAAAATTACAGTGTTACATGTACCCTTTCTCCTTTAAACTTATAAATTGGTGATCTCCAATTATGACATGATCTAAAAGCTCTATACCTATTATATAGCCGGCTTCTTGAATTCGTTTCGTCACTTCAATATCTTCTGGTGAAGGAGCGGGGTTGCCAGAGGGATGATTATGCGCACAAACAAGCGAAGCAGCAGATCGTTTAACAGCTTCACGAAAAATTTCGCGTGGGTGGACGATACTCGCATTTAAACTACCAATGAAGATCGTTTGCTTATGAATAATTTGGTTTTTTACATTCAAAAACAACACTACGAAATGCTCTTGTAATAAAGCAGTCATATCAGCCATTAAGTATGTAGCAGCATCTTGAGGAGAACGGATAGTATAGCGGTCTTCTATTCGCTGTTGCGACATCCTCCTACCAAGTTCAATAGCTGCAAGTAATTGAATCGCTTTGGCCTCTCCAATCCCTTTTACAGACATAATTTCCTCAATGGCTGCATGCTTTAATTCGTGAAGCTGTTCGAAAGAGGTTAACACTCGATTTGCAATATGTAAAACAGATTCTTCTTTTGTTCCTGTCCGTAATAATATTGCAATAAGCTCTTGGTTCGATAAACTCTCTGCCCCTTGTCGTTTTAAGCGTTCCCTAGGGCGGTCATCTTGATGTACATCGCGAATCATCATTGATTTAATAGTGTCAGTAGACATCGACTACCTCCCCTTCCTTTGCAACGAGAATCTTCTTGCTAATTAAATGCTCTTGCAAAGCGTTAATCGGTAATCCCGCGACATTATCAAAATCACCTTCAATAGATTGCGATAAATTTGCCCCTAATCCTTGTATATTATAACCAATATCATGTTCAAAAGGTTCCCCCGTTTCAACATAATGTTCAATTATTTTTTTAGAGAGCTTTTTCATCCTCACTTTAGACTCCACCACAAGCATTGTTACCTGCCCAAGATACCTAACAGCAATAGCTGTCGTTACAATATGTTGACAATTTGATAATTTAGCTAAATAACGATAAGCCGCCCGTCTAGTAGTAGGGGGGCATAAAATTTCCCCATCGATACTAATAGTTCTTTTCACTGAAATATATGCCTTATTATGATCGACCATAAATTGCCGCCACAAAGTCACAAAAGAACAATACACAGTAAAATCCAAAGGCGATGTAGTCGAAGGATAATCTATGGCTATATGATGATACTCAACCTCATAAGGTACCTGAATACTAGAAAAGATATCCTCTGCGTTGCCTCTTGGACTCACTAAAACAATAGTCGTAACTGGATTTAAAGTCATTCCAATTCCCTCCTTTTTTGACATCATAATCGAAACGACATTTTTTTCAAAAGTGTTAAAATCATGATTTGACCGTTATTAACACCTTAAAATCCAATTTTGAGACATTTGTTTTGAGCTGTATAATGGCTAATTAGCTGTAATCTAATCACTAGAATATCATCAGAAACCTTTGACACCGCTTCAATGTTAGAAGCCCAATTAGAAGGTGGCTCTATCTTTTTCTTAGAACCATCAAAAGTAAACTTTGACACTTTTGAAGCACTCAGTACTTTCGGCATTTCGACAAGTGCAGCATTTTCACACTTAGCACCGCTAAAGCTAATCTCTTTTACGAAAGAATCCTTATCTACTCTTTCTTTAATTTCTTTCTCTTTTGTCCCAACAGCAGACCATACAAAATATTGACCACCAAATGAAACGATAGCACTGTTATATAGCTTTGGATTAGTACCTAGGAATTCCGTTGCTGATTGCTCACTTGAAAAAACACCATACTGCTGCGCATAAAAAGTATATGCTTTGTCATCAACCTTAGCAGTTGTTGCCGTTTTTGTTGCAGTTTTCTTATTATTACTAACTTGTTCATCTGCTTGTCCATCAAAAAAATGCAATGCAATGAAAAATAGAAATACTCCTGCCACACCAATAATCACACCATGAACCATAGACAAGAGCAGCATTTTTTTATTATTTCTAGATTCAAATTTCATCTCATCACCCCTCTAATAACCGTAGCATGATGACCATAAAAAAAGACAAGACTCTTGTCGTCTTGTCTACAAAATTTATCTTGTTAAAATAACAAATTCATATACCATTCGAGAATTTGTTCACCATAGAAGTAAGCAAGTATACTTGCAACTGCAATCGATGGACCAAAAGGAATCGGCGTTTTACGTCCCTGCTTTCGGTAGATTAATAGTATAACACCCGCTATTAAACCAATGACCGAAGCTAAGAATAACGCAAGTAATGTCGAAAAAACACCTAACACTAGTCCTATAATGAAAAATAATTTAATATCCCCGCCCCCTATTCCACCTTTCGACAGGATAGACACAAGTAATAATATTAAAAAACCTCCAAATGCACCAACAATACTATTCCACCATGGATCCGACTGGATAAATATACGCCCCACCGCTAATAACACACCAAAAAACAATAAAATCCTATTAGGTATCAACATATACGCAATATCTGAAACAGTAATAATGATTAACATCGAAATAAACAATAGTGCGATAATTAATTCAGGCTTCAATCCCAATTCCAAATACGCCAAGGCAAAAAAAACACCTGTCAAGAGTTCCATTAATGGATATATGCAGCGAATTTTTTCATCGCAACTTCTGCATTTGCCTTTCAAAAACAAAAAAGATAAAACAGGTACTAAGTCCTTATATGTTAGACGCCTTTGACAATTTGTACAATGTGAAGGTGGTCGAACAATCGACTCCCCTTTAGGCACTCTTAAACCAATGACATTAAAAAACGAACCAAAAACTAAACCAAATATAAAAAAGAATAGCGCATAAATAGTTATCATTTATATCCCTCTTATTATAGTTTTATTCTCCTAGTGGGCCCTCATAATAGAAGAACCGTGAGTTGTACGGTTGCCTGAAGATCTTCCATTGTCTCTGAACTTTGTACATCTATATTTGGCACCTCATACTCAACAGAGTCAATACACATAATACGAGGCAATATTTTCTCCTTCTTCTATATAAGAAGAATATCTATATATAGTCCGCGGCCTAATACTCTTTTCGCCATTGTCAAAGACGGATACTTTTGGATTTCCTGGAAGTGAATATAGCTCAATTTTTAATTTACCTGATTTTACTTTGGCTACAATTTTTGCAGGTACTTTACTATGAGATACAAATCGAAAGTCCCTTTTAAATACTGGATTAACAACCGCCTCATAACCTGCATTCACATAGATTGGAATTTCGTTAGCTTGAGCCTTTCCAAAATTTCAAAGCTACTTTGCAGCACTGCACTATGTACTACACTAAGTTCATATTGCTTAATAGAGGCACTTACATCAAAAAGGAAATCTTATCCAGATAAAGTAATTTCTTTTTCTCCAACAGTTATATATATTTCACTACCTTGCCATTCAACTATAGCTGCATTTAATTTTTTCTTCATTTCTCCCTTAGACAAATCCTCGATAGATACATTACCAATAGTAGATCCTTTAGGAGCAGCTAATACTTTACCCCCCACATATACAAGAAAACTGAATACCAGTAGGGTAATTGTGATTTTCGTAAATAACCTCATATTCCAATTCTCCTATTATAAATATTTTTGTAGACAAGGCTTATCCTTATAGTAGAAAGTCGTGAGCTGCAATGTCGTTTGAATGGTTTCTTTTAGACCATTTAAAACTGCATCTCCATTTGGTACCGAAAAACTTATTTTATCTATACGAACTATGCGTTCTAATCTTTCTACTTCTTTAATAAAATCATAAACATCATCATAATTTGGAGAGGTTAGTAATGCATCAAATGTTATACACTCAGGCTTAATTAAGGTCGCTTCAGATGCATTTGTAAATACGGGAGTTTCATACTGCATTTCCTCAACTTGTTGTTTAGCTGACGGAAGATTAAGGGGTATTGTTTCATCAGTAGTTATTGATTCGCTATTATGATTAGTTATTCCTTCAAATAAATCTTTTTTAGACAAATTAGTTACAGTAATGGTCTCATCATTTTTTATCACAATGCGATTAATCTTGGTGATAGTTAATTGTTCAATATTCTGGAGTGCTCGAAGGACCTTTTCTAACTGTCTTTTTCCAGGATCTTTGCTTAGATATTCAAGTTGATTGATTTTAAGTACATCCTTTCATTTAAATTACACGTTTTCTTTATGCATTTCCAACAGTATATTAATAGTAATACAGGCATTCATATTTTAAAAAAATGTTTGACGGATATGTATACTACTATTCATTATATGCTGCAATAGCTAAGAGAATTCTAGAATCCCCTTAGCTTTTGTTTAGGTTTTTAGATACTCTGCTACGCGATTTCGACCTTTTTGTTTGGCTCCTACATACAAAGCTCTATCAGCATTTCGTAATAGCGCCATAGAACTATCACAATCCTCAGGAGCAGTTGAAACACCAACACTAGTCGTGATTGTGACATGTTCTCTTATATGATTCACACTCAAATCCGATTCAATTTCAAATGATTTAAATTGCACTTTCATACGAATTTCTTCTGCTAATTGAAGAGCCTCACTTTTAGACACGTTAGGCAGCAGAATTACGAACTCCTCACCACCAAATCTAGCAAGTACCCCTCTATTTCCCACTTCCTCCTCTAATGTTCGAGCAAAGTCACATAAGATATCATTGCCGCTTTGGTGACCGTATGAATCATTAATAAGCTTAAAATGATCAATATCCAGCATGATTAACGATAGCTGACGCATTTCTCCATCTAATAATTCTTGCATTTTAGATGTAAGTTGTTCCTCAAAGTACCTGTAATTATATAACCCAGTTAGCCCGCAACGTTCACTTTTGTTTAACGTTGCCTCAAGATATCGTGAGCGCTCCACAGAAACAGCGAAATACGAACATAGTAAGTCCAATATACGAATTTGATATTCTTCAAAGGATTTCTTCTTATTTGAAGCTAACAATAAAACCCCTACCATTTTTTGATTTCTCGAAATTGGCATCATGACTATACTTTGCGTGGCAAAGGGTAAAAAGCCAGCCCCCATACTTATCCATTCGGACTGTTGGTTATATACTATTGTTTGCTCTGTATTCATTATTTCTTTGATTGGAGTTTTTAAAATATTTTCGTGAGAAACATTAACAGCTGTATCTACACCATTTTCATGTGACCTGGCGAATTGTAGTTGACCATTAACTATATCGATAATGTAAGCATGATCTACAGGCATGATTTCAATTGTTTTACCCATAAATAAATCCACAACTTCATCACTCGTTAAGCTATCCCCTAACTGATGACCAAAATGCGCTGCCATCGATAAGTATTCATTTACTCTTTCTGAAGTACTATACATTCTTAAAATCTGAGTCACTATCAAAAATGGCATACCTAGTAAAACAAATGCTATTAATCCCACATATTCTGACAGTAGATATAGTGTTAATCCCATAGGAAAAGTGAATAGCATACTATTATAATCCCAATAATCATCTTTTGTTAGAAATGGAGCTCTTTTTTTCATAAAGATTAAACTTAATTTCAGTAATACATGATTTATAAAAGTATTCACTAATAAATAAATCATTCCGAATACGACAATATGAGGTATACTAAGCGAACCAAATTTTCCACCAATTAAGATAAAAAATAAACCACTAATAAATGATACGAGGAAAAACATAATCGAATTCCAAGGAATACGGTATAAGTCTGGCTTTAGTAGTTTAGCTCGATATAAAAATGGAATTAGTGCAATTTGGAATACAATTAATTCTATAAATAAACCATATTTCAAAAAAACCGCTAAGTTTACCCATTGCATAAAAAATAAAGGTACCCCGTTTATAACTATAGGAAAAATGGTTGTAATGATTGCCAACACTATTAAACCTATAAACTCAGACCAATCAATATTTGTTGGCGGAGGGAAATAGAGGTATACCACATATAAACTAATTGGTACAGTGGCCAACCATACTGCAAAGACGGTCCATTTGAACTTTAGTGACAAATTCACTTCTCACACCCCTCACCGTGAGTATTTATGCCTACTTTTAAGCAATTATAGCAAATCGTTTTACCAAAGTCATCCATTTAATGCAATTCAATTAAATGTTTCATGCAATATTTTTCGCCATTTTGCTAACAAATATAAGGAACCAGTCATGATAATTACTTCATTCAACAGCAACTTTTGTTGAATAGTAGTCAAAATGTCATATGTTGTCGATTTATTTTCTACATTACTCATTTTCACAATTTCATCAGCAGCCATTGCACGTTCATTAGCAACATCTACAAAGCTAAAAGTTGTACCCACTTTTTCTAATTCCTCAAGAACTCCTCGGACATCCTTGTCCTTCAACATACCAACGATAAAATGGATGGGTTCATTAGGAAATTGCTCATGGATCGCATCGACTAAACTTTTTGCACTTGCTGGATTATGTGCTCCATCAATATAGAGCTTCGGCGCGAGTTGTTCAAAGCGACACGATAACTGAGCGCCTTGCACCCCACTCCGAAATGCATCGACATTTGTTTTAACTCCATTCACTTGTGCAATGATATTAAATGCCTTAATTGCAAGCGCCATATTACTACGCTGGTGTAACCCCTGCATTTTACGTGTTAAATTCGTTATTCGTATATCATTAGCAATATATGTTTCCGTCGCATTTTCCTCAATAACATTGAAATCTTCCGTGTAGATAAGTAATGCCGCGTGATGTTTCTTGGCTTCTTGTATAAAAATATCCATCGATTCAACTGGTAGAATACCTGTCACTACTGGTTTTCCTTCTTTAATAATACCTGCTTTATGCATTGCAATACTTTCAAGGGTTGAGCCTAAAAAATTCGTATGCTCTAATGCAATACTCGGTATAACAGACACAATAGGCATCACAACATTTGTGCTATCAAAACGCCCCCCCATACCACATTCAATAATAGTAATGTCAGGTGCAAATCGCTCGAATGCCAGAAAAGCTGCTACTGTTAGAAGTTCAAAATCTGTTAACTTACCGTCTAACCCTGCATTCGCCATAATGCGAAATACTATATCCATCTCTGCTGGCGAAATCGGCTGTTCATTTAACCTAATTTGGTCATGTACATCTTCTATACACGGTGACATAAAAGTAGCAGTCGAAAGTCCGTGAGCCTTACTTATATGCTCTAAAAAGGTAATGGTTGAACCTTTCCCATTTGTACCCGCCACATGGACTACTGATAAGTTTTTATGTGGATTTCCTACTAATTGCAATGCTTCAGTAATTGCTGTTAACCCTGGTTTTATCGAGGCATCACTACATACTCCCCATCTGTCTTTATAATGATCTAATTTTGGAATCATGTCAGCACCTCATTTATTTTGCTTCACTTTATTGTTTAAAAACGCGCGCACTTCAGAAATAAAATACAGAGATCCTGTTATGACTAATACATGCTCTTCCTCTTTTTCCTCGGTTGCTCGTTTCACTACTCGTTCCCATTCACTATCAAAATGAGTATGGTGGTGTTGTGATAGTGCAGCTAATTCAGCAGCTGGTGCGGCATTAGGCATACTTATTTGCGTAAATGTCATAGAGGATGCTACTTCCTCCATCATTTGAATACTTTTCAGATGATCCTTATCCTGCAAAGCAGCATAGATAAAATCGTATTCCCTTGTTGGAAATTTCGCTTTTAAAGTAGTGATTAATGCCTCTGTACCTTCAGGATTATGCGCACCATCAATTATGATATGATGGGCATATTCTTCAAAGCGACCAGCCCATTTTGCTTCTTTTAAGGCTTTTCGAACGGCTTCTTCTGTAATATCAAAGTATCCAGCATCTCTTAATAATAATGCCGTCGTAATAGCTAATGAAGCATTGTTAATTTGATGGGGTCCTGCCATACGTAATTCAACATCATTTATTACGTATTCCTCTTTAGCATAATTAAAAATCTGCGCATGTACCTTTTGAGTGACTTTTGTAGCCACAAAGTCCTCTTTGAAGATTGCTATAGGTGCGTGCTTCTCTTCAGCTATTTTCCGCAGAACTTTTAACGCTTCTTTATTTTCTACCGTTGTCACAACAGGTCTATTTTCTTTAATAATGCCACCTTTTTGATAGGCAATTTCCTCATAAGTGTCACCTAATATTGCAGTGTGCTCTAAAGAAATCGTTGTAATAATTGAAATGAGAGGATTAATAACATTAGTTGAATCTAATTTGCCCCCAATGCCAGTTTCAATTAGAGCCACATCTACTTCTTCATCTGCAAAATAGAGGCATGCTACAATCGTCAAAATTTCAAAAAAACTAGGATAAACACCGTTCTTTTCATCTATAGCTGCAAATACTTTATTAACGTAATAGAGGAATTGCTCATCTGATATTTGCTTGTCACTTATTGTAATACGCTCATTTATCCGCTCTAAGTGTGGAGAAACAAAGCAACCTACTTTTTTAACTTGGCTGTACTTTAATATTTCCTTTAGTGCATTTAATGTAGAGCCTTTACCGTTTGATCCTGCTAAATGGATTGTCTTAAATGTATGTTGAGGGTCCCCAAACTGATGTAAAAGTGATTTAACGACTTCTAACGGAATCGAAGTACTACTACCTTTTTTTAATGAGGATAAAAACTTAACGCACTGTTCTATATTTGTAAACACTATTCAACACTCCTGGTATGTATATTGTGCTTGTTTTCTTCTTATTTACTTTCCTATTATAAGCCATTTTAAAGACTAATAACTACAATACATCCTGGTTATAGTTACCTCTTGATTTTTATGATAAAATCGTAATCAATGGAACTGAAATATCTATCAACTTATATCCAGAGGGTTTTACTTATTAAACGTTTATCGCATATCGTTTGTTTTAGTTAACAAAAAAACCGCTCAAGTTAAACACTTGAGCGATTTTTTTGATTACATATTTTTCAATTCGTTAATACGTTTCTCTACTGTTGCATATTTTTCAATATAGTCTGCTTCTTTTGCACGTTCAGCAGCTACTACATCATCTGGAGCTTTAGATACGAAACGCTCATTGTTCAGTTTACCTTGAACACGTTTCACTTCTTTACCCCATTTCTCAAGTTCATTTGATAAGCGCTCAACTTCAGCCGCTACATCGATTAATCCTTCAAGAGGTAAGAATAGTTCAGCACCAGATACAACAGCTGACATGCATTGACCAGGGGCTTCAATACCTTCGCCGAGCGTTAACGGCTCTGGGTTACAGAATTTTTCTAGATAAGCTTTGTTATCTTCTAGTACTGCAAGTGTTGCTGCATCTTTAGCTGAAACGTAAAGAGGTACCTTTTTGCTCATTGGCGTTTGTACTTCAGCACGAATGTTACGAACGGCACGAATAATGTCCATTAATAATTTCATGTTATCCGATTGTACTTGTGAAGTTAATGTTTCATCCACTGTCGGCCAAGCAGCTACTGTAATAGATTCACCTTGATGAGGTAGGTTTTGCCAAATTTCTTCAGTGATAAATGGCATAAATGGATGTAACAGGCGCATTGTATTATCTAAAACATATGCTAGTACTGAGCGCGTTGTTTTCTTCGCTGCTTCATCTTCACCGTATAATGGTAATTTCGCCATTTCGATGTACCAGTCACAGAAATCATCCCAGATGAAGTTGTATAATTGACGACCTACTTCACCAAATTCAAATTTCTCAGCTAAAGTGGTTACTTGTTCGATTGTTTCGTTTAGACGAGTTAGAATCCATTGATCTGCCACTGATTTTTTACCAGTTAAATCGATTTCATCGAAAGTCATGCCTTCCATGTTCATCAAAGCAAAGCGTGAAGCATTCCAAATTTTGTTTGAGAAGTTCCAAACAGCTTCTACTTTTTCATTTGAATAACGTAAATCTTGACCTGGAGAAGAACCAGTTGCTAAGAAGTAACGTAATGAGTCAGCACCGTACTTTTCGATAACATCCATTGGATCAACGCCGTTACCTAGAGACTTAGACATTTTGCTACCTTGTTCGTCACGAACTAAACCGTGAATTAATACGTCTTCAAATGGACGTGAATCAGTAAATTCAATACCTTGGAATATCATACGAGAAACCCAGAAGAATATAATATCATAACCCGTTACTAAAGTATTTGTTGGGTAATAACGTTTAAATTCTTCGTTTGCTTCATCTGGCCAGCCCATTGTTGAAAACGGCCATAACGCAGATGAGAACCAAGTATCTAATACATCCGTATCTTGATTCCAGTTTTCAGCATCAGCTGGTGCATCCGTACCTACGTAAATTTCACCTGTTTCTTTATGGTACCAAGCCGGAATTCGGTGTCCCCACCAAAGTTGACGAGAAATACACCAATCACGGATATTCTCCATCCAACGAGAATACGTATTTTCAAAACGTGAAGGTACAAAGTTTACTTTGCCCTCTTCATCTTTTTGAAGTTCTAGTGATTTATCAGCAAGAGGTTGCATTTTTACGAACCATTGTGTTGAAAGATAGGGCTCAACAACTGCATCAGAACGTTCTGAGTGCCCTACTGAGTGCACATGCTCTTCAATTTTGAAGCAAACATCCATGTCTTGTAAGTCTTTAACGATTTCTTTACGGCATTCAAAGCGATCCATACCTTTATATTTACCAGCATTATCATTCATTGAACCGTCTTCGTTCATTACTAGAATACGTGGTAAGTCATGACGGTTACCTACTTCAAAGTCATTCGGGTCATGAGCTGGCGTAATTTTCACAGCTCCCGTACCAAATTCCATTTCAGCGTAATCATCTGCTATGATTGGAATTTCACGACCTACAATTGGTAATGTTACTGTTTTGCCGATTAGATTTTGGTAACGTTCATCTTTAGGGTGAACAGCGATTGCAGTATCACCTAGCATTGTTTCAGGGCGAGTAGTTGCAATTTCAATTGTTCCAGTTCCATCAGTTAAAGGATATTTGAAGTGATAAAAAGCACCTGGAATGTCTTTGTAAATAACTTCAATATCAGATAACGCAGTTTTAGTTGCTGGATCCCAGTTGATGATATATTCACCGCGGTAGATTAAACCTTTTTCGTAAAGTTTTACGAATACTTCTTTTACTGCATCAGAAAGTCCTTCATCTAGTGTGAATCGTTCACGAGAATAATCTAGCGCTAAACCCATTTTCGCCCATTGCTCACGAATATGACCTGCATACTCTTCTTTCCATTCCCATGTTTTTTCTACGAACTTTTCACGGCCTAAGTCATAACGAGTAATGCCTTCTTCACGAAGTTTTGCTTCAACCTTTGCTTGTGTTGCAATACCTGCATGATCCATACCTGGTAACCAAAGTGCATCGTACCCTTGCATACGTTTCATACGAATTAGGATATCTTGTAATGTTGTATCCCAAGCGTGGCCTAAGTGTAGTTTACCTGTTACGTTTGGTGGTGGAATTACGATTGAATACGGCTCTTTACCACTTTCAGGTTGTGCTTTAAAGAAATCTCCCTTTAGCCACCATTCATAACGTCCTTGTTCGATTGACTGTGGATCATATTTCGTTGGCATTGATGTCGCTTGTTGTTCTGTCAAATTGACGACCTCCTTTTATTTTTTTGTTAACAACGAAGTATCTTGTAGTTTTTTGCAAATAAAAAACTCCTATCGCCTAAAAAGGACGAAGGAGTTGAATTCGCGGTACCACCTTTATTTCAACACAAAGAGACGTGCTGACACTTCATTGTATAACGGCTTCTAACCGGCTTCTGCTAGTTTTATCAGGTTCACAGAAACTGCTCCAGGGCGACCTTCAAATGTGTGTATGCGGAAACTCTCACCAAACGTTTCCTCTCTTTGGCAAACACAATGCATTTTACTCTTCCCTATCTATGCATCTATATTAAGATGACCTAATTGTATCGAAAAAAAGATGCATTTTCAAGTTTTTTAGAAAGGAGGGCTACATTTCATGTCACGTAGAAAATATAATCCTTATTTCCTCCCACCTTGGCTACGGAAAACAAGATTTTACTGTAGACATATTATCGTTCCTATTTGTCTCTTCCAAGGTATACGTGTAATTATTATCCCGACAACAGGAGACATTATCTTACTTTTTATTTTAGCGTTATTGTGGTGGTTACTGTTTACGGATTTCCTTTAAATGATAAGTTTTAATCGTATAGGCTTCTGCTAAATCCCATAAGAATGCATTGGATTCTAGTTTTTCTTCCGCGCTTGCCTCTGCAGTTGTAGTAGATGGACTTTCTACTACCTCTGCTTCTGCTTGCGCAGTAGCAACTTGCGGCTCTTCATACTGACATGTTGCCTGCCAGTTAAAATGACAGCTACCATCCTCTTGGAATGTTGTCGTTATATGATCTACTTTGATTTCCACAGGGACGTCTTTATTCACTCGTTCTCGTGGTAAATTTACATGTAATGGCACAGCATATTCAAAATAACCTGATTCACCTTGCATGTCTAGATCTTCTATTGTTGTCCAAGTTGAAGTCCCATGATGTGGTGCTTCTCCTTCCGCAAATGCTACATTGGCAGAAATATGATATATACCTGTTAAGAATACTGATTCACCTGACTCTTCCTGTGTCCAACGAGGTGTAATTTTAACATTTGACGTATCTTGCGGTTTACCAAAACTTTCAGGAAAGTTAAATCCTTCTGCAATTTCCCAGGAAATATGTTGCATAGCTTGACCTCCTTCATATATCTAATAGATTATATGCTAGGTAGTATAAAGATTATGCATTATGTTATGTTCATGGTTTGAAAGGTTGTAGTTAGTTAGTCGTTTGTCGAGTCTGAAATTAAAGAAGATGCTCTAAATGAAAAAGATTAGCTATTTTATGTACAATATCTATGTATTTATATGCATTGAAAAGGGCTTTCTCAAAATAGAGAAAGCCCTTTTCTTATAGTATAAAATTAGCGAGCAAGTTGTTTGAATACTTTTTGGAAAGCTTGGACTGTTTTTGCAATGTGTTCTTCAGTATGCTCTGTAGAAACAAATACACCTTCAAATTGCGACGGCGGTAAGAAGATTCCTTCATTCGCCATTAATCCGTAGTATTCAGCAAACAATTGTAAATCAGAAGTTTTTGCTGTTTCAAAGTTAATAACATTTTCATTCGTTAAAAAGTAACCAATCATTGAACCCGCACGATTTACTGTGTGAGGGATGTTATACGTTTCTGCAGCTTCACGGAAACCTGTTTCTAATTGATCACCTAACTTTGTAAAGTAATCATATGTTTCAGGTTTTAAATGACTAATTGTCGCTAAACCAGCAGACATTGCAAGTGGGTTACCTGATAATGTACCCGCTTGATAGATTGGACCTGCTGGAGCAATGTTCTCCATAATCTCACGCTTACCACCAAATGCGCCTACTGGCAGACCACCACCGATTACTTTACCAAGACAAGTTAAATCAGGTGTTACACCGAAGTGACCTTGAGCACTATGATACCCTACACGGAAACCGGTCATTACTTCATCAAAGATCAATAGTGAGCCAGCGTTTGATGTTAATTCACGTAATCCTTCAAGGAAGCCTGGAAGCGGAGGAACGACACCCATATTACCGCAAACTGGCTCAACGATTACAGCAGCAATTTCTTCTCCAAATTTTTCGAAGACAAGTTTAGCCGATTCTAAATCATTATAAGGAACGGTTAACGTGTTTTGAGCGATTCCCATTGGTACGCCTGGGCTGTCTGGTAAACCAAGTGTTGCTACACCTGAACCAGCTTTAATTAGTAAACTATCACCATGTCCGTGATAACTTCCTTCAAATTTTAAAATTTTGTCTCTTCCTGTAAAGCCACGGACTGCACGGATTGCACTCATCGTCGCTTCCGTACCTGAAGATACCATACGAATCATTTCGATTGAAGGAATACGATCAATTACTACTTTTGCTAGTTCATTTTCTACTAGTGAAGAAGCTCCAAAACTTGTACCTGTTTCAGCTACCTTTTGAATAGCAGCTACTACATCAGGATGTGTGTGACCAATAATTAGTGGACCCCATGATAATACATAGTCAATATAATCATTGCCATCGATATCAGTAATGATTGCACCTTTACCACTAGCCATGAAAATCGGATCCATATCCACTGCTTTAAACGCACGAACTGGGCTATTTACGCCGCCCGGCATTAAGTTCACAGCTTCTTTAAAAGCTTGTTTTGATTTTTCATATGAACGTGTCATGAATTATTTTCCCTCCATCCAACGAACTGCATCTTTTGCATGATAAGTAATGATTAAGTCTGCTCCTGCGCGTTTCATACCTAGTAGTGTTTCTAGAACAGTTTGTTTTTCGTCAATCCAGCCATTAATAGATGCTGCTTTGACCATTGCATATTCTCCACTTACATTGTAGGCAACAATTGGTAAATCGTAGTTATTACGTACATCGCGTACGATATCTAAGTAAGCTAACGCTGGTTTAACGATTAAGAAATCTGCCCCTTCTTCTACGTCTGAAGTGGCTTCACGCATTGCTTCCATACGATTTGAAGGATCCATTTGATATGTTTTACGGTCACCAAATTTAGGTGCGCCATCAGCAGCATCACGGAATGGACCATAGTATGCTGAAGCATATTTTACTGCATAAGACATAATTGGAACATCTTCAAATCCAGCATCATCTAAGCCTTTACGAATCGCTGTTACAAAACCATCCATCATATTAGATGGTGCAATAATATCTGCTCCCGCTTCTGCTTGTGAAACTGCTGTTTTTGCTAATAAATCTAGTGAAGGATCATTTAAAATTTGTTCTTTGCCATTCACAACACCACAGTGACCGTGAGAAGTAAATTCACATAGGCATGTGTCCGCAATAACAGCGATTTCTGGGTAATTCTTTTTCACAAAACGAGTTGCCTCTTGAACTATCCCGTGATTATGGAATGCTTGAGTACCAACTTCATCTTTTTCAGCTGGTAAGCCAAAAAGAATAACTGAAGGAATACCTAGTGATACTACTTCATCCATTTCTTCTCCTAAACGGTCAATTGAAAATTGGAAAACACCCGGCATTGAAGATACTTCATTTTTTATATTTTCGCCTTCCATGACAAAAATCGGATAGATGAAATCTTCCTTATGCAAGTATGTTTCTTTTACCATTGAACGCATAGTAGCAGATTGACGTAAACGTCTATTTCTTTTAAATGTTAAATCTTTCATTTTAGATGTTCCTTTCTATTAGCTAACTCTTGAACCAATGCTTTCATTGTATAAGTGGATGGCTTTACATCAACTTTAGCTCCTGCCTTAATTAGCGCTTGCTCAGTGATATGCCCTATGGATAGAACTTTAAATGAATGCCAACCAATCACCTTTGCAATATACTTTGTAAAAACCTCTACGGCAGATGGACTGGCAAAGGTAATACTTACATTTGTCGGTTCTTTTAAAAGAGTTAGCAGTTCTTTGATATGTTCTGTCGTTTGAACCGTTTCATAGATAGTCCATTCATCGACATGATAAGATAAACCTTTTACTATAGTACCCTTTGCCATCGAACCTTTAAAAAACTGACAAGATACTCCGTTTCCTGCAACAGCAGGGAACTCTTGTACAAATACATCTGCACTAAAAGTTGACGGCATAAAGTTTATCTCAAAGCCTATCTCCTCAAGAGCTTCCGCTGTTTTTGCACCAACAGCAGCTACTTTACATGACCACTCAGATAAATTGAAATGAAAACGCTGTATTTTACTTTTAAAAGCAAGGACCGCATTTTGGCTTGTGAAAATAAGCCAATCATACTGCTTACTTTTTTCAAGACACTGTCGGTCCATGTCACTTTTAATCTCATTAATAGTAATAAGCGGTAGGTGTATAGCCTGACCGCCTAATTGTTCAATTTGCTTTTCCACGGATGCTGTAACATGCGTGCCTGTTAAAACGATTTTGTCTCCGCTAAGAGGTAAATCATTTAGCATCTTGCTCAGCCTTAACTTTTTGAATTAAATCAAAGGCTCCTTGCTCTGTCAAAATACGAGCAACTTCCTCTCCAACTGCTTTAGCATCTTCCATCGTAAACGTTTCTTTATAAATAACAGAGGCATCTGGAGCTGCTACTAAACCCGTTAATTCAATTTGTTTTCCGTCATATTTTGCGTAACCCGCGATCGGTACTTGGCAACCGCCATCCATCGCTGCAAGATATGCTCGCTCCGCATGTGCTTCTTCCCAAGTTGCTTTGTCTGTTAATTTTGCAAGTTCAGCTAATAATTCTGCATCATCACTACGACACTCAATACCTAGAGAACCTTGTCCAACAGCTGGGATACACATTTCAGTAGATAAGTATTCTGTTACGACATCTTGACTCCAGCCAAGTCGTTTTAAACCAGCTGCTGCTAAAATAATCGCATCATATTCACCTGTTTCAAGTTTCTCCAAACGTGTATCTACGTTTCCACGAATCCATTTAATTTTGATATCTGGACGTTGAACTAATAATTGTGCACTACGGCGTAAGCTACTTGTTCCAACAACCGCACCTTTTGGAAGGTCCGCAAATTTCACATGGCCTTTTGAAATGAAAGCATCACGTGCATCTTCACGCGGAGGTATACAGCCGATTACAAGACCTTCTGGTAGAACAGCAGGCATGTCTTTCATACTGTGCACGGCAAAATCAATGCCTTTATCGAAAAGTTCTTGTTCGATTTCTTTTACAAATAGACCTTTACCGCCCACTTTAGAAAGTTGAACATCTAAAATTTGGTCACCCTTAGTCACGATTTCTTTGACTTCAAATTCAAACGGAACCCCCGCCTGTTTCAGTTGATTGATAAACCAATTAGTTTGCGTTAAAGCAAGTTTACTTCTTCTTGAACCTACTACTATTTTCCTCACAATAATCCAACCTCTCTATTAATACCAAAGATGAAAATCAGACAACCTGCTTCCTAAAAAGAAATTGATAATCACGAATAGAAATGCATACACATGAGCCCATGCATAATTCGTTGAATATAATTTTGCTTTTCGATTTCCATATATGATGAAACAATATATTAACAATGAAATAAAAGAACCGATAATTTTCACATCAAATACAGATACGTTATCTAATGTTAAATATGCCCATTGTAAGCCTAAAATTAAACTTATTAATAATAACGGTATACCCGTTAATAATGAAGCCGTCATCCCTTGCTCAGTTTGCTGTAATGATGGAAGCCTCGACCATTGTTTCGTCCATTTCTTTTTCTTTAATACATTATATAAGATCAAATATAATGTCGAAAAAACAAACGATAACGAGAATGCCACATACGAAAGTATTGCAAACGTAATATGGATAAATAAAAGTTCAGAACTTAAAGCTTCTCCTACTGGTGACTGTGCAATTTGCGATGGTGCAAATGTATGAATCGTCATGAAGATGAACCCAATTACGTTGATAAAGAACACAGGTAAATCTACTCGATACACACAATGTAAAAGAATAGAAATGGTAATTAATAACCAAGCATAGAAATATATCCCTTCAAACAACGATAGTATAGGGAAACGATGCGTCTCCACTATATACATTACTAAAAACACTGATTGTAAAACCCATACGATGGAAAGTAGCCAAAATGCAACACGGTGAGCTTTTGCATCCTTATTTAAATAATCTATAAAATAGAATACAAGACTGATTGCATATAAGACGACCATCGCTTCATGTAGTCTTGTCATCGTCAAATCAGCCATAACTTACTCCTTTATATTTAACTTTCGTCCGAAAAAAAAGACGATTTCGCATCTATTAGTTTACCATACAGATACGAAAACGCCTCCTAAAAAAATTTCATTAATATGATAATCCAGGACTAGAAGATTGTGCTTCTTCTGCTATTTTTTGCATTCGATTTTTTTCTTCAAGTTGGTGCTTTTCCACCTCATCTTGCACAGCATCTTCGATTCCGAAAATTTGTTGGAATAGCTGTAATTGTTCATTGGCTTTTGATGAACTCGCCATTTCCTTAGCTTGCAAAATTGGTTCTTTCAATAGTTGGTTAATGATTGATTTCGTATGCTTACTTAACACTTTTTTCTCTCGATCAGTTAAATCAGGCATTTTATTTTCAATACTTTGCATTGTTTCCTCTTGAATTGTTGCCGCTTTTTTACGAAGTGCAGCAATTACAGGGACAACACCGAGCGTTGTTAACCAATCTTGGAAGTCACCAATTTCTGTGTCAATCATTGACGAAATTTGCTTAGCAGCACGTTCACGCTCAGCAAGATTTGCCTCAACAATACCTTGTAAATCATCGATATCATATAAAAAGACATTTGGTAAATCGCCAATACTTGGATCTAAATCACGCGGCACAGCAATATCTACCATAAACAATGGTTTTCCTTTTCTTAAACGTTCTACAAATTGCATTAATTCAGAGTCAATAACATAGTTTGTCGCACCTGTTGAACTGATTAAAATATCCGCTTCAAGAAGTGTACATTGGAGCTCTTGCATTGATTTTGCTGTTCCTTCAAATTTAGAAGCAAGTAATTCTGCCTTTTCAAATGTACGGTTAACGACTGTCACTTTACCAACACCGCTACCATACAAGTTTTGAATCGCTAGCTCACCCATTTTACCTGCGCCTAAAATAGCAACATGCTTCTGTTCTAGTGAACCAAAGATTTTCTTAGCCAGCTCTACAGCTGCATAAGAAACAGACACTGCATTTTCGCCAATGGCTGTTTCACCATGTGCACGTTTTGCAAATGTAATTGCTTGTTTAAATAACTTATTGTATACCGTACCAGTTGCACCGATTTCTTGACTACTTAAGAAGCTTGTACGAACTTGTCCAAGGATTTGTGTCTCTCCAAGTACCATTGAATCTATTCCTGCAGTTACACGGAACAAATGCTCCATCGACTGTTCATCTTCACGAATATATAAATGAGCAGAAAAAGTTTCAACAGGCACTTTAAACCAATCTGCTAGGAATTGTTTTATATAGTGGCGTCCGGTATGCAATTGATCGACAACAGCATACACTTCTGTTCGGTTACATGTAGATACAATTACGTTTTCTAATATGCTTTTTTGATTTTGAAGAGCTCTCATAGCATTCGGTATTTCACTCTCAATAAATGAGAATTTTTCACGAATCTCTACGGGCGCTGTCTTATAATTCAAGCCTACTACGATGGTATGCATGAAATCATACACCTCTCACGTTCATCTAATTCACGATTTCTATTATAGCATAAATGTCTGTCACGGCTAGTTTTAATTGTGAACAGCGTATGAATGATAATAGAGTGTTTCTTATTTAGAATAATTATAATGTAAGTGTATCAAAAAAATTGTCGAACAACAACTATGTTGCTTTAGAAATTATTTTCCCCCAACGAACACATAACTATTCAATACATAATAAAAGAGCACAAGAAAATAACCTTGCGCTCTTTATATGAAACTCTTACATTCTTTTTTCTATCTCTGCCCAAGCTTGGTCCATACCCATACTTTTTTCAGAAGAGAATAAAATAAGTGGATCATTTGGATCCATATCTAAAACTTCTTTAACAACTTTTTTATGCTTGTCCCACTTACCTTTTACAATTTTATCTGCTTTCGTTGCAACAACGATAACTGGAATATTATAATGCTTCAAGAAATCATACATCATACAGTCATCAACTGTTGGCTTATGACGAATATCTACAATTAACACAACTGCCTTTAAAATTGGGCGACTTGTGAAATATTGTTCAATCATTTTGCCCCAAGCCTCACGCTCAGATTTCGAAACCTTCGCATACCCATAACCTGGAACATCCACAAAAAATAGCTGCTCTTCAATTTTATAAAAGTTTAGCGTTTGCGTTTTCCCGGGTTTAGATGAAATACGCGCCATGCTTTTACGTCCAATCATTCGATTGATAAAAGATGACTTCCCTACATTTGAACGTCCTGCCAAAGCGAACTCTGGCAGACCATCCTCTGGATATTGTGCTGGTCGAACTGCACTAATGACCATTTCTACATTATTAACTTTCATATTTCTCCTCCGTCTAACGCTATTTCCAGTACTTCATCTGCGTTTGACACTATCTTAAATGAAAGCTGTTCACGAACACTATCTGGTATATCATCAATATCGCGTTCATTGTCTTTCGGTAAAATAATTGTCGTTAAGCCTGCACGATGCGCCCCTAACGTTTTTTCTTTCAAACCACCAATTGGTAATACTCTTCCTCGCAACGTCACTTCTCCTGTCATACCAACTTCTCGTCGGATTGGACGTTTTGTAATAGCAGATGTAATAGCTGTTACGATTGTAATTCCCGCTGATGGACCATCTTTTGGTACGGCTCCTTCGGGCACGTGAATGTGAATATCATGTTTGTCGAAGAATTCCGAGTCAATATTCAGATCCTCTGATTTTGAACGTACATAAGATAATGCCGTTTGAGCAGATTCCTTCATCACGTCACCAAGTTTACCTGTTAACTGTAATTTACCTTTACCAGGAGTTAATGATACTTCAATTTGCAAAGTATCACCACCAACCGTTGTATAAGCTAATCCAGTCGCCACACCTATTTGGTTTTCTGTTTCAGCTTGTCCGTAATGGAAACGGTGTTTTCCAAGAATATCTTCAAGGTTTTTTGCCGCCATTACAACACGCTTTTTATCACCTGCAACTATTTGCATCGCCGCTTTACGGCAAAGTGTTGCAATTTGACGTTCTAAGCCTCGGACACCTGCTTCTCGCGTGTAAAATCTGATTAAATCAATAATAGCATCGTCACGAATTTGCAATTGAGTTTTCGTTAAACCATGCTCTCTTAGTTGCTTCGGAATGAGATGTTTTTTCGAAATTTCATGCTTTTCTTGCTCTGTATATCCCGCTATTGTAATGATTTCCATACGATCAAGCAATGGTCCAGGAATCGTACTTAAATCATTTGCTGTTGCAACAAATAATACGTTTGATAAATCATATGTTTCTTCAATGTAATGATCACTAAATGTATTGTTTTGCTCTGGGTCTAATACTTCAAGCATAGCAGCTGAGGGATCTCCTCGAAAATCATTTGACATCTTATCTATTTCATCAAGTAAAAATACAGGGTTTACTGTACCGGCTTTTTTCATACCTTGTATGATACGACCAGGCATTGCACCCACATATGTTCTTCTGTGACCTCGAATTTCAGATTCATCTCGTACACCACCAAGTGAAATACGGACAAATTTACGATTTAAAGCTTCAGAAATCGATTTAGCTAAAGAAGTTTTACCTACTCCAGGAGGCCCCGCTAAACATAAAATTGGACCACGTAAAGATTGTTTTAATTGTCGAACTGATAAGTATTCAAGAATTCGTTCTTTTACTTTATCAAGCCCTTCATGATCACGATTCAAAACTTTTTCTGCCATCTTAATATCGTGTCTATCTTCCGTCTTTTCCTTCCATGGTAAAGCAACAAGCCAATCAATATAACTACGAATAACGCCACTTTCAGCTGCTGCTGCAGGCAATTTTTCGTATCGATCTAATTCTTTATACGCTGCTTTTAATGTAGATTCAGGCATTCCTGATTCTTGAATTTTCTTTTTCAACTCAGAAACTTCACCGGTTTTACCTTCACGATCACCAAGCTCTGTTTGAATCGCCTTCATTTGTTCGCGTAAGTAGAATTCTTTTTGCGCTTTTTCCATTGCACGTTTTACTTTAGAGCTAATCTTTTTCTCAAGATTCAAGACTTCTTGCTCATCATGTAAACGTTGGATTAATATCTCTAAACGTTCCTTAACGTCGATGATTTTAAGAATCTCTTGTTTACCATTAATTTTCAACGGCAAATAAGAAGCAACCATATCTGCAAAGCGGCCTGGTTCTTCAATATCAGCAACAGTATCATATGTTTCTGTTGTTACTTTACTCGAAGCTTTTGAGTACTTTTCAAAATAAGTAAGAAGAGTGCGCATTAAGGCTTCTGTTTCAGCATCTACAGTGTTGGAATCTTCGAAGTTTTCTATTTCCACAACTGCAAATTCTTCAGCATCGCGATAATCAACGACTTTCGCACGATTTAACCCTTCAACAAGTACACGAATAGTTCCATTTGGTAACTTTAGCATTTGTTTTACATATGCGACTGTACCGACTGTATATAAATCATCCGGCGTAGGATTTTCAATGCTCATCTCTTTTTGAGTGACTAAGAAGATAAGATTATCTTCCAGCATTGCATGTTCAAGAGCTGCAACAGAACGCTCACGACCTACATCGATATGTAATACCATTGTGGGATAAACGAGTAAACCTCTTAAAGGCAATAATGGGATATTTTTCGTTTTTTTCACTTCAGTCATGCGGGTGATCACCTCCATTAGATTTTGTCCGATTTACCCGCAAATCAAACATTATTAATTGCAGAAATGATTACCATTTCAATTTTACTCTTCATAAGTGTTTATCGACTGAATTTTATTTAAAAAAAGCCGGCTTTCGAGTAGTGCTGATTGGCACTTATTCGAAGCCAGCTTTTCAATCAGTGATTAGGCAGATGTTTTTTCGCTGTCTGATTTTAACTCAGTTCCATCTTCAAGTAGAAGTTTTGGACGAGCTTTTTCTGTAATCGTTTCTTTCGTAATGATACATTTTGAAATATCATCACGAGAAGGTAGTTCAAACATAACATCTAACATAATGTTTTCGATAATTGAGCGTAAACCACGAGCACCTGTTTTACGTTCGATTGCTTCTTTAGCAATTTCCAATAATGCATCTTGATTGAACTCAAGTTCAACATCATCAAGAGCCAGCATTTTTTGATATTGCTTAGAAAGCGCGTTTTTAGGCTCAGTTAAAATTTGAACAAGCGTTTCAGCATCAAGCTGTTCAAGACTTGCTAATACCGGAAGACGACCAATAAATTCAGGGATTAATCCAAATTTCAATAGATCTTCTGGGATTAAATACTTCATCAAGTTATTATCTTCCGGTTCGTTTTTCTTACCATTCGAACCGAAGCCAATTACTTTTTGGCCTAAACGTCGTTTAATGATAGATTCAATTCCGTCGAATGCTCCACCAACGATGAATAGAATATTTGTAGTATCAATTTGGATAAACTCTTGATGTGGATGTTTACGTCCACCTTGTGGAGGAACGCTAGCAACTGTGCCTTCTAAAATTTTCAGAAGAGCTTGTTGTACACCTTCACCAGATACATCACGTGTAATCGATGGGTTTTCTGATTTACGGGCTACTTTATCGATTTCATCAATATAAATAATCCCTTTTTCAGCACGTTCGATATCGTAATCTGCAGATTGGATCAGTTTAAGCAGAATGTTCTCAACATCCTCACCTACATAACCAGCTTCAGTTAGAGATGTAGCATCCGCAATAGCAAACGGTACATCAATAATACGTGCCAATGTTTGAGCTAGTAATGTTTTACCACTACCAGTTGGTCCGATTAATACGATATTCGATTTTGAAAGTTCTACATCGTCAATTACACTGTTTGAGTTCACACGTTTATAGTGATTATATACCGCAACAGATAGGGCTTTTTTCGCACGCTCTTGACCGATGACATAATCATCCAAAATTGCAAGAATCTCTTTTGGTTTCGGAATATCTTTTAGTTCTACTTCTTCTTCTGTACCTAGTTCTTCAACTACGATTTCAGAACACAACTCGATACATTCATCACAAATATATACACCTGGTCCTGCAACCAGTTTACGAACTTGTTCTTGTGGTTTGCCACAGAATGAGCATTTTAAATTGCCTTTTTCGTCATTAAATTTGAACAATTATTTCACCCCTATTCAAGCAATAATGTTACAAGATTACGTTAACATTATCAAATATAATGATTTCGTAACTCATGTTTCAATTTGCTTTATGATTCTCTCTATGTATTACAAAGTATTACAGAGTGTTAATTATGTATGTGATAAAACAAGGTACGCTAAAAACCACGTACCTTGTCCTATCAATTCATGGTGCTATTTAAATATTACTCAGTAATATTTGCGTTATTAGCTAAGAACTCAACTGTTTTTTGGATTTTGATATCGTGTTCTAAAACATGAGTACCACCTAAAGCAGTTTTAATTTGTTCTGCGTCCATACCGAATTGAGCAGACATTTTTTCTAACTCAGCAGTTAAATCTTCTTCAGTTACTTCGATTTTTTCTGCTTCAGCAATTGCCTCTAGAACTAATGATACACGTACGCGGCTTTCAGCGTCAGTTTTCATTTGTCCACGAAGAGCTGCTTCGTCTTGACCTGAGAATTGGTAGTAAAGATCAAGATTCATACCTTGCATTTGAAGACGTTGAGTGAATTCTTGCATCATACGATCAATTTCAGTGTTAATCATAGCTTCAGGAATATCCATTGAAGCATTAGCTGCTGCTTTTTCTACTAGTTCATCACGTAAAGCTGTTTCAGAAGCAGTTAATTTTTCAGCTGCAGTTTTTTCTTTTAGTTTAGTACGTAGAGCATCTAAACCTTCAACTTCGCTATCGATTTCTTTTGCAAGATCATCGTTTAGCTCAGGAAGTTCTTTACCTTTAACTTCGCTAATAGTTACTTTGAAAGTTGCTTGTTTACCAGCTAACTCAGCTGCATGGTATTCTTCTGGGAATGTTACTTCAACTTCTTTTGCTTCGCCAGATTTTGCACCTATTAATTGTTCTTCAAATCCTGGGATAAATGAACCAGAACCGATTTCAAGAGAGTAGTTATCGCCTTTTCCGCCTTCGAATGCTTCGCCATCAACGAATCCTTCGAAATCGATTACAGCAGTATCGCCATTTACGATTGCTTCATCTTCTTTAACAACTAGCTCAGCAAGACGTTGTTGTTGTTCTGTTAATTGAACTTCGATTTCTTCATCAGTTACAGCAGTGTCTTGTTTAGTCACTTCTAAACCTTTGTAGTCACCAAGAGTTACTTCTGGACGAACAGTAACTTTCGCTGTGAATGTGAAAGCTTCGTTTTTATTGATAGCTTCGAAGTCGATTTCTGGTTGATCAACTGGTTCTACTCCAGCTTCATCAAGAGCTAATGGATAGTTACCATTTACTAAGATTTCTAATGCATCTTGGTATAATGATTCAACACCAAAGCGTTGTTCGAACATTTGACGAGGCATTTTACCTTTACGGAAGCCCGGTACGTTAATTTGTTTTACTACTTTTTTGAAAGCTTGATCTAAAGCTTCGTTTACTTTTTCAGCAGATACTTCTACTGTTAATAATCCAGTATTACCTTCTTGTTTTTCCCATTTTACTGACATTTATTCTACCTCCAAAAATAATTTCAAATGTTAGACATTCATTCGTTTTTACGATTTTGACAACCATTTTAGTATATCATAGATAGCTATACTTTCAACTTATTTCATACATCAGGCAGTTCAGAAAGTTGCTCAAGCTTGTGAAAAAAGTCCATCAAGTCATAGTCAGTTTCTTTTACTTCTCCGAACATTGCATGTACAAAATCTATGTAGCCATCCGCTATTTCCCGTGCTTCATAATCGAACCATTCGAATGGATAAGTTACGACAATATGTCGTTGTATTAAATATTGTACCATATCTAGTGCCGATGGTTCTTGCTGTAGGTCATCTTCAACAACAGCCATTACTACTTTTGTTACTGGTAAAGCAGTTGGTTCAGTTAAGTCAGCGGGATTAACCGTACACTGAACATTGAATTTAGTAACCGTTACAGTAGTATCTACCTGTTGATTTACTAATAACAGCAATGCCTCACTTTGAAGTAATGGATGAATCCGCTCATCTTCAATAATAGCTACAATTTCCTCTTTTATATGACGAATATTCACTTGTCGAATACTCTGTAACAATTGAAATTGTTTCATATAAGATAAAGAGAAAAAGCGCTCCAGTTGCAACTCTGTATTGTCAATCTTCATATCGACAATAGGCTCATCTGTCTGAATAAGATTTTCTGCTATGCGGGCGTTAAGTTCTTGTAAGCGAATAAACTTAGGAATAGATTCCTCAGGAATGACCTTTTCTTCAAGTAACGATCTGATTAACTCTTCTACCTGATTGAACTCTTTCAATTCCATGCAGACAGTGAGATATAATTCCATCGCTTCTATGTATTTATGAGGACCTATTGCGAGCAATTTCTCACATGCCTCTTTCGCTTTTTCAAAATTTCGTATTTCATATAAGGAGAAAGCATATACACTAAGCGTACTTTCATCACCTTCAGTATACTGCAATGCTTCACTAAGTGCTTGCACAGCTAAGTCGTATTGATAATGCTCTGCAAAGTGATGCCCATCAGCTATTAGTTTGTTAATAGTTCCGGGAAACACAATGACATTATCTTGTTTTTGAATATTGTGTCGTTTTTTTCGCAAGTGTGCTCACTCTCCCATTCTATTTTATCATATGTTGTATATACAGAAAAACATTTTATACCTCTATATTCCCTATTAGACAATGGAATATTGAAATAAAAAGGATTTTACTTCCATTATTATATAGGTAGAAACTCTGCCTATTTCTTTCTAAAAATAGGCGTCTTCCACCCATTATAACCGTCTTCTTTGCTATATAATCGAGGACTCCTTGTTAAATATACTACAAGGGCTTATTTGTTGAAAAATGTTCCTCAACTGATTGCAAAAATTGTTGTATTGCCACTGGTAGATGGCGATTTTTCATATATGCTAGATAGACAGTTCTTTCAAGGAAGGGGTGATCGATCGGTCTTCGAATAACTGTCTTGTCAATTGGCTCCATAACATAATTTTCAGAGACAATTGTAACCCCTAAATGATTTCTCACTAAGGAAACTGCTGTTTCAAAACGATCTATCTCAAATTGAATATTCAACTTTAATTGCTCTTCCTTAAAAGCGTTAATAATATCTATTCGTGTTTGAAAACCTTCTGTGCTAATAATGAAGGACTCCTGCTCTAAATCAGCTAAGCTTAAAGTCGTTTTTTTTGACAGTGGATGTTCTTGCGGCAATACGGCTACTAATCGTTCTTTATAGAGTGGAATCGAATCTATATCCTCCTCATAAATCAATTGATTCGTAATGATTGCATGTGATTTATATGTTTGAAGAGTTTGTTTAACATGCTCTACACTCAATACATCAAAAAGCTTAAATACCATTGCAGGGTAGCTTTGTTTATAGTTATAAATCAACTTAGGTAGCCAAGTCTTAAGTGAATCAATAATACCTAATACAACCTCACCTTTTCCTCCAACAATTACTTCTTTCATTTCTTTATTCATAATATCCATTTGAGATAACATAATTGTTGCTCTCGTATAGAGCAGTTCACCGGCATCAGTTAATGCAAATTTCCGAGTACTTCTTTCAAGTAAAGGTGCTCCAACTTCATGTTCAAGCTTCTTCACCGCATTGCTTAAGGAAGGTTGCGAAATATGCAATTTTTCAGCTGCTTTTGAATAACTTTTGTTATTCACAATTGTGATGAAATAATTTAATCGTTTTAAATCCATACTAATTATCTCTCTCCACTTATAGTTTTTAACTATTATTTTATAATAATTATATATTAGAAATTATAATTAATGAAATATATAATGAATTAACAATCAATTTTCATTATTCTAAACGTTGAGGTGAAATATATGTATACAACGATTACTAAAGAACAATGGCAAGGACGTACAGACCATCCGACTAACAGAGTGAGTTTTAGATATCATCAAGTAGTCGAACCAATTAATATTCAAGAAATTGAGGTAAGTACAACGCCCACTTCAACTATTATTGGCTTTGAATGTGAAGAAGGCGTAAGAAGAAATCAAGGGCGCCTTGGAGCAGCTGCTGCTCCTAATGCTATAAGAACCTCATTATCAAGTTTGCCTTGGGTACTATCAACTGAACATCGGTTACAGGATGCTGGTAATATAGCTTGTATAGCGACAAATCTTGAAGAAGCTCAAATAGAGTTAGGTAAAGCTGTCACAAACATTGTGAATTCTAAATCTAAGTGTATCGTAATTGGAGGAGGTCATGAAACTCTATACGGTCATTACTTAGGCATTAGAGAAGCAATTGGAGCAAATAAAAAACTCGGCATTATCAATATAGATGCGCATTTCGATTTACGATCATATGAAGTTGAACCATCATCTGGCACGATGTTCCGACAAATTTTGGAACAAGATACGAATGCAAGCTATTTTGTACTTGGTATTCAACGTTATGGTAATACAATGGAATTATTCGAAAAAGCTGATGAACTTGGTGTTCACTACATCTATGAAGATGAGCTAATTACTGATACATCTCAATTTTATAATAACGAGATACAAGAATTTATCGATAATCATGACACAGTGTTGCTGACACTATGTACCGATGTATTAAACGCTGCATATGCTCCTGGTGTTAGTGCACCTTCTCCGTTTGGTTTATCTCCCCAAATTGTGCGTTCTATTATTCAATTTGTTACAGCTCATGAGAAAACAGTATCATTTGATATTTGCGAAGTAAATCCATCGTTAGACGAAGGGGGAAGAACGACTAAATTAGGTGCTTATTTCGTCAACGAAGCGATAGTTTCATTTAAAAAGGGGTATGGTAAATGTTAGAAATCAATCAAATTACAACCGTATTTTTAGCGGTTGCTCTATTAACGTTAGGTAGCTTTTTCATAAAAAA
This sequence comes from Viridibacillus sp. NPDC096237, assembly GCF_050278625.1. Lineage (NCBI taxonomy): Bacteria > Bacillati > Bacillota > Bacilli > Caryophanales > Caryophanaceae > Viridibacillus > Viridibacillus sp. NPDC096237. The sequence continues at coordinate 27,363 of NZ_JBNNTI010000008.1, read as the reverse complement.
AATAGGTATATTACAGCGTTTTTGTATACCTGCACCTGTTGTTGGAGGCTTATTATTCGCAGCACTTACAACTACATTACAAGCAACAGGTACTTTAGAAATCTCACTAGATACTTCTTTACAAAGTTTATTTATGATTACTTTTTTTACGACAGTTGGCTTAGGTGCAAGCTTTAAATTAGTAAAGCTTGGTGGGAAACTTTTAATCATTTATTGGCTAGCTTGTGGCTTTTTAGCGCTTATGCAGAATGTAATTGGTGTCTCACTCGCATCATTATTTGGCATCGACCCTCTAATAGGGATGATGGCAGGCGCCGTATCAATGGAAGGCGGGCATGGTTCTGCCGCCGCATTTGGACAAACATTAGAGGATCTAGGGATCTCCTCAGCGATGACTATTGGCGCTGCAGCTGCAACATGTGGTCTTGTAGCAGGTGGCATTATCGGTGGTCCGATTGTTAAATATTTAATTACTAAACATGACTTAAAACCTGCAGAAGAAGAAGAAGTTGCAAGCCACGAGGATGATGACTATCCGATTACTTCTGAGTCTTTCTTATTCCAAATATTTATCATTACATTCTGTATGGCAGTTGGTACATTTTTAGGTACACTATTCTCCGAAGCTACAGGATTTGTTCTTCCTGGATATGTTGGAGCAATGTTCACTGCTGTCATTGCGCGAAATGTGTTGGACAAAATTAAACCACATTCTGTTCATATGAAGAGTATAAACTTAATTGGTGATGTGACATTAGGCATCTTCCTTTCAATGGCATTAATGAGTATTAAACTTTGGGAAATTGCAGATTTAGCATTACCATTATTTGCGATTGTATTTATTCAAGTATTATTTATCGTCGTATTTAGTATCTTTGTATTATTCCGTATACTTGGAAAAAACTACGACGCCGCTGTTATGGTTGCAGGATTTGCCGGACATGGACTAGGTGCGACACCAAATGCAATGGCCAATATGACTGCAGTTGTAAACCGTTTTGGTCCATCTCGCAAAGCATTTTTGATCGTACCGATTGTTGGCGCATTCTTAATTGATGTCTTTGCAATTCCAATCATTATCACGACCATTAATCTATTCAAATAAAAACTGGACCGTTATCACTTAGGTGACGGTCCTTTTGTCTTTTCCTACCGAATTCTATAGCTATCTTGTTATGCCCAAAATTGCTCTTATTGCTGTTGGAATTATTAAAAGGTAACTATTCTAAAAAAGACAACTAAGCACCCTTTCTTTCGACATTGTTAATTTCACTTTTTTTCGATATTGTCCTTTATTTACTGTATTTACGAAAGAATTTTTGATTTTATACATGAGCAACATGCAAAGAATGATCAATGTCCTCCTCCATAATAATAAGGATTCTGTACCGCATTATAATATGGTTGATAATTTGTCATTGGGGTACTTGGTTGTTCTATGTTCGTTTTTCTAGGTTGTTTTATACAGTTGTCTGTTGGTCCAATAAGAATTGATTCATTATTTAATGGTGCGAGTGTTTTTGTTAATTGATTAGGATCTAAACAATAAGCATATGCAAGCACTTCAGTTGGTGTTTTTGTTAGGAGATCTGACCCTAATATATTCTGGATACGGGGCATCAAATATCGCCAGCAAATGTGTATTTTCTTTAGTAGCTATTTCCCAATGCCACCAACCCTGCGGAACATTCGCAACTTGCCCAGGAGTTATAGGTATATGTGACACTTTATTAGTAAAAGGATTAATCAAAGAAACGACAGCTGATCCTAAAATACAATATACTAACTCCGAAGCATTTTGGTGATAATGCGGTTCTATTATTCGATCTTTGCTTAAAAATATATCAAAGAGCGACACGTCACCAAGCGTATTTAAATTATTTCTTCCTAAACTATTAATAAAATTTTCATTGTTACGTGTAAATAATCTGTTTTTATTTAGATCAAAAAAGAATTCTACATTCGGTTGTGTAAAATCCATGTAAGAAATAGACATTGAGCAAAAACCTCTTTTCTTTAAATAATTCGTTTCATCGTATTTTATGCGAATGGCAACAATGCGTGACAAATGCCTATACGAAAAAAGGAAACCCTTTAATTTAAGGATTTCCTAATTCTTACACTATTGATTTCATACACGTTGCCAGAAACGTTGAATGGTCATCGCTTCTATAAATTCCTTTGCAAATGTTTGCGGATTTTCATCTACTAAAACACCTGGCTTCCCTAAAATTCCTAGTGACTCTAAAATTTGTTCAGCCGCTTTCGAAGCACCAATTGGTTTGAAATGATTATACGTATCTATTAAAAATGACTTAGTTTTCCATAGGAAGTTTTCATTTGCATTTGGACTCACTCCTACATACAATCCATCATAAAGTAAAGGCGAACCCGTTAAAAAACTTTGATCTACTTTCAATTCACTTCCATCAGTACCTTTCACTACACCTAATTCTTCGTGAACAATGACGGGTTGGAGTCCGACTTTCCTCCACTGCTCCAATAAATAATTTGTTTCCCTACCATTAAATCCACTATCTAAAATAACACCCACTTTTAGAGTTTTTGGAGAAAGTTTAGTATTAAAAAGACTTAAGGCTGGTGACGACTTTTTCACCTGCGATTCTTGCACTTTTGGAACCTCTACACCTAACGAATTAGCTACAACAGTAGCTAATTCCGTACTAATATGCCCTAGCATATTCACAACTTGTTGCCTTACAGAGACACTTTGTACTTTACCTAATTCAAAGCTAAAGGCTTGCATAATATGGTCTTTTTCCACTGGTGTCATACTATTCCAAAATAAACGTGCTTGCGAGAAGTGATCTTCAAAACTTTCCGCTGTTTCTCTCACTTTTCTTCCATTTACCAAAGAAGGGTAAGTGACAAATCCTCCTTTCGCTCCTGGTACTGTGTGTGGTGTATTATCTGCTAATGAGTTTTTATGATAAGCTATTCGATCTTTATCGATAATATAGCGTGAAGCACCATCCCGCTGATTATTATGGAAAGGACAAATAGGACGATTAATCGGTAACTCTTGATGATTCGTTCCTACACGATAAAACTGTGTATCAGAATAAGAAAATAGTCGCCCTTGTAGTAATGGATCATCTGTAAAATCAATACCACGCACAATATTTCCAGGATGTAATGCCACCTGCTCCGTCTCAGCAAATACATTATCAACATTTCTATTCAAGGTAATTTTCCCAATCATTTTAACTGGTATATCTTCTTCCGGCCATAATTTAGTGGAATCTAATATATCAAAGTCAAACTTAAATTCATCTGCTTCTTCTAACACTTGAATACCTAGTTCATACTCTGCATAATTACCATGTTCTATATTTTCCCATAGATCTCTTCTATGGTAATCTGCATCAGCACCACCTAACTTTTGTGCCTCATCCCAAATGAGTGACCGTAAGCCAAGTACGGGCTTTATATGAAATTTCACAAAGCGAGTTTTACCATGCTTATTAACAAACCGGAATGCATGAACGCCAAAGCCTTGCATCATGCGGAAACTTCTTGGAATAGTTCTATCAGACATGATCCACATTGCCATATGGGCAGATTCCTGATTATTTGCTATGAAATCCCAGAATGTATCATGCGCAGTCTGCCCTTGAGGCATTTCATTATTAGGCTCAGGCTTAACTGCGTGGATTAGATCCGGGAACTTAATACTATCTTGAATAAAAAATACAGGAATGTTGTTTCCTACTAAATCAAAATTACCTTCTTCTGTATAAAATTTTGTTGCAAAGCCGCGAACATCTCGATTCGTTTCATTTACCCCTTTAGAACCTGCTACTTGCGAAAAACGTATAAATAATGGTGTTTTGACTGCAGTATCATTAAGGAATTTAGCCATCGTCAACTCTTCTAGTGACTCATACAATTCAAATTCACCATACGCTCCGTATCCACGGGCATGCACAACTCTTTCAGGAATTCGCTCTCGATCAAAATGTGCCATCTTTTCACGGAAAAGAAAATCTTCAATTAGAGTCGGACCTCGGTCTCCTGCCTTTAAAGAATCTTCATCGTTGGAGATTTTCGCTCCTTCATTTGACGTCATGATTTTCCCTTCATTTTGGCGTACAAATTGCTGTAGTTGCTGTTCCTTTTTATCCATCTTATCATTATTATTATTTTTCAAAAAACCACCTCACCCATACTCTATGCACCTGTTCTTTTCATTAGTAGTAAAAACTGGATAAAAAAATATATACAAACAAAAACACCTTTTAATGAGGAATAAAAGGTGCTAAGTCTAGTTATAATTCTTTTGCCATAGTGGACACTATTTTATCAATGGTTGGAATGGTGTCTTCTTTATTCTGCACAAGCACGCTAAAAATGTACCACTCCCCACTATCAGCTTGCACATATCCGCTTAAAGTATTGACGCCATTTAGTGATCCTGTTTTCGCAATAACCTTACCTGCTGTTAAAGGCTCTTTAAAACGATTACGTAATGAACCTCCGACCATGCGTTCAGCATTTGCTGCTACAGGAAGACTATTATAAAATGTTTTGTACCACTTTTTTTCATTTTGAACTTTGGAAAGCAGATCTGTTAATGCCTTACTTGAGACACTATTCTTATGAGACATGCCTGAACCATCTTCAAAGTTCCATGCACTCATATCAAGCTTTAATGATTTGCCATACGATTTTACAACTTTTAAACCAGCTTTTGTGCTGCCATCATGCTTTTTTACTCGCCCCATTGTTTTCACTAAAATATCAGCAATTCCATTATTACTAAGTTTCATATATGGAATCATAATTTCTTTTAATGGCATTGATCTTTTTTCAACCAATAAAGTAGTCTTTTTAGGCACCTTCATTACTTTAAGCGTATGACCGCTTTTTAACTGAATTCCGGTTTCTTTTAAAGCCAATTGGAACAATGATAATGTGTGTATAGTCGGGTGTTTCACTGTAATCCACTCTCGCCCAGTTTTACCTATTGGCAGGTTCCCGCTAATCGCAATTTGATTGGAATTATACAATCTCGTAATATCTAATGTATTCTTTTCATTTTCTTTTACTGTTTTTGCATCATTAATGACTTCCATTTCACCGATATATGGTGTGACTTTGATGGTAGGTGCTGTATCAATTGACTCTGCAGACACATCTACAATAACAGTTCCCGTATCATAGTCAGTATTAGGTGAAGTTGTTAATGCTGTAATCGGCGCAGCATAATAGTATGGTTCATCATCCCATACAATGCCTGGCGTAAGTAATTCACTATCAAACCAAGTGTCATCACCGATAAGATCCCCTTCCACTGAATGCACACCTTTTGACTTCAACTTCTCCGCAAACTGCTCCAAATCTTCTTTCATTAAAGTGGGGTCCCCTTCTCCCCTTATGTACAAATTTCCTTTTAAAAGACCATTCATAATCTTACCGTCTGTAAACAATTGTGTTTTAAATCGATAATTATTACCTAATACATCTAAAGCGGCTGCTGAGGTTAACAACTTCATATTCGATGCTGGTTTGATTTCTTGACCGCCTTGGTATGAATAGATCAAACGCCCAGAATTTTTTTGCTGAACGGAAATACTCACTTCTGCTCCGTCAAGCTGCTCTTTTACAATCGTTTCAATATTGTCTCTTAAATGATTTAGATCTTGGGTACCAGCATCAATTGTCTGGCCAAACAACAAAAAACTGACCATGAGCATGAATACTTTCAATAACAAGGAAAACCTGCCCCGCATACTTATCCCCCTTTTCTAATTTGTTAAAGTTACGTAAATTACACATCGGTCCAGTAGTATATGCTATATTCTCCCTCTCAATTCCCATTTACTATTATTGATACATACTCTTTTCAGAAGTAAGAAATTGTGTGATTGCTATTTCGTCTCATTAAACCACTTGAATACGTTGTTCAGCTCCTACTTTTGCCATAAAAAAAACCGTAAAAGTTGAGGGCACTGAGAAATTCCATAAAATAGCTTTTTCTTCGATGCCGTTAATTTCCGTTCCGGCGGACGCTTTCCTGGGGACGAACCTTGAGCCTCCTCGTCACTAACGTTCCTGCGGGGTCTCAAGATGTTCGCTAGTTCCCCAAGGAGTCACCGCCTGCACTCCAATCAACTAGTTTTATCGTTTTTCTGAGTTTTTCATTCTTTCCAATTCACACCTAACTCTTTATAATGAAAGGACTAATTCAGGGTGGTACTATCCATGATTTCCAAACAAAAAACATTCACTCTAAACCCTTATATGGCCTTTACGATTTAATTGTGCCTAAAGATGTCACCAAAAGAATTTTTACAAGTAAAATCACAGAATGTCCGAAAAGCCGTCTATCAATTCGATGGAATAATGAAAGAAAAATTTACATTAAAACCAACTTCAATTGAAATCACAGAAATAAAAAAGAAGTAGGTAAAAATCAGACACAAACTTATCACTTTGACATAGAAAAATGTAAGGTTTGTCCATTACAAGATGGCTGTTATAAAGGCGGTGCCAAAAGCAAAACGTATTCAGTTTCCATAAAATCAACCGAACATGAAGAGCAAGCAACTTTTCAAGAAACGGAAAGATTCAAAGACTTAGCGAAAAAGCGCTATAAAATTGAAGCGAAGAATAGTGAGTTGAAAAATCCACATGGCTACAATACGGCAAAATCGGCGGGTTTATTTGGCCTGGAAGTCCAAGGAGCTACAACAATATTTGCGGTGAATTTGAAACGTATCTTGAAGCTAATAAATGAAGAATAAGGGAAATACCAAAAAAACACCGGCACTTTCTGTTCAAAATCGAACAAAAAGTGCCGGTGTTTACTATTGAAGAACATGCATTTTAAAAACGTAAGTTTTTCAGTGCCCTCTAAAAGTTAGATTGGTGTCTAACTTTTACGAGGCAGTTCATTTTAGGTGTGCTTCAACATATACAATGGATTTAAAACTTAATTGACTTAATTGCTTTTTGCATTTCAAAACGACAAGCGTCAATAATTGCGTCTTCTAATTTGATATTCCTTACCTCATACCAAGGTATAGCTACATTTTTCCCACTAGTTGTACATTCCATCCTTACTAAAATACTGTCTTTTTTATCTACAATATAAACATCCCAAATCCAAGTATCAACACTTTTGCCAGATGAGACATATGGTACATCATAATTCATCTCTAGAATTCGATGTTTTACCGTATAGAATTTCCCTTCCAACTCAACACCTCCCTCTACGTTAAAGTATTGAACAGATAAGAGGTGTATATACACAAATCAAAGTTACGACTAGAGGATTAGTTTAATTATTTTTTAATTCTAACAAATAATTAAATTGTCTCTAGTATTCTTGCCACTCAATCAATTGAGGATTTCCGTCTAATATTGAGGTATATTGCCTAATATCCCCATACTTAGCTCCGGGATCTAAAGTTTTATACCTTTCAAATTTTTGCAAACGCTCTTGCTCGTTCACCCAACCTAGATGTTTTAAACGTAACTGACTAATGCTATTTGGTAAATCAAATATATTTTGCGGATAACGACCACAGTGCTGAGGTGTATCTTTCCAAGTGTAGTCAAAATCTTTGCGATATCTAAGTAAGAACGGCCGATAATATAGATGAGCCTGCCAGTATTCATCTTCTCTATAATGGGTCAAATTCCAGAAGTCATATAACCGAAAACTATAAAGATCGAATTCATCCTGCTCCAATAATTTATGCACTTCATCAGCGAACTTATCCTCAAAAATTTCATCAGCATCTAAGTTTAAAATCCAATCAGGATTCGTACTTATCGTCTCTTCCCACTGCTGTTTTCTAAGCTCTACTTCATTTCCAAATTTAGATTCTTCGTTTTGTACCATCCGAATAGGAATATCTTTTAATACTTCCAAACACACTGCCACACTATCATCAGTACTAGCATCGTCAATAATAACTGCTTCATCAATAAACTTCCGATGCGCTTCAAGTGCCTTTTTAAGATAACGACCACTTTCATTTTTCACTACCATAGAAAGCGTTAGTTTTGGCTTTCCCTTAGTTATGACCTGTACTTGGCTATTTGGTGTTTTCCAACTTTTTTTATATGCTTCTACTTGTTCCAAATCTGATGCGCGGTATAAATGCAATGGGGGGACATGCGTATCTACATGCATGGATAATCCTAGTGCACCAGCTCTAATACAGAAATGACGGTCTTCTCCCCAGAACGAGAGATTTTTTATCTGTTTAAAATTCACACCTGCTAGAAGGGCTTTCCTACTGATTAATGTACAAGCCCCTAATCCACCAACCTCATAAACTCCAGGTATCCTTAACTTTGTGAGAAATTGCATATAACGCGCCTCTTTTTCTTGCTCAGTCAAATGCTCTCCTCTTTGTTGGTCAAATTGCGTATACTCATTTGATACCCACACTTGTGGCTGTGCATGTGCCTCTGGTTGCCACTTCGTCCAGAAGATCTCCGAAATAATATCCTTATCCGCCTTGAGAAGCCAGTCAATTGTATCCGGATGAAGGATTAAGTCCGAATCAACTAAAAATAAATAATCATAATTTTCATCAATAGCCAAGTCAATTATCTGATTTTTGTAATCCGCTACTTTCCAAATAAGCTGTTCATTCCAATAATGTGTATGGTCGTTCCGAGCATACACATCAGATACTTTCACTTGTTCGATTCGTGTATTATTATTCTGCTCTTTAAATTCTAGCAGCATATCGGTCGAGAGAGATTCTTCATTATTTTCAAGAAAAAAAATATCGAGATTAAATTGATCTTTTGGCAAATTAGATACCGATGACAAAAACTCCTTAAGAACCTCAGGACTTTGACGAACAGGGCTTCCCAGCAGAATATTAGGTTTACTTGCTATCAAATGACCATCCTCCTTCAATAATACTTAACAACCCATTGTAGTATAGAAATTCTACCGGTCTATCAGTCGATGATTAAAATCCTTCTTTATTTATACACTTAAATACATATGTTTAATTTGATTAACTCGACATAACAGGTTAGTCCTTCTTTTTTTCAATTAAACACAGGCTAACTATGCTAAAGGGAGAGCATATTTTAGAAACACCCTTTTTTAATCAGACTACAATTTATCTCTAAAATCCCTTTAAAAAACTAATTACGGTTCATCTAAACCTTATATACAATATATGTTTGAGTTATTGAACCGTACCGGGCTTTATGTTTTTTTCAGGACTTACTCAATTTGGGAGAGCAACACTTAAGGTTTTGGATTATTCAAAAGTTTTTTCAGGAAAAATGTCTATATTTATTTCAATGTCTGAGAGAAGCTATAATTATTTTCTATTGAGGAATTATTCTAAGTTAAAAAACAAAAATACTCACTGCGATTGCAGTGAGCATCATAAAATTCTTCATTTAGACATCCACTCAATTATGGATTGGATACATAAATACAATAATCCTCCTGTACCAAGTAACTTCATAGCCAATTCTGTTCGTCTTTCAAGGTTGCTTCTTGCTAGTTCAAAATTTCGACTCTTGTCATTTTCTATTGCTGCATCACGAGATTTAATAAGATCCCACTGATTTTGAATGGTATTTTGAAATAACAGACGTGTATCTCGATTTTCTTGCAGTATCGTATTTTCTAATTTCAGATAAGACTGCTCCACTGCTCTCAAACGTTTTTCTTTGTCTAAGTCATTCTCTTCTAATTGTTTTATACGCCCCTCATGATTATCTAGAAGATGATCAACCTCTGCAATTTTCTCCAATTTTTTGCACTCACCTTTCCTGAGTAGGTAAAAAGCACATCCATTTGGATGTGCTTTTTATGACATTTTTTTGCTATTTCACTCTTAAAATTTGTCCTACATAAATTGCATAGTTGCTATCAAGGCCATTCCACGATTTGATTTGATCGACCGTGCTGCCGTATTTCACACTCAGTGAATAAACTGTATCACCTGAAATAACAGTATGATACGTAGCAGAGTCTTTCTTTGGAAGATTGAAGCAGTTTACTAAGCCGTTTACATGCCCACGCGCTACACTCGTAATCCACGTATCATTCTTCATCTTTGTAGCATCGCTTGCAGTATCGATAAATCCGTTTTCAGTTAAAAGTGCAGGCATGTTTGACTCTCGTAAAACATGTAAATCGGATTGTTTTTTGCCACGGTCCGTTAACTGATTCACTTTCATAATTTCCGAGTGAATATTGGTTTGATATGTTGTAGAGGGTGCCCCAACCCCTGGATACACATAACTCTCAAACCCAGTTCCCCCACCAGCGTTGATATGGACTGAGAGGAAGAAATCCGCACCCCATGCATTTGCTGTATTTGTACGATCCGTGAGACTTGGATACGAGTCACTTGTTCGAGACATTAAAATCGTTACATTATTATATTCCGCTGTGAGAATATCTCGAATCCTTGTCCCAATTTTTAGCGTAATGTCCTTTTCTTGAATTCCGTTTCCTAAAGCCCCCGAATCGCTCCCACCGTGTCCTGGATCAATAAAAATTTTCACCATACTAACATCCCCTTTGTTTGTTATTAGTAAGTACTTACAACTCAATAATATACGAACAAACGTTCTAAATCAAATACTTATTTTATATTATTGGAAAAATAGATAAAAATACCCAATTAACTCATTTAAAATATATTTATTAATTCGCATTAATATCAAATGTCAAAAAAAACGTAGAAAAGGATGAATTACATCATACACTCTATATTCCTAGCATACTGAATAAAACCCACCTTTTTCTTCGAAGATCTTGATAGTAAAATCCACTGAGGCCCTTTTCGATAATTTTCTATAGCTTAAGAGCATAAAAAAATCCCCCAATCTGAAGGAGGGCACTGAAAAAGTCTATACAATGAATTTTAGCCATGGAAATGATTAATCGTTTCCATGGCTTTTTCCTCGATGCCGTTATTTTCCGTTCCGGCGGACGCTTTCCTGGGGACGAACCTTGAGCCTCCTCGTCGCTAACGCTCCTGCGGGGTCTCAAGATGTACTTGTTCCCCAAGGATCGCCGCCTGCACTCCAATCAACTAGTTTTATCGTTTTTCTGAGTTTTTCATTCTTTCCGATTTACACCTAACCCCTTATCGTAATCGTCGATGCCACGATACAAAAGCTCGTTATAATGTCAGAAAAGCCGTCTATCAATTCGATGAAATGATAAAAGAAAAATTCCCATTAAAACCAAGTACGCACATTGCGATGAATGATGATCGAATTAGTAGAGAAAAGTAAAGATACTGGCATGGAAATTAATACGGTTATTGGAGACACAGCCTATTCAGGAAAAGATAATTTACAGTCTGCACAAACTGAAGAGATTCAACTGATATCACAATACGGCAAAATCGACGGGTTTAATTTTGCCTGGAACTACAAGGAGCTACAACAATATTTGCGATGAGTTTGAAACGTATCTTGAAGCTATTAAATGAAGAATGAGGGAAGTACAAAAAAACACCGACACTTTCTGTTCAAAATCGAACAAAAAGTGCCGGTGTTTACTATCGAAGAACATTACATTTTAAAAACGTAAGTTGCCCTCATCTGTAAATTAGGGGGATAAATTGTATTAATTGTTCAAACGAATATGAGATTCATAGTTTCTCGGCCGCTTTGCATTAAATCACTTCGAAATATCTACAATTCTACCTTCTGTTGTTGGTTTAATTTCTTTTAGTGATGTTAAATGCTCTGCTAGGTTTTCCCAATCTGATAGGCCTAGATCTGTTACACGGCCTTCTGCATATGCTTTGGCAAAGATATCGTAGCCGTCTCCACCTTTTGCTGTGAAGGCGTTAGTTGCTACTGTGTAGTTTTCGCCGTCTTGGATCGCAGTATAATTGCCACTTGCATCTTTGTATTTAATCGAAACTACGCGTTGCCCTGCTGGTTTGCTTGAGTCAAATTCTACTTTGGCACCAGATACGTGAAGGAAGCCACCGCTTTCTGCCGGGTACTCTTTAAAACTTGTTTCGAATCCTAGTTTTAAATCAGCACCTGTTAGTGTCATTATTGCTAATGTATTACCAAATGGTAGTACTGTAATTACTTCGCCTACAGTTATTTCACCCGCGTTAATACCTGCTCGAATGCCACCTCCATTTTGAAGTGCCATAATAACATCTTTATTTTTAGATTTTGCTTTATTTAGCATACCGTCAGTTATAATGTTACCAAGTGCTGTTTCATTGCTACGTACACTAATACTGCCCGCTTCTGAATTTGTTTTTCTTGGGTTTGTCAGTTCACCTTTTGCTTCTGCGCCAATTGGTTTACTATTTACTTCAACGAGTTTATCAGAATATGTTTTTAATATTGCAGCTGCTTCTGGATCAGCTGCTACAGGTTCTAAATCGATGAGCTTACCATTTGATTTGACTACTGTACCTTTATCATCAAACTCTACATCTAACGTGCCTAAAAAATCGCTATATTGGTAGGCTTGAACAATTACAGTTGGATCTTTTTTCTGTTTCTTGATATCTTGATCTACAATAACAGGTTCAGTTAATTTTGTATGGCTATGTCCACCAACGATGACGTCAATGCCTTTTACCGTTGCTGCTAATGTTAAATCATTATCTACTTCCGCATTGTCATCAAAACCAATATGTGTTAGCGCAATAATTTTATCGACGCCTTGACCTTCAAAGGCTTTTACTGCCTTTTCGGCCTCTGCAATATAATTTTCAAAGACGATGCTTCCAGGACTCGCAATATCTGCTGTTTCTTCAGTTGTTAATCCGAAAACCCCTACTTTTTCTCCATTAATTTCTTTAACAATACCATTATAAATCTTTCCTTTTTCAGGTTCACTTGAAATTAAATCTGTAAATAGACCTGTAAAACGCTTATCCGCGGAGAAATTCACGTTTGCGCTAATGAATGGGAAGTTTGCTCCTTTAATGAAGTCTGCTAATGCTTGATGCCCTTCTGGACTTGAGCCTAAATCGAACTCATGATTACCAAAAGTCATGGCATCATAACCCATTAAATTCATCAATTTCAGGTCTGCTTGTCCTTTAAATTCATTGAAATACAGGGTTCCACTGAATACATCACCTGCATCAAGTAGTAATGCATTTGGGTTTTCGGCTCTAATATTTTTGATCGCAGTTGCTCTTTTTGCCGCTTTGTCTAAATGAGCGTGCGTGTCATTTGTATGCATGATTGATAATGAGTAGTTCTTTTCTACGCCATTAACTACTGTAATTTCTTTGCCGTCAGGTGTTGTGATTTTGCCGTTCGCAATCGTAGAATCTTTATACCAGATGTCTTTGTATTTAATGACACCTGTATTTAGCTTGTCACCGTTATATAATTTTCCTTTATATAAAGCTAAGCCTACATTTAACTTACCTTTGACAAAGTAACGCCCCGTTTTTTCTGAGACCCCTGTTAATGGTTTACCCTGCACATAATAAGTGCGTTTTGCTCCGTCACCATACCAACCTGTACTTAGTTTACCTTTTTTAAAATATCGGCCCGTACCGGCAGCTATTCCTGTGAGCGGTTTGCCCTTCACATAATAAGTGTGAGCTGCGCCTTTACCATACCAACCTGTCGCTAATTTTCCTGCTTTATAGTAAGTGTTGTTTTTCAATCCTGTATAAGCTCGTCCTTTTGAGTAATACACTCCTTTGTATTTACCGGTACCCTTTTTGCCACCTTTATAATAAATGCCACCTTTTAATCCTGTATATAGCTTGCCGTCTTTATAAAGTTTACTGTTATATTGCTTATAGCCCTTTACAGATTTACCCGTTTTTTTAACTACTAATTTACTATTAGAAACTTGATATTTTGAAGAGGCAGCATCCGCTGATTCCGTCGTAGCAAGAGATCCTATTAAAACGGTTGCTCCTAGTATTAATGATGCAGCTGGTTTTATAAATTTATAATTATGTTTCGCCATTTAAACATCCTCCTAAATTATCCTTCTATTGGTTTTGTACAATCCAGAATCGATGACTCTACCTTTATCATTATATAACTCTTTGAATATAATTACATAATATTCTTAAAGTTTTATGAAACTGACATTTTACTACGAAATACGATATAGTTTTATAATGCTCTTTATTTTATGAAATCAAGACCGTTGATTTCCGTTACGGTGGACGCTTTCCGCAGGTGGGCACCAAGCCGCTTCGTCGCTACGCTCCTGCAGGGTCTTGGACTGTTCCACTTTTCCCGCATGAGTCGCCACCTTCTCTCCAATCAACTACATATGTAATAAAAACAAAAATACTTGGTAGGAAATCAATTTCTTATAGTTATTAACAAAAGCCGAGGGACATTCCCTCGGCTTTTCTATTTATCACATATCATTATCATTTTATCGATTGATAAATTTCGACAAACAAAAGGCTATTTAAAGCTATTTTTCTTGCAGACAAAATAATTCAACACCATTTATCAGAGCGGTTAATTTCATATACTGATCATCATAATTTTCGAATGTATAATCTGAAAAAATTGAAAGAAAAGCATCTTCTGTTAGCTGTATACTCGCACTATCAAGTCCAAAGTAATAATTGATTACCTGAGGCTGATAGATTTCTTTATACATATAAAACTGTTGTATTCTGCTTACAATTTCATTCAGTATTTCTTTTGTTAATGTATCCTGTTGATTATTAACAATTTTTGAAGGAATATAAGGTGCCTTTTCATACACACCGCATATTTCATATACATCTGGAATCGGATTTCTCTCCCAACCAAGGACATCTCTTTCAATTCCTTCTTCATCAAAATACACTCCTCCATCTTCATACCCACCTGACTTGAACACTTTATACAATTTCCCGTTTATTGTATTAACTTTAAATTCATCTGAACGGTGTAGGTTATGGAAACGAATATAGTCGCCAACTTTAGCTTTACGAAATACTTTGCATAATAGTTTACCTTTAAGATGGATTACTTCATCCTCTTTTTGCGCGTCATTTTCTATAAAATCCATCTTTGCTAAACGATTAAATTGCTTCATGCTACTACCTCCCAAATGTATTTAGTTATAAATGTGTAAGATAATTTGCCAAGTACGAATAGAGTAGCTACATCTATTATTCCTATAAAGAACTGATAGTATTCTTCCATCAACTCACTATTTCTATGTAGTTGTATATTATCCGATTTTTTTCGGATTGTAAAACGATTATTTTCGAATTTTCTATATTATTTCCGATTTTTTCCGGATTTATAATTGCACATTCAAGTGTAATCGATTATGATTAATTTAACTATTTTGGGTAATTGGAGGAAATAATATGTTAGACAGAGATTTACCTCTTAAAAAGGAGATTGCCAAAAATATTAAAGACCTCCTTAAAAAGTACGGTTTAAATCAAATCAAACTTAGTGAGTTATCTGGTATTTCAAAAAGTACGCTTTCTGATTATTTAAATTGCAAAACGCTCATTAATATTAGCAATGTAGAGAAGATTGCCGCTGCCTTAAACGTCAAAAAATCGAGAATTGACCCATCATTTGCGACTCATAATGAATTATCAACCAAAGAAAAAACGATAGAGACCATTGCAGCACATATAGATGATGATGTAACTGAGGAAGAAATGGAGGTTATCAAAAACTACATAGACTTTATAAAATCACAACGTAAATAGTGAGGTGAATTTATGTTATACGAATCACTTATGTCGCAATATAGACATTTAACATTCAAAGAATCCTTGTTAATGCCGAAAGGGCTATCCGGACTCTATATAGATAAACAAATCATAATAAATAACCGACTAAGCTTTTACGAAAAACATTGTGTTTTAGCAGAAGAAATTGGACATTATGAAACAACTTATGGAGACATTACGAATTTAGAAAGTGTCAGCAATCAAAAATTAGAACTTACAGCTAGAAGATGGGGTTATGAAAAGATTGTTTCCTTGGATAAATTAATTGAATGCTATGTAGGTGATCACAGAACCGAAGATGACATTTGCACTTATCTTGAAATAACCCCACAATACTTATATAGTGCTATAGATAGATATCTACAGCGCTATGGCTTATCTACAGTTTATAATGGTTATCTTATATTTTTTGATCCTTTGAATATTGAAAAGGATTTTTTTTAGTCTACGAGTAGAACGTATGTTTGTTTTTACGATAATTTAAATTGGACAGTTCACGACTGCCCATCTGGTCAGATGTCGATATAGAAGCCTGTTCAGAACTTGTTATGCAAATAAAGATGCTTAACAAGGCTTTTTACTAATTTAGCAAACCTAGATAAATTAATTTCCTACACAAATAGTAAAGGAGAAGAGTTTAAGAATTCAGTACGGGATGTTTTAACCCATGTATCATCGCATGGTCAGTATCATCGAAGACAGATTAACTCACGACTACGAGAGAGTATTGAACCAATATTAAAAAAGTAACATACAATTTTTCACTAACGGGGCTTTAGTAGAAGAAAATCTTTGAGCTGTTCAGACTACGGCTCTTTTTTCTTATTAAACTAACGGTTCAGGTTAGCGGAAGAAGGAAATTTTAAAAAAGTAAAGAATTTTTTTAAAGGGGTGAAATTAAATGGATATACTACTTCAAAAATTACAAAGAGTTGGCGTGCATTACATAAAAGGTGATAATGTAATCATTTTAGAAATTTTAGAGAATAGACATAATCAAGCTGCTGAAATAGATATGCTTATAAACCAGCTTTTAACTCAACTAAAAAGCAGTAAACTGAAAAAAGTAAAGTTTGAGTGTCCTAAAACTTTTTTGGATAGCTTAAATTGTACTAGAACTAAAATGAAAAGTATTGGCGAAAGGGTTATATATACGAGATCTTTTACAACACCAGTAGATGTATCGATACCGAATTATGAGGTATGGTCAATTTCTGAGAATAACTCTATCTCTTTTTTATCTGAAGTAATGGGTAAAAATTATATTGATACAGAAAAGTTTTTAACCGGAATGAGGACTGAGCTTCCATCACAAGTAGAGAAAATGTATACAGTGTATATAGTTAATAATGAACCTGTTGGTGTAGTTTTTCCTCATATAGAACCAAATACAGATAAAGAAAAGAATAGATAAGTAGGATAAGTATTGAGCAGAATTAAAATAAAATTCGTGAAAAAATGTACTTAAACTATCGGGTGCGTTGATCCAAGAAGGATTAACGCTTTTTTTGTTGAACTTATTGTACTAAAGGAGCAGGTTAGTTGAAGAGTATTGTTTAACTTGTATTCAACAAACAGGCCATATTGTTGAACAACACCCAAAAAATAGATATTATTTTTTGGGATTTAAGGGGGACTAAAAAGAATAAATGCATCGAATCATTTGACTCGATGCATTTGTTTTATAATCTGTATGTTTCATCAAAAGTTCCAAACACTCTGGAATACCTTCAGTAATTGTAAAGTATTTAAACCGGTTATCTTTTGTAGCCGTTTTAGACCATGTTAATAACATCACTAGCTTTTTATAAAGTATATCGCTCCATTAAGGAATTTAATTCACGATTTAATTCCGTTAGTTTTTCAGCAGCAATAGCAACATCAGCAATTGCTTTAATTTGCTCATCTATGGAAGAAGCAATTTCCTGTACTGAAGCGGCCGTCTGTTCTGATACGCTGGATGCACTTTCGATTCCTTCACTCATCAAGTTATTATAGGATGCCATAACGTCCATTTCTTTATTAACTGCTAATATCGATTCTACAATTTGTTTAACAGAATCAGACATCTGATTGAATTTACTTTGTGTTAGAATTACATCATCATTTAACTTTTTAGCAGTCTTCATTGTTCCTTCTACAGTTTCAACTGTTTTAGTAGTTTCTGAAACAATGGATGAAACCACTCCTTGTACTTGGTGAGTTGCATTTTTCGATTGTTCTGCTAGTTTCCTTATTTCATCGGCAACAACTGAAAATCCTCTACCATACTCACCTGCTCTTGCTGCTTCAATACTCGCATTTAAAGCTAGTAAATTTGTCTGTTCTGCGATTGTTTCAATTGTTTCCATTACCTGTGTAATTTGATTTATTTTACTATTTAAATTCTTAATTTCATAACTAACTTCTTGTGATGCTGCTAACGAATCAGTATTTGATTGTTGTAATTGATGAACTATTCCAATTCCCTCGGATGATATTTTTTCTGCATGTTTTGTAATGTCGTACATAACTTTACTTTGTTTTTCCATGGTTTCTATAGAACTTGATAATAGCTCTACTGTTCGGTTTATCTTATCCAAATCATGGGCTTGTTCTTGTGTACCAGTAGCAATTTCTGTAATTGCTCTACCAACTTCATCACTACTAGCAGATGTTTCTTCTGAAATTGCTGATAAGTTAGTCGCTGAATCCAATAATTGCTCACTAGTATTTTTAGTCTTTTTGACGAGAGTGCTTAATTGCTGTGACATTTTATTAAAAGCAGTCGCAAGTTGTCCAATTTCATCACTAGATTCAGGTAGGTTGGTAACAATTATATGACCATCAGCAATTTTTGTAGATGCTTCAGCTACTTCTTTTAGTGTATTTATTTTCCTCCGAATACCTAAATAAAACACAAGTGAACTTAAAATAATGAGTACAACTGTTGCACCAAAGATAATATATTGTAAAATGTTTAATCCTTCATAAAATTCATCTTGAAAAACAGCAATTCCAATAGTCCAACCCCAAGGCTCAAAATATTCTGTATAGGCTGTTTTATCTTTAAAAGAACCATTTGGCTGTCTGTCAGAATAAACGACATAGCGATCTGATTCATTTTTGGACTTGCCGCCTGCAACTATCTTTTCTCGATTACTTCTGTTTAGTTCATCGGCAGGAGCTCCACCTATTTTAGAAGGATGGATTTGTAACACTAAATCCTCGTCAAAAGCTAAAATATAACCATTTTCTTTGTAAGTAAAACGGGACTTTTGATAATCGTACTCTCCATTTTCATTTACTGGTCCATTTAGAATAATTCTCGCTTGTTCTTTTCCTTCTTCTAGTGTTATTTTGCCAATTTCCACTTCTTCATTAATCAATTCTAATGAAGTATAGGACCCCTCGACAATGCTTTGTAGTTCTCTTTGACTTGATTCTAAGAGCTGATTTTTGGCAACAAAATAAATTATTGAGCCAATAATCAGAACTGTCACAAGTATAATAACTGTGATTAGTAGCATTAACTTCCCTGAGATGCTTCGTAACTGTAAATTTTCCTTCTTCATTTGCTTTCCCCCACAACTATATATAGATATATTTCGACAATAATTCACATAATTCAATGATATCAAAATTTTTTTTATATTTGGCTAATGGATCTATGAAAAGCTAGAAGCAAATTCTTCTTATTATTAGGCTGAGTGAGATTCCATGATTCACCAAATAGGCTGCTGAACAAACATGGTTCGGCAGCTCTTTTTCTTATTGTAGTAAGTCTTATTAACCTATCAGGGCAGAAATTACAAAAGAGGCATTTGTAATTTTATGTAGAATTAGTATATGTAGGGCTATTTAGTTTTTATAGCCGAAACTTAAGGAAGGGGTGACATATTGAAAATGATAGAATTTCAAAATAGCATGCTAATGAGAGGGATTACTTCTTAACTAAAGTTTAATCCTCTCAAAGGTAATGGGAGGAAAAATAAAAGATGATGAATTTAGGAAACATGGTAAGAGGAGTAGCTTCTGATGCAGTCGCTCAGAGTCTCGTTCAATTCTGGGAATATGACGAGGGAACTTTGGAGTTGTGGCGTGCAAGTACAAACTTTGTGTATGCTTTTGAACGTAATCAGGTTCAATATTTTTTGAGATTTAGTTTTGAGCAGGATAAATCTATTGAACAAATAAAAGCTGAGTTAGAGTTTATGCAATATTTACAATTAAATGGATTTCCATCGGTAACACCAATTCAATCAATAAGTGGAAAACTAATTGAAACACTAAAAACACCAGAAGAAACGTATATTGCCGTTGTCTTTAGTGCAGCAAACGGAATCAATTTGGATGCCGATACAATTACTGCAAAACAGATGGAGGAATGGGGGAGATCACTTGCCTCACTTCATTTTTTGTCAAAAACTTTTGAGCCAGTGTCTGAAAGAAGAAAGAGTTGGCTGGACACAGTACAATTCATGGAAAGTGTATTTAAAAAGCATACAGGAGAACAAATAGCCCTTCAAGAGCTAAGTAGGGTGACGAATTGGCTTCAATCGTTACCTACTAACAAAGATGTGTTCGGATTGATACACTATGATTTTCAATTGGATAATATCTTTTTTGAAGAGGATAAGGACCATAGTTTCAATATAATCGACTTTGATGATGCGATATATCACTGGTATGCACTTGATATTGTAACAGCACTTGATGATTTTATTGACGATGACAATCCTCATTCAAAATTACTGATCCAATCTTTTTTGAACGGATATCGCTCCAAAATAGATTTAGAAAATGATGTAGTAGCTCAATTTCCTCAGTTTCAAAGATATGCAAACTTATATAAGTTCTCCAAAATATTAAAGTCTTTGGATTATGGTGAAATAAATGAAACGCCATTTTGGTTTGTTGGATTGAGGGGTAAATTAGTTCGTGTTGCAGATGAATTAAGACAAAGCTTTCAAAAACCATGGCAAAAGGATAACATGAAATAAATAAATAAACAAATAAATAAATAAGCCATTCCAAACTTTTGGAGTGGCTTTTACTTTTATCTCATAAATAACTGTACAGCTCGAAAAATAGGAATTGAGTTCTTTTTAATAAAATGAATAGTAGTACACAAATTATCTAAGATAGTAATGATTTATTATATTCATTAGACGTTCAGCTTCTTCTGATGATACATTTTCAGCTAATCTTGCTCCTGCAATGATCGGAGCCCATTGAAAAACATCGTATTTAAAAAATCCACACTTCTCGCAGTAAAGTCGTAAATACATCTCAGCTATTTCCGTTGAAAATTCCGAATACAAAAGGTACGTTCGATAAATGTCGGCAAGTATATCTCCTGCGCTGGCATCAACCCAATCTATAATTGTCACTTTGTTATCTGACATAATTAAATTAAATAGATGATAATCTCCATGGCATAGCCTATTCTCAAATGTCATCGAATTCAATTTTTCTATTAAATCCGACTTATGTTTTTTATCCAGATTATGGGCTGATTCAATTTGACGGCGAAGCCTTACAGACATTGGTTCAAGTGAATCTGCAGTAACCGTATGGATTTTTCGTTGTATATCAATGGAAACATTTATGTAATATTCTGCTTGTTTCATGTTTTCAGACAAGAGATTTCCCAATGTTCTTCCTTTAATATACTCCATTATTATAGCTTGTTTCCCATCTATCTTCGTTACATCCAACACTTTAGGAACAGCAATGCCGCACGAATAAGCATATTTTTGCTTATTTGCTTCATATAACGATTCTGTATCCGGCAAATAGTCTTTAAATACTTTGACAATCTTATTTTCGAAAAGATATATTTTAGCTGTGTTTCCTATTGCTATTGGATCCCCTAAATTCATTTATAACCTCTCCCTAAATAATTTTTCTAAACAATAGCACGAACAATTCCATATCAACATCAGATAGAATAAAACGAGACCTTGATGTTTTAACAGATATCATATCTTCCAGATTTTAAATTTACTTCACTATTATTTTATAAATGTATAACACATCCATTCACAAAATTTTTCCTGCTCAAAAGTAATAAAATTCTTGTTAATCGGCTTCAATCATATTTAGGCAAGTTTCTGAAATAAGTGGAGTAATTAAGAAACCGGGCAGTAACTTGCAACTTTTTCCTTTTTAAAGTATAGCATTTGTGAGAACGCTAAAAATGTAAAGAACACACATTATTGACATAAGAAATTAAAACTTTTGTTCAACTAAACCGGCTAATAGGCTGTCAATAAAGACTTTTTAAATCGAAAAACACTTCATTCTATACTAAAAAAACACAATTCAAATAACCCAAATCAATCTATGTGGAAGTTTTTTTAATACTGTTATTAACCAGTGGTTTGGAATTATGTCTTCGTTTTTAAAATAGCATAAATCCATTATAAAAGCTTATAAGCACAAGCAATAATGGCTACTTGGATCATAATCGTTTATTTCGTACAATGGTTTCATCTGTTGTTTTTCTTTTTGCTATCTCGAATTGAACAGCGAACAGCTGTGTGAAGCATTTAACAATTGCTAATCAATTTGTCTCATTTGCAATTAGTTTTACATTAATTAAATTCATTGATGTTAGACCGTTCAATTAAACGGTCTTTTTATTTCCCTTCTGTAAAAAATACCTTTCATATTAATTTATAGAAAGAATTCACATATAATTTTTCCAAAAGATTTTGCCTAAAAGCAAGAAAATGTGGTTATTCATAGAAGGCATTTGTTTTATTTTCCATTTCATCAAATTGTTATGGTAACAACAGATATAGAAGACGTTACCAAAGAGTTGCATTAGCGCATCCAATCATTAAATCGTAGTTACTTCTTACGAAATAGGAACTCTTCAAAAAAAATCACATACGATATTGCGATATTGTCTAAACAAAGCATAGATGGACAGGATTTAGCTAAGCAAGGCTGTTATTATTCGATTAAAGAGTGAGCGGTATGGATTGTGTTGAGTCATTAAAGTAAGTAATTGAGTGAATGGAAAAACATTGGTCCTGAAATCTTATTGTCGCTTAGTGATCCAGGTTAGTCAGAAAGGAGTAACACATGAAAAATAAAATTGTTAAAAATGAAGAAAACATTAAGGATATCCTTGATTTCGAGGATGAAGTTAATGTAAATGGAATAGATGGTTTATTATTCGAATCGAACAATGGAGAAAAAGAAGTTCTTGGTAAATGTGTAGACATTAGAGTTATACAACCTGAAGTTAAAATGAATTATTGGAAAGCCAGAGTATATTTTAGAAACTGCTATTAATGATCAAATATTATAGCCTCACATCATTACCTAACTAGTCAAAGTTATGGAGCAACAAGCCACTTCATTATGAGTGGCTTTGTTTTTTACTGTAAACTCTAATAAAATGCTAATACAAATCAACATAGTTCAATTGCAGACACTATATACTGTAAGGCACTTTTACAGGCCCTATTAGCCTTATCCTTTGTAACGTTTATGTAGTTTTTCTTGATGAACATTAAAAACTTCTTCGAGAGGTATATCGTATTTATTTGCAATAACAATAATATTCCCTAAAACATCGCCAAGTTCTTCCACTAATTCTTGTTTATTTTCCTCATAGGAACTTACTACTTCATCTGGGCGATCTCGTCCAATTTCAATTGCTCTAATTGCACGTGCTACTTCACCTGTTTCTTCCGCTAAGAAGCCTATTCTTGTAAAAATATTGAGATCAGACCAACCTCGTTCTTTATAGTAATCCTTCACCCATTGCTGAAATACATTTAACTCCATTGATTTAAACCTCGTTTCATTTAAAAAAACTTAATATACTAATCTATTATAATAGAAAATAGTGGGAAATGAAAAAGAGCGATGACCACTAAAGTCTACCACTCTTTAACTATCTCAATATTTCAACCCATTTCTTGGCTTAACATCTTCACTTTTTAGGGTTAAAAAATCTGTATATATGAAATGCTGCCTAGATTGAACTTGTTTTTTATCTCTTCTTTCCATATGTCATATAACGCCATACTTTCTCCAATGGTCCCATAGGAAAGAACTTGAACCAGATATTACTAAAAATAATTTGGATAACATAAATCAGGGTTGCGATATAGACAACATCCTTTGGCGAAACGACATCGAGGCCTATTAGTGAAATGATTATCGTTCCTATAATGCTTTGTGCAATATAGTTTGTAAATGCCATTTGTCCCACACGTGCAATTGGTTTCAATATTTTTTCGATACTTTTATTTTCTAACATTAAAAATAAAGTTGATAAGTAAAACATTGTTGTTGGAATTACTCCAAATTCAACAAATAATTTCATATTATTATAACCGCTGTGCTCAGCGTACCAAATGCAGATGGAGGAAATAATGAACAATACAAAAGTAATCATTTGAATCCATCTAATCTGTTTTGACAATTCTTTTATCTGTACTAGCCATCCTGATTTAGCCGTTAAAAACCCAGCTAAAAACATGATAAAGATTAGTATAAAATCATTAGAAAAGAAATCTAGTATAGGTGAGACTATTTTGATAGATGGTAAGAAAACTTTCGCTATCAAAGAAAATACGTAAATAGTTACTATACCAAAAAGCCACTTTTTCACTGTAGAAACCTTTGTAGCATAAAATGGAATTAATATTAGTCCTACTATTGAGTATATTGGTAAAATTGTGCCCCAAAAAATAAAAAAATGAACAATTCCAAGAAGTAAGAGAGCTAGTAAACGTCGTACCATTCGTAATTTAGGTTTATCTCCGCGACTTTCAGCTCTTGAAGCGAAAATATATAGACCTACTCCAAATAGAAAAGAAAAAATAGAAAAGAATTTTTTTTCAACTAGGATTGTTATCGACGTACTAATAATTCCATTAACGCCACTGTAGTCTGTCAAGGCGCCACCTTCTGTTATAACTATAAACGCTCCAACATTAATAAGCAGTATGCCAAAAAGAGCAAGTCCACGTATAATGTCCAATGAGATAATTCTATCTTTTTTTGAAATGGATGGATTCATATATGTCTCCTTTAAAATTTTTTGTTTTGTAATACCCAGTATAGCTTGCTAATCTTACGGCATATTAATGCTAACCTTACAGGAACCTTAAAACATTAGCTGAACTCAACTTAAGATTACCTCCGAACTTATCTAAAAAACTCCATCGACTTAAAAATCATAATAAAAAACCCAATCCTCCATGTGTATATGGAAGACAGAGCTATCCAACATAAGCGTTATCTCGACAAAACACTCATGTACTAGTCGAATTGAAAGAGTGTAATAGCGAAAAAGCATTTAGGGCTATGTGTAATTGTGTAATGACTTACAATTTTCAATCGAATCCATTTTAAAATAAAAAAGAACAGCTACAGGTTAATGTAACTGCTCTCTAATTAAAGGTACTTGTTAGAAACATCTATTATAATTGATTTTCTAAATTTCTTTTCAGCTGGAGCTAGAGTCCATTCTTTGATAAATGTGCTAAGACTCTTTGCAAACTACTTTTAAAGCTTTCGATTTTAATCAATAACAAATTTATTTCCTATTATTGTTGAGATAATTTACCGAACTCTTCTACAAGCTCACTGAATATCTTTAATGCATTTTCAATTGGTTCTGGTTTCGTGAGATCCACGCCCGTTTTCTTCAATAATTCAAGTGGATACTCGGAACTACCGCTTTTTAAGAAGTTTAAGTAGTTTTCAAGTGTACCCTCTTCTCCAGATAGAACTCGATCAGCAATATCGATTGCAGATGCATAACCTGTCGCGTATTTATATACGTAGAAAGGGCGATAGAAATGAGGAATGCGTGACCAGCCATACTTCACTTCTTCATCAAAAACAAGATTTACACCATTATATTCGCGGAAAATCTTTTCAAAAACGGTATTAAAGGCTTCTGCGTTTAATGGTTCATCATTTTCAGCTTTTTCATGTGTGATTTTTTCGAACTCACCAAACATAACTTGCGTGAAAAACGTGCGTTTAAAACTATCTATGAAGTGATTCAAAAGATACTTTTTCTTATTTTCATCGGTTGTAGTCTTTAATAGGTAACGAATTAAGAGAATTTCATTAACAGTTGAAGCCACTTCGGCAACGAAAATTGAATATCCCGAACTGATTTGCGGTTGATATTTTGAGCTATAATAGGAATGCATCGCATGGCCTGATTCATGAGCTAGCGTAAACAAACTATCTAAATCATCGTGATGATTTAGTAGAACGAACGGATGAACACCATACAACCCCATATTATAAGCACCTGAGCGTTTTCCAGGTGTTTCTCTTACATCGTAATAACGATTTCCCTTAAAATCTGCAAGTGTTGACACATATTCATCCCCAAGTGGTTTAAGCGCTTCAAGCATGATAGAAAATGCATCCTTGTAGGAAATTTCTTCTTTCGCCTCGTGAACAAGTGGCACGTTTAAATCATAAGCATGCAACTCTTCAACACCTAGAATCTCCTTACGTAATTTTATATAGTCATACATCGGCTGGATATTCGCTTTCGTAGCTGCGATTAAATTCTCATAAACCGTTGTCGGTACTTCATCAGAGAACAGTGATTTCTCAAGAGCTGATGGATAATTTCTAGCTTTTGCAAGTGTCACATTGTTTTTAATAGCAGATGACAGTGTACTAGCAATCGTATTTTGCAATTGCAAATATGGCTGATAATACGCTTTATACGCTTCTTTTCGTTTATCGCGATTCAAATCTTCCGTTAATTTGCTGTACATGCCCCGAGTAAGCTCCACTCTTTCCCCTTCATCATTTGTAACCATACCAAACTTGATATCGGCATTATTAATCATACCAAACGTTTTTTGCGGAGAAGAAAGTGCTTCTCCGAGTTTGGATAGAATCGCTTCTTGATCCTTATTTAGTACATGTGCCTTATATCGGTAGGAATCCAGTAAATCATCCTCGAAATAGCGCAGCCCCTGAACCTCTTCTATGTATGATTTCAATGTATCTTCCTCAAGGCTTAATAAAAACGGCATAAAAAATGAAGTGGCACTGCTTATTTTTTGCCCTAATTGACTCGAACGATCTACCAAAGCTTGTGATGTTGGTACTCTTGTGTCAAGGTCTGACTGAAGCATAGCGTATACATAGAGCTTCTTATACTTGTAGCCAAGTTCCTCACTTAGAGTTAGATAATCGTAAAGTGACTGAGCACTATTAATTTCCCCATCGTATTGCTTTAATTTTTCAGTATCCTTTAAAACTGATTGATAATCCTGCTCCCATGTCTCCATATTCGGATAAATATGTTGAAGATTCCATGTTTCTTCAACCTTCACATCTGCTCTTGATTGATATTGCGTCATTGTTAGTCCCCTTTTTTAAGTATTATCTCCATTATATAGAAAAAACACCAGACAGTATAACTGGGAAACGCTTTTCATTCAATCTTGGCAAAATAATTTTTAGAGAAACAATAGAACTACATATAAAAAAATAAAAAGCCCAACCAAAAATTTCTGGCTGGACTTTTGAATATGTTCACACCTGAGTTAATTTCATAATTCTGAGCTCAGTCATATCAACGTCTTTCGGACAATAAAAAACAGGCACCTCCCCAAATTCGGTATAATGGTAGCGACAAAACAACCTAAACCGATTGGAGCGAATGCCTTATGACTATTGTAAA